>JBEEKA010000294.1:0-5427 GCA_041168985.1 Pseudomonadota bacterium | reverse complement strand
TTCCTGCGGCACGAGGCCGATGCAGGCACGCAGAGCCTGCGGATCCAGCTGCGAGATGTCGAGCCCGTCGATGCGGATGCAGCCTGACACCGGGTCGTGGAACCGGAGCAGCAACTGGAACAGCGTGCTCTTGCCCGCGCCGGACGGGCCGACGAAGGCCACGGTTTCCCCCGGATGGATTTCCAGTTCGATGTCCGCCAGGGCCGGCGAGTCCGGGCGTGAGGGATAACTGAACCCAAGCCCCTCGAAACGGATCGAACCGGTCACACGCCCTGCGAAATGCCGCGGATCGGAAGGCGCCGCGATGACGGGCCTCGCATCAAGCAGTTCCACCAGCCGTTCCATGGCGCCGGCGGCACGCTGCACCTCGCCCCACTGCTCGATCAGAGCCGCGGCGGCCGTCATCACGAAGACTGCGTACAACAGGAACTGTCCCAACTGCCCGGCACTCATTTCACCCGCCAGCACCGCGCGTGCGCCAAGCCAGAGCACCAGCGTCACGGCACCCATGACCAGCATGGTGCCGAGCGCGGTCAGTCGCGCCCGGACCTGGTTCCTGCGGACAGCCGTTTCGAAACTGTCTTCCGCCGCGCGTGCGAATCGTTCCGACTGCAAGGCTTCCAGCGTGAAGGCCTGGACCGTCTGCATCGCACCCAGCGTTTCGCCCGCCAGCGCGCTGGCATCGGCGATGCGATCCTGCGAGTCACGCGACAGCCGCCGTACCTGCCGTCCCACGGCAAACAGCGGCAAGAGGATAACGGGCACCATCGCCACGGTCACTCCCATGAGCCACGCGCTGGTCGCCCCCATCAGGACCAGCGCCCCCAGCAGGTTCAGCGTGGAACGAAGCGTGATGGACAGGCCCACGCCGGAGATCGACTGCACGAGCGTGGTGTCCGTCGTCAGGCGCGACAGCACCTCGCCGGTTCGCGTGGTTTCGAAGAAAGCCTGGTCCATCTGCACGACGCGCCGGAAGACCGCGGCACGGACATCCGCGACCACGCGCTCGCCCAGCCAGGTGACGAGATAGAAACG
Organism: Pseudomonadota bacterium; assembly: GCA_041168985.1. GTDB lineage: Bacteria > Pseudomonadota > Gammaproteobacteria > Steroidobacterales > Steroidobacteraceae > ZC4RG30. The sequence goes on along the minus strand of JBEEKA010000294.1, from coordinate 4,392 downwards.
CAGGGCGGCGAACACCCCGAACACGACGGCGGCGCCCAGGAAGCCGCCGAAATACCGGTTGATCGTCGCGGCGTCTCCGGCCGCCATGCCGTGGTCGATGAGTTGTCGAACGGCAACAGGCAGCGCGAGCATCGCCCCGGAAGCGACCAGCAGTGCAAGCAGGGCGAACAACAGTCGCCCGGAGTAGGGGTACAGGAAGGGAGCCAGCGCGCGAAGCGGCTGGAGGGACCGCCCCTTGGGGCGGCCCGGACTCAGGTTCGTTGGCATCGCGGCACGGTAGCGGCCGCGCCGCATGCCTGCAATCGTCGTCGCAGGGGACGGCGTCAGCCGCGCGCCCTGGCGCCCTCTTCGGCCGGAGGCACCCATTGCCCGTCCTTGACGAGGATGCGCTCGCCCGGTCGGCGATCCATGCGCAAGGTGCCGGTCTCTCCCTTGAACCGATAAGTCACTTCGTAGCCGACGACCACGGACTGGGGGACGTCGACGAGCCGGCAGTCCCGATGCATTTCGGTATGCGACCTGCGGTCCTGGTATTCCTTCTGCACCCGATTGCCGGCGTAGCCGCCCGCCGCGGCACCCGCGACAGTCGCGAGGTCCCGCCCCCTGCCGCCGCCCACCTGATGCCCCAGCACGCCGCCAACCACTGCGCCGATCGCGGTGCCGGCAATGCGGTGCCCATCCCGGGGTGTGTCGCGGACGGTGACGGGAACGTCCCTGCACTCTTCCCGGGACTCGGTCCGCGTCTCCCGCAGAGGCTTCACGTCAACGACTTCGGCGTAATGCGGCCGGGTCGACCAAGGCTTGTAGGCCGCCATGGCGCCCCCGGCGCCCGCGATGACCACACCGGCGATGACGCCGATGATGAGGGATCTGTCCATGTGCCTTCTCCGTGCATGCCCCGCATACCGGGGCGTTCCATGGACGGGAATGCTAGGCCTGCGCGACGTGGGCAACCTCCTGTCGCCCCCCACCGACAGGCGCGGGCTCAGACGAGGCGGTTGAGCCCGTTGTACGCGGCGATGCGGTACGCCTCGGCCATGGTCGGATAGTTGAAGGTCGCGTTCACGAAATAGCGCAGCGTGTTCGTCTCGGGATTCGCCATCACGGACTGCCCGATGTGGACGATCTCGGACGCGTTGTCGCCGAAACAGTGCACGCCGAGTATCTGCAGCGTTTCCGAATGGAACAGCAGTTTCAGCATGCCGACCCGCTGGTTCGTCATTTGCGCGCGCGCCAGCGACTTGAAGTGGATGTGCCCCAGCTCATAGGGCACGTGGGCCTCCTGCAGCTCGCGCTCGGTCCTGCCCACCGAGGAAATCTCGGGGATCGTGTAGATCCCGCTCGGCACGAGTTCGAGGTTGGGAGGCTTCGTCGCCGGATCGACGATGAAGGCACCGACGTGGCCGCCCTGCTGGTACGCGGCGCTGGCCAGCGCCGGAGGTCCGATCACATCGCCCGCCGCGAAGATGTGCGGCACGGCGGTCTGGTAATGCTCGTTGACGCTGATCTGGCCACGCTGGTTCGCCGACAGGCCCACGGCCTCGAGGTTGAGGCCATCTGTATTGCCCGTGCGGCCGTTCGCCCACAGCAGCATGTCGGACTTGATGGCCCTGCCGGATTTCAGCTTCACGACCACGTCATGGTCCCGCGCCTCGAGCGATTCGAACTGCTCGTTGTGGCGGATGATGCAGCCTTGGTCCCGCAGGTGGTACGACAGGGCCTCGGCGATCTCCTCGTCCATGAACGACAGCAGGCGGTCCTGCGTGTTCACGAGGTTCACCTTGCAGCCCATGTTCAGGAATATCGAGGCGTACTCGCATCCGATGACGCCGGCGCCATAGATCGTCACCGAAAACGGCGACTCGTTGTAATGCAGTACCGTGTTGCTGTCGCGCACGCGGGGATGCGAGAAGTCCACGCCGGCCGGGCGGTAGGGCCGGGATCCGGTGGCGATGACGATGTAGTCAGCCGTCACGCGGAACGGGGCATCGGCTTTCGGCGAGATCTCGACGGTGTGTTCGTCGACGAACGCCGCGTTTCCCACCAGCACCGGGACGCGGTTGCGGTCATAGAAGCGCTGGCGCATCTGCACCTGTGCCTCGATGACGCGGTCCGCGCTGGACAGCAGCTGCGGGAAGGTCACCTTCATGTGGGCGGCCACGTCGCGCAGCAGCGGATTCGCGCGCACGTCGCTGAGTGTCTTCACCGCGTGGCGCAGGGCCTTGCTGGGAATCGTTCCCCAGTGCGTACAGCCGCCGCCGACCTCGATCTCCCGCTCCACCACAGCCACCTTGCGGTGGTGCTTGGAAGCCATCATCGCCGCGCCCTCGCCGGCAGGGCCGGTCCCGATCACCAGTACGTCGTAGTGGTCCATGTGCTGATGCTACAGCACATCCTGGAAACCGAATTGCGTCAGATCACGGATACGGCGCGGATAGAGGATGCCGTCCAGATGGTCGACTTCGTGTTGCACGACCCGGGCATGGAACCCGTCGACCGTCCGGTCGATGGGTTCACCACGGGGATCAAACCCCTGGTAGCGAAGGCGACGATGTCGCGGCACCCGTCCACGCAGTCCGGGGACCGACAGGCAGCCCTCCCAGCCTTCCTCCAGTTCGTCGTCGGGGAACGTGAGGACGGGATTGACGAGCTCCGTGTACGGAACCGGCTTCGCATCCGGGTAACGCGGGCTGGATTCGAAGCCGAAGATCACGACGCGAAGCGGGACGCCGATCTGGGGCGCGGCAAGTCCTGCGCCCTGCTCGGCGGCCATGGTGTCGCGCATGTCATCGAGCAGCGACATCAGGTCGGGGGAGCCGAACGCCGTGACCTCCGCGGCGCGATCCAGCAATCGCGGATCACCCATTTTCAACACGGCGCGAATGGCCATCTTGCGTTCTCCGGAAACGCGAAGGCCCGGGATGCCCGGGCCTTCGATCAGGTGCCTGGTGGATGGGGAGCGCAGGGTCCTTGCGGCCCCCGCCCCATCCTGGCTGGATTACCAGCGACCGCCGCCGCCACCGCCGCCCGAGCCGCCGCGGAAGCCACCGCCACCGCCGCCCGAACCACCACGGAAGCCACCGCCACCGCCGCCCGTGCGCGGCTTGTCCTGCGCTTCGTTGACGCGCAGCGGACGGCCGTTCATCGAGTAGCCGTTCAGGGCCTGGATCGCGCGCTGCGCGTCCGCCGCCGGCATCTCGACGAAGCCGAAGCCGCGCGGGCGACCCGTCTCACGGTCCGTCGGCAGGGCAACCGACTCGACGTTGCCATGCTGGCCAAACAGCGCGCGGATGTCGCTGTCGGTCGCCGAGAAGGGCAGGTTGCCCACGTAAATCTTCGCCATGTGTATCGATCTCCAAACGTTTAAGTGCCATCACCTGATCGGAGACCCTTCCACTAGAGCTCGCGCGCACTTGCCGGCACGACAGGACAGAAGACGGACGACCAACGATCACCGCCGATTCTATACATGCATTCCGTTGCGGAAAAAGCCCTTTTTTCACCAATGTCAAGGTTTTCCGCACATAAACTGCGGCGACGAACAGTTCCAACCCGCCGCGTTCCGCAATAAACCTGTTTTAAATCAATGCGCTAAGCGCCGGAAGCAGACAGCAACGAAAGCTGCTCCGGGGCCAGGCGCAGGGTTACCGAACCCATCAGTTCGGCCAGCTGGGCAGTCGAGGTGGCGCTGGCGATGGGCGCCGTGACGGCCGGCTGGGCCAGCAGCCAGGCCAGTGCAACCTGCGCCTGCGACGCGCCAGCCTCCGCGGCCACGGTATCCAGCGCGGCCAGCACTTTCGGACCGCCCGCGGCGAGATACCGTCCCGCCATCATCATGCGGGCCTTGCCGGCCAGGTCGGCGCCGCTGCGGTACTTGCCCGTGAGGTAACCGCTCGCCAGCGAGAAATAGGTGAGCACGCCGAGTTCCGCCTGCAGGCAGACCGGTCGCAGTGCGTTTTCGAACTCGGCACGCTCCAGCAGGTTGTAATGAGGCTGCAGGACCCCGTATTTCGGCAGGCCATCGACGACCAGCGATTCGCGCAGGCGCGCCGCGGAAAAATTCGATGCGCCGATGCAGCGCACCTTGCCTTCGCGCAGCAGCTGCTCGTGGGCACGCAGGGGTTCCTCAACGCCGAGCGTGAGGTCGTCCTTGTGCGAGTAGTAGAGGTCGATGTAATCCGTGCGCAGCCGTCGCAGGGATTCCTCCACCGTCTTCAGGATGTAACCGCGCCCCAGGCCCTTCCGGTCCGGTACAGCCTCCCATCCCACCTTGGTGGCGATGATCACGTCATCGCGGCGACCACGCCGGGCGAGCCAGTTGCCGATCACCGTTTCGGATTCGCCGCCCTGGTGACCCGGCACCCAAGCCGAATAGACGTCCGCGGTATCGAT
>JBEEKA010000293.1:0-4379 GCA_041168985.1 Pseudomonadota bacterium | reverse complement strand
TGGCGCCCAGAACATCCAGCAACGGCGCCGGGAAGTCGGTCCCGATGTCGCGTCCATCGTCATTGATGCTCTGGCTCGTCAACGCCGGGCCAGCCTCCAGCGACAGCGTGGTCTGCTGGCCGAGGATGCCGAAGGCAATGGAATGCACCACTGCGCCCGAGAGGATGATCAGCCGCTCGTGCCAGAGTTGCCCGGACCAGATGACCGCGATCTCCGCCTTCGCGGCAGTCACGGCGTACCAGTCGCCCTGCATGGCGGCGAGATCATCGGTCGTCGTGATCGAGACGCGCGCCTGCGTGAGCACGGCGGAGCCCTCCAGACCAAACGAATCAATCTCCTCGTCGAAGTCCGAGACACCCGAAAGCAGCGGAAGATACTGATAGGGTCCATCCTCGTGCGCGCGCGTCGCGATGCTCAGCGCCTGGTCAGCCACGCGGAGGGAGCGCCCGTCAGGGAGCGTGATCGTGCAGAGCATCGCTGGTACGCCGCTCCTCGCGATGATGGCCTCGGCATCGGGGAGACGCATCGTCATCGGCTACAGCTCCTCTTCGAGCACGATCTGATCGATGCGCGTCACGGCGTTCGCGAGCTCGCCCCATACATTCGTCGCAGAGTATTTGCCAGTGACACGACAGAGCGTCAGCGTCGTTTGATCGTTCGTATCTCGCCATACGACGATCGGGCGATTTGCGCCCTCCAGGGCCGCGAAGAAGTTGGCGATCCTGAGCTCGACGTCGGACGTACCGCCCTTGCGGGACATCGGCGGCCACTGGATCGCCAGCGTATGGCGACGCGGTCCGACGCGGGCGGACATCCGATAGCCAGATTCACCCTCGAATACCTCGACATTCGGCTCGATGCGTTCCACGAATCCATGGTCATACGTCTGTTTTGGCGTGAATGCCTTGTCGAGTACGACCGTTCCGAGGCGGTACTCCGAGTCTGCCGTGCTCTGCGCGCCGACCAGAACCCGCGCGTATCGATACTGCGCGAAGGAGAAGGCGGCGCCCATGCGATCACCGAAGATGTAGGCAGTTCCAGCAGCGGCGCTCAGATCCGCGTTCGCGACATAGATGCGATCTTCATCGTTGTCTTGAATCTCGTAGACGCTGTTGCCGAGCTCCACGAACCAACGATGCGCGTCCGTGTCGCTCCGGAACTGCCCAGGGCGCCAATTGCGAGACGTGGCGGGGCCGACATAGCCGGGGCCGCGTACCCCGGCGCCGACCGCGAACTGCGTGATCGTCGCGTCGAGCGGCACGCTCACCGCCGGTGCCCCCCAGGCGTTTGCGGTATGGAGTTGCAGCGTGGCGGTTCGGAAGTTGGTGCCGAACAGGGCGACGAGGTCGCCCTTGAACTGATCGTTGGCGCCCGCATCAAACACGACGTTCCACGCTGCGCCGGTGGCCGTCGACCGGACCTGCCGACTCGGCCGCAGTTCGCGCCAGATGTTTTCCTTGCCGTAGTTGTAGGTCGTGTCCACGTCGTAGGTGTCGCTCGGCGATGCGTCTCCATTGTAACCACCTACCGCGAGGCCGCTGACCATGTAGGTGTCCGAGGTCGGAGAGAGCGGATGCCCGGTCAGGTCTCTCGGGTTGCTGAACACAATTAGGTTGGTCGCAACGTCGGAGATCCCGAGGTAGGCCACCTCCCATACAATCGTCGATGCCTGCGAGCCCCCGAACAGCACGTTATTCGTGACGCCCACGCCCTCGGGCACGTTGGAACTGACGATCCATGTCGTCCATAGCGTGGTATCCATGAACGAAGTTTGCGTTGCGGCCAGAGAGTCCTGTTTGTAGTAGATAGCGACACGTCCGGCCCCCGCCGATGGCCAATCGTGCCGGAACGCGACCTTCAACTCCGTCCATCGCGTGAGATCGATCGTCAGCGTGGCCCCGATCTGCGCGCCCGCGGTGTCATAGGCCGCCATGTCGGTGCCAGAAAACCGGATGTTGACGACCTGTTGATTCGCACCATCGGTGATCGCGAGCTGGAGCCGTTGCCGATTCGTGGTCTTGTCGGCGTCCCCGGCGGTCACCACGCGGAATCGGAACTCGACGGTCCGCGCATCCCCAGCGACCGGTGCCCACATTGCGGCCACCGATTGGAAGTGTGAGTTGACGCCTCCGGCGGAGCAGTCGATGCGAAGCGGTCCGATAGTGGTCAGCGTCGCTCCGGCCCCGACGTCCGCGCGCGTCCATCCGAGGTTCTGCGGGTAGTCGATCGGCAGGTACGTATGCGCGAATGAACTGGTCCGCGTGTCCGTGACGCTCTCCCAGCCGCCCCATTCGAGCAGGTGCGTCATGCCGTCGGTGCTGCCCGAGGAATCGGTGCGCGCGAGCATGAGGATGTGTCCGTGCCAGATGCCGGCCGACAGCGCCGTGTAGCCGCCCGTCGCGTAGGCGGCGACCTCGGCATCCATCACGTAGCCGATGCCCGTGTACGGGTCCTGGAACGTCGCACCGCCGTCGTAGGAAACGCGGGCGAGCATCCGCACGACGCCACCGACGTTCACGTCGAGGCCGATGACGTAGACAACGCCATCCTCTCGACAGACGATGGCGGACGGATTGACAGCGTTGCCGCCGAACCCAACTGAGATCGGCAGTCCGGAGTCAAACCCGCCTCCCGGCGTGATTGGATACACGAGAGGGTAGGGGCCAGCAGCGGGAATGCCGCACAGCAGCACGATGCCGTCGAGCGTGACGCATGTCCGGCTGTTGCCCGACAGGATGGGACCGGTATCGACGAGCGCGAACGTGGCGCCTCCGTCGGTGCTGACGTAGATTTGCGCAGCGACGCCGCCCGCGTAGTTGGTGGCGACGGCCACGACGAGGTCGTCCACCGCCTCCATGCAGAACACGTCGTACCCGACCGTCGCCGGGCTGGTCCCATAGGAGGTCCAGGTGATACCGTAGTCATCAGAGAATTGCGTGTCGATCGTCGTACCTTGATTGGCCCCGGCCACAAGTCGGCCGGACGGCAGGACCACGAAGTCACGGCGGCGCGCCGTGGCGATCACGGTGGAGCCAAACACCAGTGCGGAACTGAGTAGGGTGCCATCCGCGCCGAACCGTGAAAAGTCGTTGGCGCCTCCGGCTACCGGATTGATGAGCACGCCGAGGCTGCCGTCCGGAAGCGTGCGCGGGGTCGAAGCCAGCCCGTAGTTGGCGCCCCCAGGAGCGAACGGGAATTGCGCACGCATGAGGTAGATCGAATCCTCATAGCCTCGATACTGAGACGTCGAATCGGTCGTGTTGCGCCAGGCCACAGCAGTTCCCACCGCCTTGCTCGTCGCGTCCGGCGCCGCGTCTCCCGTCGGATTCCCGCCGGTGAGCACGCGGACAACCGCATCGATGACCGCCGACGGCGTTCCGCTCGTGCGCAGGCGCAAGGCGCCGGTGTTGGTGCTCGTCGGCGTCGGAGGCGCGACGGTGAGCCCGGCCTCCTGAGAGCACGACAGGATACGGCTCGCCGTGTGGAGATGCCCCGGCCGGCAAAAGATGGTGCTCATGCGAACGTCCTGCGGTTCGAGATGCCGGCAGGATTGCCCCCATTTCTGGCGATCTTGCGCATGGTCTGTGGTAGCACGCCATTGGCGCGGATGTCCGTACGCGCGATCTCGCGCGCCTCCATGCGCCCGATGCGGAAGAGCGTCACGCCTCCTCCTCCGGAGGCCCCCTGACCACTGTTCATCGCCTCGATGGCCCCAGGTCCGCCCGCGTTCTGCACGGCCTGCCGGTTGAGCACGGCCTCTCCGCGCAACGCCGTGATCGGCACCTCATCGATCATGCCTCCCGCATGGAACGTCGGTTGCTGGGCCGCGATGACGCCGATCTCCGCCGCACCCGCAGCGGCCGAGATGGCGGCGAGAATGAACGAATAGGGTGGCGGCGCGCTGCCAAGCGCTTGCGTCACCGCCAGCGCGGTATTCACGATCGCGCTCGCGATGGCCGCTGCCTTCGAGAGCGCGAACAGCGTCATCGCCGTCTTGCGGTGTTGCTTCGCCTCTTTTGACGCTGCGTCGGAGAGATAGCCAGAGACTTGCCCAAGCATGTCCGCTGTCGAGGCCGCCACCGATCGCTGGGCGGCTTTTGTCTCAGCAAGCGTTTTCCGCTGACGTGCGCTTTCCTCATCCGCAGCTTGGTCTTTGAGGGCTTTTTCCTCCGCCACCGAAGCACTGATGATGGCGCTCCTCTCCTCCTCGTACGCCTGCGTCATCTCTGCCTTGGCGGCGTAGTTGTCTCCGAGCGCCTCCTGTTCTTGCTTGAACGTGTCTTGGAGCGATGCCAGATCCGCGGCGCGCTTGGCGATGACCTGGTCGATGCCGTCGAGCTGCTCGATCGCGAGCGCGCGCGCGGCATCTTGGAATGACT
>JBEEKA010000292.1:0-5269 GCA_041168985.1 Pseudomonadota bacterium | reverse complement strand
AGCGCGGCATCCTCGCGGGCGAGGTGATCACGGCGCTGCGCGACAGGGTGAATCCATGACGGCCGGAGCGACTGCAGGACCCTGGTCGCTGCGGGGCGAGGACGCCACGCTGGCATTCGGCGCTTCGGCGGCGAGGGCCCTGCCGACCGGTGCGGCCACGCCTTTCGTGGTGTTGCTCGAGGGCGATCTGGGGGCAGGCAAGACCACCTTCGCGCGCGGACTGTTGCGCGAGCTGGGCATCACCCGGCCGGTTCGAAGTCCGAGTTACGGGCTGCTCGAGCTCTACGATGCAGGCCGCTGGCAGGTGTTGCACCTGGACCTGTACCGGCTGCACGACCCGGAAGAACTGGAGAACCTCGGCCTGAGGGATCATCACGCCGGCCGCACCCTGTGGCTCGTCGAGTGGCCGGAGCGGGGAACGGGGCATCTTCCGCCCGCGGATCTGCGGCTGACGTTCCTGCCCGGCGCGGGCGTACACCGGGTCGAGGCAGCCGCATGCACGCCCGCCGGTCTGGACTGGCTCGGCCGCCTCAATCCAGAAGCGAACTTATAAAACCGCTCTATGTTACGGTTATTTATTGAATTTGTCCGTCTGCGGCCGTAGATTCACAGTATGAGGTCGTCGCGTTTCCGGTCCTGCCAGCAACTGGCCCGTGTTTTCGTGGCCAGCGTGCTGATGTGCCAGATGGTGTCGGTCGCCGCGGCCGACACCGAGATCCGCGGGTTCCAGCTGCGGTCGGATGCGGAATCCGCCGAGTTCGCGCTGGACCTGCGGGGCGGAAGCGAGAGGAAGGTCTTCACCCTCGAAAATCCTGCCCGCGTCGTCATCGACCTGCCGCATGCCCAGCTGGCCAGCGGGGTGAAACTGCCGGCCGCGCAGGGCATCGTGAAACGCCTGAGACTGGGCAGCCAGCCCGGCGAGACCCTGCGACTGGTCCTGGACCTCGAATCGTCGCAGGCGCACCGCAGTCGTTTCGAGGCCAACGACAACGGCGGCCGGCTGAGCGTGGCGATCGGTCGCGCCGAGGCAGACTCTCCGCCGGTGGTGTCGAAGACGACGACCGCCGAGACGCCGGCCGCGACGGAACTGCCGCCGGTTCCCGTCGTCGAGAACGTCGAACCCGCGAAGACCCTCATTGCATCAACCGCGGATTCGCCGGCACCACCGCCAGCCCGCACACCGCGGCGTCCCGGCCAGGGCGGGCGGGACATCGTCGTTGCCATCGATGCGGGTCACGGCGGCACGGATCCGGGCGCCATCGGTCATCTCGGCACGCAGGAAAAGGACGTGACCCTTGCCATCGCGCGTGCGCTCGCGCGTCGGGTCTCCGCCGAGCCGGGCATGAAGGCCTACCTCACCCGGGACGGTGATTATTTCGTCGTGCTGCGCGACCGGATCGTCAAGGCCCGTTCCGCCAGGGCTGACCTGTTCGTGTCCGTCCATGCGGATTCAGTCGGAAACCCGGACGTCGGTGGTTCCTCGGTGTACGTGCTGTCCGAGAAGGGCGCGACGAACGAAGCAGCGCGCTGGCTCGCCGAGCGCGAGAACGCCGCCGACCTCAAGGGAGGCGTGAAGCTCGCCCGGCAGGGCACGCAGCTTGCGTCGCTGCTGCTTGATCTCACGCAGACCGCCAGCATCGGTTCGAGCATGGAAGCCGCGGAACGCATCCTCACCCATCTCGACCGTGTCGGCGAGATCCGCAAATCGCAGGTCCAGCAGGCCGGCTTCGTGGTCCTCAAGTCGCCCGACATCCCGTCCATGCTGGTCGAGACGGCTTACATCTCGAACCCGAACGAGGAAGCGAAGCTGCGCGCTCCGGGCCACCAGGAGGCGATAGCCAACGCGATCTTCTCCGGCCTGCGCGATTACTTCCGCCGCAATCCACCGGACGGCACGCTCTATGCCCAGCAGAAGGGTCGTGGGGCCCTGATCGCCAGCGCCGCGCGCTGAACGACCGCCGGAGCGCCCGCCGCGCGGGCATTGGGCGGGGTGCCATGACGTACACTGCGCCGCATGCCAATCCGCGTCCTGCCTCCCCAGCTCATCGACCAGATCGCCGCCGGTGAAGTCATTGAACGACCGGCTTCGGTCGTCAAGGAACTGGTTGAAAACGCGCTCGATGCGGGCGCCACACGCATCGACGTGGAAATCGAAAAGGGCGGTGTCGCCCTGATCCGTGTCCGGGATGACGGGCAGGGAATGTCCGCCGAAGACCTCCCGCTTGCGATCACCCGGCACGCCACCAGCAAGATCGCGAATCTCGATGACCTTGAGCGGGTGATGTCGCTCGGCTTCCGTGGCGAAGCACTGCCGTCGATCGGTGCCGTCTCCAGGCTGCGCATCCAGTCGCGCCGCGAGGGTGGCGACGCGGCGCATGAACTGCACGTCGACGGTGGCGATGTATCGGGTGTGAAACCCTCGGCCGTGCCGTTCGGCAGCGTTTTCGAAGTGCGGGACCTGTTCCACAACGTCCCGGCCCGTCGCCGCTTCGTGCGAACCGAGACCACCGAGGCCGGCCACGTACAGCGGCTGATGGAGCGGCTCGCGCTGTCGCGGTTCGACGTCGCCTTCAGCCTGCGCAACAACGGCCGGGAGGTCCTGCGGGTGGCCGCTGCGCGAACCGAGGCCGAGCAGCTGTCGAGGATCGGTTCGATCGTCGGCGAGGAGTTCGCGCAGCACTGCCTGCGCGTGGACGCGAAAGCCGGACCCTTGCGGTTGTCGGGCTGGATCAGCCTGCCCACGTTCTCGCGCGCACAGCCGGATCTGGCTTACTGGTTCGTGAACGGGCGTGCCGTCCGCGATCGCCTGCTCATGAATGCCGTTCGCGTGGCGTACCGGGACGTGCTGTTCAACGGCAGGCATCCGGCTTACGTCCTGTCACTCGACATCGATCCGCGTGAAGTGGACGTGAACGCGCACCCGCAGAAGCAGGAACTGCGTTTCCGGGAATCTCGGGGCGTGCACGATTTCGTCCAGCACGCGGTCGAGCGTCCGCTGGCGGACACCCGGCCCGGCTTCCAGTCCACCGCCGGCGATACGCGCGGGACGCCATTCGAGCTCCCGTCGGATCCGGCGCCGCGCGGATTCGAATTCGAGCGCACCAGTCCCTGGGCCGTCGCCGAGGCCATCGCCGCGTCGCCTGCACCCGCTGCGGCTGCGGTCGCCGATGATCGTCCGCTGGGCCAGGCCCTGGCGCAGTTGCATGGCATCTACATCCTGGCCCAGGACGCAGAGGGACTGGTTCTCGTGGACATGCATGCCGGCCACGAGCGCGTGTTGTACGAGAAGCTGAAGGAGGACCATGCGGCGCGCGAGCAGGACTCACAGCACCTGCTGGAGCCCCTGCGCGTCACGATGAAGGCGTACGAGATCGACGCGCTGCTGGACGCCATGCCGGACTGGGAGCGCGCCGGCTTCCGGATCGAAAGGCTGTCACCCGACAGCGTCGCCGTCCGCAGCGTGCCGGCCCTGCTGGCGAAAACCGACGTGGCGAAGCTGCTGAGGGACGTCGTCGCGGCGATGACCGCCGACGAGGGTTCGCATCACGTGCAGGGTGCGGAACACCAGTTGCTGGCAACGCTGGCATGTCGGGCGGCGATCCATGCGCACCGTCGCCTGACCCTGCCCGAGATGGACGCGCTGCTGCGACAGATGGAGCAGACGGAGCGGTCGGCACAGTGCAACCACGGGCGGCCGACCTTCGCGCGCGTGTCCCTGCCGGAGCTGGACAGGCTGTTCCTGCGGGGCCGCTGAACATGGCTGCGAACGAAGCGCCGCCGGCGCTGGCGCTGCTGGGTCCGACGGGCAGCGGCAAGAGCGCGCTGGCGCTTCGCCTGGCGGAGCGATGGCCCGTCGAACTCGTCAGCGTGGACTCGGCGCAAGTCTATCGCGGCATGGATATCGGCACGGCGAAGCCTACGGCGGCGGAACAGGCGGCGGTCCCGCATCACCTGATCGACGTGCGGGAACCTGAAGACAGCTATTCCGCCGGCGAATTCCGTCGTGATGCCCTGGCGGCGATCGACGACATCCACCGCCGGGGGAAGCTGCCCGTGCTGGTGGGCGGCACGATGTTGTATTACCGCGCCCTGTTCCGAGGCATCGCGGAGCTTCCCCCTGCGGATCCCGCGCTTCGCGCTGCGCTCGATGCGCGCGCTGCGGCCGAGGGCTGGGGCGCACTCCACGCGGAACTCGCAGCCCGGGATCCGGCGGCGGGTGCGCGCATCCATCCGAACGATGCGCAACGCATCCAGCGGGCGCTGGAACTGCTGGCGCAAGGGGTGGGTTCGCTGGACGAGGCCTGGGGCATCGGCGCTTCCGGGAACGCATGCCCGCGCGTCGACTGGCATATCACCATCCTCGATGTCACGGACAGGGCCGCCCTGCATGAACGCCTTGCCCGCAGGCTCGACACGATGCTCGAGACCGGTTTCGTGGAAGAGGTCCGGCGGCTGCTGGCCCGCGGCAGCCTCACTGCCGACAGTCCCTCCCTGAGGGCCGTGGGATATCGCCAGCTGGTCGAATTCTGCGAAGGGCGCTGCGGTCCCGGGGAAGCTCGGGACAAGGCCCTGTTTGCCACCCGGCAACTGGCGAAAAGGCAGCTGACCTGGCTTCGTTCCGAAGGCCTGCTGCCGGACGGAGCGACCGCATTGCGGGTTGATGCATTCGATCCGACGGTTGCTGAACAGTTCATGAACGCCGCAGTACAATCGATTGCATGGAAAATCAAACGCGCCGCCGCCGGCGTGGCGACGTGATACGATTTCATCCATAACGAAGTCGTAGCGCGTGGTTGCCCGGCGAGTCTGCCGGCAGGCCAACCCATGGATGGGGAAGCTCGCCGAATTTGCCGGGCAACGTCCAGAACAGAAAAACAGGAGATTCACCATGGCCAAGGGTCAGTCCCTCCAGGACCCGTTCCTGAATGCCCTTCGCAAGGAACGCATTCCGGTATCGATCTATCTCGTCAACGGCATCAAGCTCCAGGGGCAGATCGATTCCTTCGATCAGTTCGTCGTGCTTCTTCGCAACGCCGTGAGCCAGATGGTCTACAAGCACGCCATTTCGACCATCGTCCCGGCGCGCAACGTGCGTCTCGGCGGCTCGGAAGACGAGGCGGGTGCCGGCGACGGGGACGCGACGATCGATTGATGTTCGAGCGTCCACGCAGTGGCGAGCGTGCCGTGCTGGTGCGACTCGCACTGGGAGCGCCCGCGGACCCGGATGACCTGCGCGAGTTCCATGAACTCGCGCTGTCGGCAGGGGCTA
>JBEEKA010000291.1:0-33782 GCA_041168985.1 Pseudomonadota bacterium | reverse complement strand
GGGGGCGCTCAAGTGGTGGTACCAGGTCTCGCCCGAAGACTGGGTGGATCTCGACATGGCATCGCCGCCGGTGCTGTATCGCGCCCGCGGCGTGCGCGACCTGCTGGTCTTCGGCGGCAAGGATGGCCACGTCACGGCGGTGGACCGGGACACCCACCAGCGCGTGTTCCACACGCCGGTGACGACGATCGAGAAGGCACCGCGCATGCCGACGAAGGAGGGTACGCGGATGTGCCCGGGATTCGCCGGTGGCGTGGAGTGGAACGGTCCGGCACTGGACCGCCGCAACAACCTGCTCGTCACCGGCGCTGTGGACGCCTGCTTCATCGTGAAGCTCGGCAAGACCGAGTATGGTCCCGAGGCAGTGAGCTATGGCGGCAGCGTGGAACCCGTCGGCGAAACGACCGGCTGGGTCACGGCGATCGATGCCGATACCGGCGCCGTGAGGTGGAAGTACCACGCCGAAAAGCCCGTGCTGGCGGGCGTGACGCCGACGGCGGGGGGTGTGACCTTCACCGGCGATCTGGCGGGCAACCTCCTCGTGTTCGACAGCGCAAGCGGCGTGCTCGTGCACAAGCACCAGACGGGCGGTGCGCTGGCCGGGGGCGTGGTGACTTACGAACAGGGAGGTACGCAGTACCTGGCCTTCGCGAACGGCAACGTGTCGCGCAATGCCTTCGGGGCGCTGGGGCTGCCGAGCGTCGTCATCATGGCCGTGGACGGGAAACCCGCGTCGGGCAGGGCCGCGGGACAAGGACTGTACAACCAGGTCTGCGTGTCCTGCCATGGTCCCGACGGCGCGATGCTGGCCGACCACCGGCTCGGCACGCTGTCTGCGCGGCAGGACCTCGAGGCCACGATCAGGGCGATCAAGGATCCCAAGCCACCGATGCCGAGGCTGTATCCGGATCTGCTGGATGACAAGGCCGTGGCCGACGTCGCGGCCTACCTGCGTGAAGAACTGAAGTAGCGCCTGACTTTCAGCCGCCGCTCAGCGCCTGGATGATGTGCAGCGTCGCACCCGGTGCGAGCGGCGTATCCAGGTCATGCAGTTCCTGCTGGCCGATGAAGAGCCGCATGTGCGGCCGCAACTGGTCGGCCTCGTCGACCATGCGGAACCGCAGGCCCGGATGGCGGCAGTCGAGGTGGCGCAGCACTTCATCGACGGTGCTTCCTTCTGCATCCACGTCGCGCCGGCCGGTATAGGACTGCAGCGGGCTGGGGATCGTCACGTGCACGGTCGCCATGGCCTATCCGTCAGAACCGCGCCGGTTCCAGCGCATAGATCTCGGGCAGGTGCCGGGCTATGCAGCGCCAGTTCGCCCCTTCGTCGCGGCTCGCCCAGATCTCGCCGCTCGTCGTGCCGAGGTACAGGCCCAGGGGCGTTCCCTCGTCCGCGGTCATGGCCTGTCGCTTCACGGTCCACCAGGCCTGCTTGTCGGGCAGGCCCTTGGCCTGGCGCTGCCAGCTGCGTCCGGCGTTGCGCGTGACGTAGGCGGCGGGTTTGCCGCCCGGGCTCGTGCGCGGCCACACGCCGCTGCCGTCCATCGGGAATACCCACGCCATGCGGTCGTCGCGCGGATGGACCACCATCGGAAAGCCGATGTCACCGATGGACCTGGGCATCGCCATGCCGATCCGCGTCCACTGCGTGCCGGGGCGGTCCAGGCGGTAAATGCCGCAGTGGTTCTGCTGGTAAAGCCGGTCCGGATTGGACGGGCTGTAGCGCAGGCAATGCGGATCGTGCATGTAGAGCAGCGATGGATCGAACTGTTCGACGACCTCGAGGCCCTTCACCAGCGGGTGCCAGGTCTCACCACGGTCGAGGGATTCGTGCACGCCTCCGGAGGACATGGCGACGTAGAGGTGGTTGCGGTCCCGCGGGTCCACCAGCACCGAATGCAGCTTGGGTCCATCGGGCGTGCCGTTGGGCACGGCGCCCATCCAGTCACTGTATTCCGGATGTTCATTGAGGCCGCGGACGGACTGCCAGCTGTCGCCGCCGTCCTCGCTGCGGAACAGTCCCTGCGGGGATGCACCCGCGTACCAGACGCCCCGCTCGTCCGCATGCCCCGGTGTGAGCCAGAACGTGTGGTCCAGCACATGTTGCTTGCCCCCCGCGGCCGCCTTCGGGAACGCGGGGGGTTGCCGGCTCTCGGTCCAGCTGCGTCCGCGGTCACTGGAACGCAGGAGCGTCGGCCCGAGGTGCCCGGTGCGGACGGACATGAGCAGGATGCGCGGGTCGCGCGGATCCTGCACGACGTGGTGGACGACCTGGCCGAGGTACAGCGGCGCGGACTGCGTCCAGCTGCGGCGCCTGCCATCGTCCTTGAGGATGAACGCGCCCTTCCGGGTTGCGACCAGCAGGCCGGTTCGTGTTGCGGGTCGACTGGTCTTGAAGGGCTTGCGCGTCATGCGGTACTCCGGGGCGACAGCGTGCCCGCCCGAGGATAGCGCCACCCTCAATCGGCGGGGGAGCCCTTTGCCGCATCCCGCAATGCATACAGCAGCTGCAGGGCTTCGCGCGGCGTCATCGCGTCCGGGTCCAGCGCGGCGAGCTGGCGCTCGACCGGACTGGGTTCCCGTAGGGCTGCCGGGGGCTCGGGTGTCGTGTCGAACGGCAGTGCAGCCTGCGGCGTGGCGATCGCCGCCTGCGCATCGCGCTGCGACTCCAGCGCGGAGAGATAGCGCCGGGCGGCGGCGATGACTTCGCGCGGGACGCCTGCCAGTTGCGCCACGGCCAGGCCGTAGCTGCGGCTCGCGGGGCCTTCCTTCACGGCGTGCAGGAATACAAGGCCCTTGCCGTGCTCCGTTGCATCGAGATGCACGTTGGCGACGCCGGGCACTTCCGTCGCGAGGGTCGTCAGCTCGAAGTAATGCGTGGCGAAGAGCGTGAAGGCGCGGGTCCGCGCGGCCAGCTGTCGCGCCACCGCCCAGGCGAGCGACAGGCCATCGAAGGTGCTCGTTCCACGGCCGATCTCGTCCATCAGCACGAGGCTGTGGTCCGTGGCGTTGTGGAGGATGTTCGCCGTCTCCGTCATCTCGACCATGAAGGTCGACCGGCCTCCCGCGAGATCGTCGCCCGCGCCGATGCGGGTGAAGATGCGGTCCAGCGGACCGATGGTCGCGCGGCGCGCCGGCACGAAACTTCCGATGTGCGCGAGCACCGCGATCAGCGCGACCTGGCGCATGTAGGTGGATTTACCGCCCATGTTGGGGCCGGTGACGACGAGCATGCGACGCTGGTCGTGGAAATCGACGTCGTTGGGCACGAAGGCGTCGGCGATGAATCGTTCGACGACGGGATGCCGGCCGCCTTCGACGCGGAGCTCCGGTGTGTCGGTCAGATTAGGCATCACCCAGCCGAGCGTGTCCGCACGTTCCGCAAGGCTCGTGACCGCATCCAGGCTGGCGACTGCGCCGGCGCTGTCCTGCAGCGGGCCGAGCTGAGCGATGAGCTGCGCGAGCAGGTCCTCGAAGAGTTCCTTTTCCCGCGCCAGGGCCTTGTCCCGCGCGCCGAGCACTTTGTCTTCGAAGCCCTTGAGCTCCGGCGTGATGAATCGCTCGGCGGATTTCACGGTCTGCCGCCGGACGTAATCGACCGGCACTTTCTCGGCATGGGAACGCGGGATCTCGATGAAGAATCCCTGCACCCGGTTGTAGCCGAGCTTCAGCTGCGCGATGCCGCTGCGCTCCCGCTCGCGGCGTTCCAGTTCCAGCAGGAAGTCATCGGTGTTCGACGAGATCCGCCGCAGCTCATCCAGCTCGGCATCGAATCCCGGTGCGATGACGTCGCCATCGCGCAGGAACGCCGAAGGTTCCTCGGCCACCGCACGTTGCAGCAGGACGTGCAGGTCCGCGTGGTCCTGGACCTGCTGCCGCAGCGTGCCGAGCCAGGGCGCCTGGCTGTCCGCAAGCGCCGCGCGAAGTCCAGGCAGTGCAGCGAGTGATCCGCGCAGCTGGGCGAGGTCGCGGGGCCGCGCGGAACGCAGCGCGACGCGGGCCAGCACCCGTTCAAGATCGCCGATCGGCTTGATGGCCTGCGTCAGCGCCTGGAAGTGGCGCCCGTCGCAGAGCGCCTCGATGGCGCTGTATCGCGCCCGCAGTGCGTCTCGATCCGTGAGTGGACGGTTGAGCCAGCGCCTCAGTTCGCGCGAACCCATGGCGGTCGCCGTCGTATCGAGGATCGCAAACAGGGTGGCGTCTTCATTGCCCGTCAGGCTGCGGTCCAGTTCGAGGTTGCGCCGGGTGGCGGCGTCCAGTGAAAGGCCTGACTCGCGACGCAGGACCGAGAGCGAGCGGATGTGCGGCAGGGCTGCCTTCTGCGTGTCGCCGGCATACTGCAGCAGCGCGCCGGCTGCCCGGATGGCGAGCGCAAGATCATCGGCGCCGAAGCCCTTCAGGTCACGCGTCCGGAACTGCCCGGTGAGTGCGCGCACTGCGCTGTCGAACTCGAAATGCCATGGCGGCCGCAGGCGGGTGGTCACCGCGCCGAAATCATCGCGCTGGTCTTCCGGCAACAGCAGTTCGGCCGGCCGAAGGCGTTCCAGTTCAGCGGCGAGGTTCCCGGCGCCTTCCAGTTCAGTCACGCAGAAACGGCCGCTCGCGAGATCCAGCCAGGCAAGTCCGAACCGCCACTGGCCTGCGCTGCTGTCGGCGACCAGTGCGGCCAGCAGGCTCTCGCGGCTGCGATCGAGGAGGGCATCCTCGACCAAGGTGCCCGGCGTCACGATGCGGACGACCTGCCGTTCCACCGGTCCCTTGGACTTGGCGGGATCGCCGACCTGTTCGCAGATGGCGACCGACTCACCCTTGCGGACCAGCCGTGCCAGGTAATTCTCGAGGCTGACTACCGGCACGCCAGCCATGGCGATGGGTTCGCCCGCCGAATGGCCGCGGGATGTCAGCGTGATGTCGAGAAGGGCTGCGACCCGTCGCGCGTCGTCATAAAACAGTTCGTAGAAATCGCCCATCCGGTAGAACAGCAGCACGTCCGGGTGCTGGGCCTTGATGCGCAGGTACTGCTGCATCATCGGCGTGTGGTCGGGGGCGCTGGTCACGGTGGTGCGGGTGCGGCGATCTGGGGCGGGGCGACGATGATACCGGCTCGCCGCACCGTCGCGGGCAAGACGCTTTCGCGACGCAGCAGGCGAAAGTATTTGTCAGGGACGGTATTGCTGCGTCGCCAAACAGGGCTAGGATCAGCGCATGCCTGAGACGCAGAACCTGACGGGGGCCGTGGCGTGGGCCTGGCCTGCACTCGGTGCGGTGCTGGCGCTCGTTGCCGTCGGGCTGGGCGCCATGGTGCTGCGCCTGCGCACCCGGCTTGCCTTGGCCGAGACAATGCTCCGGGAGCAGTCGTCGCAGTTCGAGTCCGTGGCGGAAATCCTGCCCCAAGCCTTGTGGATCGGGTCGCCGGTGGGCGAGACCCACTTCATGAACCGACGCTTCAAGACGATCGCGGGCCATCGTGCCGCTGTCGACGCGGGAGCAGGACTGCCCACGTCGGTGCATCCGGACGACGTGGAAAGGTACCGGGCCGCGCGCAGCAACACGATGTCGACGCATGCGGAATCCCTGCTCGACGTGCGGCTGCGGACGCTGGACGGTCCCTACCGCTGGTGGCAGCTCCACGTCGTGCCCCGCTTCAACGCCGAGGGGCAGTTGATGCAATGGGTCGGGAGCTACACAGACATCCATGACCTGAAGGAAGCCGAGGCCGCGCTCCGTCTCAGTGAGGAGCGGTATCGACTGATCCTCGATACGTCGCACGATGCCGTCCTGCTGGTCGATCGGGACAACAAAATCCGGTTTGCGAACGACACGGTGAGGACTGTCTTCGGCAGGGAGCCTGCGTCGCTCATCGGTCAGAGCCTGTCCATCCTGCAACCCCCGGGCCTGCGGGATGGCCATGCGGCGGGCATGGCCCGGTACCTAAGCAGTGGCCAGCGAAAGCTCGACTGGCGGGCTACCGAGGTGTTGGCGCTGCATGCCGAAGGGCACGAGTTCCCGGTGGAGATCTCGTTTGCCGAGTTCAGCTCCAACCAGGAAAGGCTGTTCGTCGCCTTCATCCACGACCTGACCGCCCGACGGGAGGTGGAGCGACAGAACCAGATGCTCGAACTTCGCCTGCGTGAGGCGCAGCAGCTGGAAGCCATCGGCACGCTGGCCGGTGGAATCGCCCACGGCATCAACAACACGCTCGCCACGATTCTCGGCAACCTGCAGCTGGCCACCGAATCCGGCGGCGCGGAAGCAGACCTTCGCAGTTTCCTCGACGAGATATTCGTGGCCGCGCACCGCGCCCGCGGACTGGTGCGCCAGATCCTGTTGTTCAGCCGCCGGGAACTGCCGCAGTCCCGACGCTGCGATGTGTCGACGATCGTACTGGATGTCGTGGCATTCCTGCGCAGCATGCTGCCGGATCGCATCGAGATCCGCCTGGATTCGGCCGAACAGTTGCCCCCGGTGATCGGCGATCCACGGCAGATCGAAATGGCGCTCGTCAGCCTCGCCACGAACGCGTCGGAAGCGATAGGGGACGACGCGGGACGAATCGCCGTCAATGTGGATGCCGTGACGCTGGCGGATGCCGATGTGCCGCGGTTGCCGGGTCTGAAAGCGGGTACCTATGTCCGTATCCGGGTCGAGGACAACGGCCGGGGCATGGATGCCGAAACCCTGCGGCGTGCCTTCGAACCCTTCTTCACGACGGGCAGCGAAGCGCAGCACGCCGGCATCGGACTGTCGGTCGTCCACGGCATCGTGTCGGCGCACCATGGCATGGTGACAGCAGACAGCACGCCCGGTCGTGGCAGTTGTTTCACGCTGCATTTCCCGGCGTCAGGTGAGACCGAAGCGGCGGCGTCTGCCACGGGCGACGTGACGGAGCCAGGGTCGGCACCCGCCCCGGCCCATGTCCTCTTCGTGGACGACGAGGAGTCGCTCGTGACCCTGATGCAGCGACTCTTGAAGCGGAGAGGGTACGAGGTCACCGCATTCACGGACCCGGTGAAGGCACTGGCCACCGTGAGGGCCGCTGCCGCCGGGACCTTCGATGTCGTGCTGACCGACCAGAACATGCCCGGAATGTCCGGCGTCGAGCTTGCCCGTGAACTCCGGACGCTGCGCCCCGACCTGCCCGTCGCGATCCTTTCCGGCCACGTGACCGATTCGCTGCGCGGCGAGGCTGCAGCGGCGGGTGCGATCGACGTGCTCTACAAGGAAAACCTCGTCGAACAGCTCTCGAACCGCATCGAGGAATTCGTGCGCGAGCGGGCCCTGCGCACGACAGGAGCTGACGCACCCATTCGTTGAGCCTGCAACGATGGCGGTCGAGGCTGGCGTTGCGTCGCGACAGGGGGCTATCCTGACCTGATGGAAACGCTCATCAAGAAAGTCGTCAATGCCCGGTCCGGGGAAATCAACGCCCTGCTCTGGTCCTTCCTGTACTTCTTCTTCCTGCTCAGCACGTACTACATGCTGTTGCCCCTGCGGGACGCCTTCGGCATCCGGGGCGGCGCACAAGATCTTCCCTGGCTGTTCCTCGGGACATTCCTGGTTTCGCTGGTGACGGCACCGCTCCAGGCCGCCATCGCAGCCCGCCTTCCGCGGCAGCGTTTCGTGCCGGTGATGTACCTGTTCCTCGTACTGAACATGATGGTCTTCTGGTTCCTGCTCAAGTTCGGCATCGCGCCGGACGTGGTGCCGAAAGCCTTCTTCATGTGGATCACCGTGTTCTCGGTCTTCACCGTTTCCATCTTCTGGAGCTTCCTGTCGGACATCTACTCCGGCGAGCAGAGCAAACGCCTGTTCGGCTTCGTGGCGGCAGGCGGGTCGGTGGGCAGCATCCTGGGGCCGGTGCTGACGCGGAACCTCGTTGCACCGATCGGCGTCCACAACGTGCTCCTCGTGGCCGTCGTGCTGCTCGTGGCGGCCATCTGGTGCGCGAACCGTTTGGAAAAAGCGTCGCCCGCCTTGCAGGCGGCGGATCCGGAATTCGTGGCAGCGAGCGCGGGGCGGGGCGCGAAGTCCGTGGGCGGCGGCGTCTTCGACGGCTTCCGCCTGCTGTTCAAGTCACCCTACCTGGGAGGCATCGGACTCTGGGTCTTCATGCTGTCGCTGCTGGGTACCTTCCTGTACCTGACCCAGGCGCACATCGTGCAGGGCTACACGGCCGACATGAAGCAGCAGACCAAGATCTTTTCGGAGATCTATTTCTGGGTGGGCGTGCTGTCGCTGGTCGTCCAGCTGGTGGGTACGGGCCGCATCATGAAGGCGGTGGGTACCGGCCCGGCCCTTGCGATCCTGCCGCTGGTCTTCGTGTTCGGATTCACCGGGCTGATGTTCAGCTCGGCGCTGTTCGCGGTGGCGGCGTTCCAGGCCTGCCAGCGCGCGGCGAATTTCGGCATCGCCAACGTCGCCCGCGAATCGCTGTGGCCCGTCGTGACGCGCGAGGAAAAGTTCAAGGCGAAGAACATCGTCGACGGCGCGGTGTTCCGCGGCGCGGACTTCATCAACGCGTTCCTCTACACGGGACTGGCGTCGTTGTTCGCGGTCCAGCCTTATCTCGCCGGGCTCGGCGCAGTGCTGGGCGTGGCCTGGATGCTGCTGTCGATCGGACTGGGGCGGGCCCGTGAGCGACGTGCGGCGGAACAGGCGGCAGCCGTTCCGCGGTAAGCGGAGATGACCCGCGCCATGGCGCGGGTTGCAGCGGGACGGGGGCTCAGGCCCCCGGCGCGACCTTGGCCAGCGCGGTGGCCAGATGGCCCACGCTGCGGTCCACGTTCTGCCACTTGTCGAGGCCGAAAAGGCCCACGCGGAAGGTCTTGAAGTCCGGGCCTTCGCCACACTGCAGCGGCACGCCGGAAGCCGTCTGCAGGCCTTCGGCGATGAACTTCGCGCCGCTCTGTATGCCCGGGTCCGTCGTGTAGCTCACGACCACGCCCGGCGCTTTCCAGCCGTCGGCGGCCACGCTGGGGAAGCCCTTCGACTCCATCAGCGCACGCACCTTGGTGCCCAGTTCGACCTGCTTCGCCTTCAGCGTATCGAAACCGATCGCGCGCATTTCCTGCATGGTGTCGCGCAGGCGGACGATGCCATCGGTCGGCATCGTCGCGTGGTAGGCGTGCTGGCCCTTTTCGTAGCCTTCGGTGATCTGCAGCCACTTCTTGAGGTCGGCCGCGAAGCTCGAGCTTTGCGTCGCGTCGATGGCCGTGCGGGCGCGCTCGCCCAGCATGACGAGGCCACAGCAGGGCGTGCTGCTCCAGCCCTTCTGCGGGGCCGAGATCAGGATGTCGACGCCGAGGGTGCGCATGTCCACCCACATCGCGCCGGAGGCGATGCAGTCGAGCACGAACAGGGCGCCGACCTCGCGGGCCGCGGCACTGATCGTGCGGAGATAGTCGTCCGGCAGGATGATGCCGGCGGAGGTTTCGACGTGCGGCGCGAAGACGATGGTCGGCTTCTCGCGGCGGATCGTCGCGGCGACTTCATCGGCCGGGCAGGGCGCCCAGGCCGCCTGCGGGCCATCGCCCTGCGGACGGGCCTGGCAGACGATCGCGTTGTCGCCGAGCTTCCCGGCGTCGAAGATCTGCGTCCAGCGGAAGCTGAACCAGCCGTTGCGTACGACGAGCAGCTTGCCGTGGTTCGCGAACTGGCGCGCCACTGCTTCCATGCCGAAGGTGCCGCCGCCCGGCACGACGGCCACGGAGTCGGCCTGGTAGACCTCCTTCAGCGTGGCGATGACGTCCTGCATGACGCCGACGAAACGGCGCGACATGTGGTTCAGCGAGCGGTCGGTGTAGACGACCGAGAACTCGAGCAGGCCATCGGGATCGACAGTGGTGAGCAGGGCGGGCATGGGTAATGCTCCGAAGGTTTTCGGGGGCCGCAAGGTACCACGCAGCCGGCCCGGACTGGACGCGCCCGGGCCCGACGCAGGAGTATCAGCTCATGCCAATTCCTGCCGATTCCGAGCTGTCCGAGGGTGCGCAGGCCGTCGCCGCGTGCCTGCAGGCCCACGCCCTCCGGCTGGTGACGGTCGAGTCCTGCACCGGGGGTTTTGTCGCCAAGCTGCTGACCGACATCCCGGGCAGCTCCCGCTGGTTCGAGGGGGGGTACGTCACGTACTCCAACGCCGCCAAGCAGCGGGACGCAGGCGTGCTGCCCCAGACGCTGCTGCGCCATGGCGCGGTCAGCGAAGCCGTGGTGATCGAGATGGCAGAGGGTGCGCTGGCCCGTTCCGGGGCGGATCTGGCGGTGGCCCTCAGCGGCGTGGCCGGCCCGGACGGTGGCACGGCCCGCAACCCGGTGGGGAGCGTCTGGATCGCCGTGGCGCGCCGAGCGGGGGAGACGGCGGTCTCGGCGGCGAGCCACCACCATTTCCCGGGCGACCGGGACGCCGTCCGTCGTCAGGCCGCCGCCATGGCGTTCGCGCAGCTGGTCGCGCAGGTCGCCCCGAACGACGATGACTGAACCTGCCGGCAGCGCGGCCCCCTCCCGGTACTTCCTGGCGCTCCTGCCGGATGAACAGGCCCGGTCGCGGCTGGCGGCACAGTGCCAGCCCGGCGACGGACGCTGCGTGCTGCCCGCGGACCTGCACCTGACGCTGGCCTTCCTGGGCGACCTGCGGGCACCGGACGCCCACGGGCTTATCGCCGCCGTCGAACCGCTGTGTCGGCGCGGAGCGGTTCCCGTCTTCCTGGACCGGATCGAGGCCTGGCGCGGCCCGCGCGCGCTCTGCGCGGTGGGCGACATGCCCGGCGTGGCGGCACTTGCCGAATCGCTGTGGGGCGGGTTGCTGGGGCTTGGGTACCACCGGGACACCCGGCCGTTCCGCGGCCACGTCACGCTGGCGAGGAACCTGCCGGCGGCGACCTGCCGGCAGCCTGCGCGCCGCCTCGAACCACCGGTCTGCTGGTCCGCCCGGGCGCTCTGCCTGATGGCCAGCCAGCCGAGGGGCGCTGCGCCCGGACAGCCCCGGTATG
The DNA here is from genome assembly GCA_041168985.1 of Pseudomonadota bacterium. Classification (GTDB taxonomy): domain Bacteria; phylum Pseudomonadota; class Gammaproteobacteria; order Steroidobacterales; family Steroidobacteraceae; genus ZC4RG30. The sequence goes on along the minus strand of JBEEKA010000291.1, from coordinate 22,794 downwards.
CCACCCATGCGGTCCTGGATTTCACCCCGTAGGCGGCGGAAAAGACTGTACACCTATACAGTCCTCTGTGCTTTAATCCGGTCCATCGTCAGCACCCACCCTCGAGGCATTCCCCATGGATGACAACCGCAAAAAGGCGCTCGCCGCCGCCCTCGGCCAGATCGAAAAGCAGTTCGGCAAGGGTTCGGTCATGCGCCTCGGCGACTCGCAGGCCTATGACGTGGAGGCCATCTCGACCGGTTCGCTCGGCCTCGACATCGCCCTCGGCATCGGCGGCCTGCCCAAGGGACGCGTCGTGGAAATCTACGGTCCGGAATCCTCGGGCAAGACCACGCTCACGCTGCAGGTCGTCGCCGAAGTGCAGAAAGCGGGCGGCACCGCGGCGTTCGTGGACGCCGAACATGCGCTCGATCCGTCCTACGCCCAGAAGCTGGGTGTCAACATCGACGACCTGCTGGTTTCCCAGCCGGACACTGGCGAGCAGGCCCTCGAGATCACGGACATGCTGGTCCGCTCCGGTGGCGTCGATGTCGTCATCGTCGACTCGGTCGCCGCGCTGACGCCAAAGGCCGAAATCGAAGGCGAAATGGGCGAGCTGCAGGTCGGCCTGCATGCCCGCCTGATGTCCCAGGCGCTGCGCAAGCTCACCGGCAACATCAAGCGTTCGAACACCATCGTGATCTTCATCAACCAGATCCGCATGAAGATCGGCGTGATGTTCGGCAGCCCCGAAACGACCACGGGTGGCAACGCGCTGAAGTTCTACTCCTCCGTCCGCCTCGATATCCGTCGCATCGGTTCGATCAAGAACGGCGAGGAGGTGGTGGGCAACCAGACGCGCGTCAAGGTCGTGAAGAACAAGGTTGCGCCGCCGTTCCGCGAAGCCGAATTCGAGATCATGTACGGACAGGGCATCTCGCGCGAAGGCGAGATCATCGAACTGGGCAGCTCGCACAACATCATCGAGAAGTCGGGTGCCTGGTACAGCTACAAGGGCGAGCGCATCGGTCAGGGCAAGGAAAACGTCCGCAATTTCCTGCGCGAACACCCGGAGATGGCGCAGGACATCGAGGCCCAGATCCGCGAGAAGCTGCTGCCGGTCCGTGGGGCGGCCTCTGACCAGGACAAGGAGAAGCTGAACTGACCTGGGGGCGACGTCCCCGGCGGCAGGTCGATGAAGCACACGCCGTCGATCCCCAGGCCGCTCGCGTCGCCGCGATGGTGCAGCTGGCGCGGCGCGAGCACGCCCGCGCGGAACTGCGCGGGAAGCTGATCGATCAGGGCTACCGTGCCGCGGTGGCTGACATGGCGCTCGACGGGCTGGAGGCGGAGCGTCTGCTGGACGACCGTCGATTCGCCGAGGCCTTCGTCAGAAGCCATGCGGGCCGCGGCCAGGGTCCCCGGCGTATCCGGCAGGAGCTGACTGCAGCGGGCATCCCGGCGGCGCTGGCCACGGAGGTCCTGGAGGCGGGGCCTGACTGGGGGGCGCTGGCGCGGGATACCCGCCACCGCAAATTCGGGGCCGAAGCGCCGGCAGACTGGGCCGAGCGCAGCCGCCAAGCCCGATTTTTGCAATACCGGGGCTTTTCAACGGATCATATAAGGATTGCCTTGGGCGGTTCCGAGGCTGACTTCGAACTCGATCCGGACCCATGACCCAGACCAAGCCGACTTCCGCCGCCGACATCCGGCGCGCCTTCCTCGATTACTTCGCCGCTGCGGACCACAGCGTGGTGGCGTCGAGTTCCCTCGTGCCGGGCAACGACCCGACGCTGTTGTTCACGAATGCCGGCATGGTCCAGTTCAAGGACGTGTTCCTGGGCAAGGACCATCGGCCCTACACGCGCGCCGCCTCGAGCCAGCGCTGCGTTCGCGCCGGTGGCAAGCACAACGACCTCGAGAACGTGGGTTACACCGCGCGCCACCACACGTTCTTCGAGATGCTGGGGAACTTCAGTTTCGGTGACTACTTCAAGCAGGACGCGATCCGCCATGCGTGGACGTTCCTGACCGAAACGCTCGGCATCGACAGGAGCCGGCTCTGGGTGACCGTCTACAAGGACGATGACGAGGCCGCCCGCATCTGGCTGGAAGAGATCGGCGTGCCCTCCAGCCGTTTCACCCGCTTGGGCGAGAAGTCGAACTTCTGGTCGATGGGCGACACGGGTCCCTGCGGTCCCTGCACGGAAATCTTCTACGACCACGGCGAGCACATCTTCGGTGGGCCGCCGGGTTCGCCTGACGAAGACGGCGACCGATACGTCGAGATCTGGAATCTGGTCTTCATGCAGTTCGACCGTTCGGCGGATGGCACGCTGGCCCTGTTGCCGAAGCCCTCGGTCGACACGGGCATGGGACTGGAACGCATTTCGGCCGTCATGCAGGGCGTGCAGTCGAATTACGACATCGACCTGTTCCGCCATCTGGTGGAAGAAGCCGCGAAGCGCGTGAAGACGACGGACCTCTCGAGCCCTTCGCTGCGCGTGATCGCGGACCATATCCGCGCCAGCGCCTTCCTCGTGGCCGATGGCGTGCTGCCGTCGAACGAGGGCCGCGGTTACGTCCTTCGCCGCATCATGCGGCGCGCGATGCGTCACGGGCACAAGTTCGGCGCCGAGCCGACGTTCTTCGCCGACCTGATGCCTTCGCTCGTCGTCGTGATGGGCGACGCCTATCCGGAACTGCGCGAGAAGATGGGCTATATCCGCAGCGTGCTCCTCAAGGAAGGCGAACAGTTCGCCCGCACGCTGGCCACCGGCATGGGCCTGCTGGAAGAAGCCATCGCGGACTTGGGCGACGGGAAAGTGCTGGGCGGTGAAACGGCTTTCCGCCTGTATGACACGTATGGCTTCCCGGTCGACCTCACCGCGGACATCGCACGCGAACGCGGCCTCGTGCTCGACCAGGCCGGGTTCGATGCCGCAATGGAGGCGCAGCGTGAGCGCGCCCGGGCGGCCAGCCGGTTCGGCGTGGACCTGCGAGGGGGCGCGGACCTCGGCGTCTCCACGGCCTTCACGGGCTACGAAACGACGGAAGACGCCGGTCTCGTCGTTGCGCTGCTGAAGGGCGGCGAAGCCGTGCAGCAGCTCGAACTGGGCGACGAGGGCGAGGTGGTCCTCGACCGCACGCCGTTCTATGCCGAGTCCGGCGGCCAGGTGGGCGACACCGGCGATCTCGCAGGCGATCACGCGACCTTCACGGTGGCCGATACGCGCAAGCGCGGCGCAGCTTTCACGCACATCGGGCGCGTCGCGCACGGCCGCATCGCCGTCGGCGATCGGCTCACGGGGCTGGTCGACAGCGATCGCCGCGACCACACGCGTCGCAACCACACCGCCACCCATCTGTTGCACGCGGCCCTGCGCAAGGTGCTGGGTACGCATGTCACGCAGAAGGGTTCGCTTGTCGCGCCCGACAAGCTGCGGTTCGACTTTGCGCACTTCCAGGCCTTGACAGCCGATGAACTGCGCGCGATCGAGCAGCTCGTCAACACCGAAATCCGCGCCAACGCGGCGGCCGAAACGAAGGTCATGGCCTATGACGCGGCCGTGGCCGAAGGCGCCATGGCCCTGTTCGGCGAGAAGTACGCGGACGAAGTGCGCGTGTTGAAGGTCGGTGGGTTCTCGATGGAACTCTGCGGCGGCACGCACGTCGCCCGTTCCGGCGACATCGGTCTGTTCAAGATCACGGGCGAGGGCGGCGTGGCCGCAGGCGTCCGTCGTATCGAGGCCGTGTCCGGCCAGGCGGCCGTTGATTACATCGCGCATTCGGAAGAGATCCTGCGTCACGTCGCCGGTCTGGTTCGCGGTTCGCGCGACGACCTCGCGGCGCGCGTGCAGGACAGCCTGGAACAGGTGAAGTCGCTGGAAAAGCAGCTCCGGCAGCTGAAGGACAAGCTCGCGTCGGGTCAGGGCAGTGATCTGGCAGCCGGTGCCATCGACATCGGCGGCGTGAAGGTCGTTGCCACGCAGGTCGATGGGGCGGATGCGGGCGCCCTCCGAAACGCCGTGGACCAGTTGAAGGACCGCCTCAAGTCGGCGGTCATCCTGCTGGCGTCGGTGGCGGCACCGGACAAGATCATCATCGTGGCGGGCGTTACGGCGGATCAGATCGGGCGGCTCAAGGCCGGCGAGATCGTCGGCGCCGTGGCCGCGCAGGTTGGCGGCAAGGGCGGTGGCAGGCCCGACTTCGCGCAGGCCGGCGGCAACCAGCCCGCGGCGCTGCCTGCGGCGCTGGCCAGTGTCGAAGGGTACGTCCGTGCGAAGCTGGGCTGATCGGTCCCGCGTGCTGGCGCTGCTCGCGGTTTACGCGGGCCTGACCGGCTGCGGGCTGGCCGAGACGACGGTGACCGCCGGCGCGGCGGCCGGCAGCGCCGCGCAGCAGGCCAAGGAGGCCGCTCGCCAGGAAGAGCAGGCACGCAAGGCGCTCGATTCGGCGCTCAAGACGGAAGAATCCCTCCGAAATGAAGCGGAAGCCCGCGCGACGGAGTGATGTGCTCGGCTAGATTGGCTTGACGACGGGGACGGGTCAGGAATCGCCTGATTGTTCCCGGGTTGTAAAAAGGCCAATCTGGCTTCCAGTCGAGCAGCATAAGGAGCGTGGCCATGTTGATTCTCACCCGCCGGGTCGGAGAGACCGTCATGATCGGCGAGGAAGTCACCGTGACTGTCCTTGGGGTCAAGGGCAATCAGGTGCGCATTGGGGTCAACGCTCCAAAAACCGTTTCCGTGCACCGTGAAGAGATTTTCCAGCGCATCCGCAGCGAAGGCGGCAGCGAATTCTCGTCCCCGGTCGACGCCCAGGCCGCCAATGCCTGAAATGCGGTTTTGCCTTTGACCGGGTGCACCAGTATCATCGCGGCCCTTGTCTGAAAGACATCGATCCGGTTCCCGGCGCGATGTCCGCCGTGACGGAGAGATGGCCGAGTGGTCGAAGGCGCACCCCTGCTAAGGGTGTAAGGGTCAAAAGCCCTTCGAGGGTTCGAATCCCTCTCTCTCCGCCAAATCCATTGTTTTGCACCGAGCGGCCGCCAGCGGCGCCGTTTTCCCGGCGAAATCCCGCGAATTCGAATTCAAATCCCCGCCGAGAGCAGGTGCTGGGCAGGGATTTCTGCGTCCCGTAGGACGGACCAGCTCGGCTCGATGACCGGCGTGGCCTCGTCAGGTTTCCGCCGGGGCACGGGTCATGGATGCCCGTCCGCATTTCCGGCCACGGGCAGGCCCATTTCACGCCACAGCAACATGCCACCGCGCAGGTTTGCCACGCGTGGGAAACCCGCGGATCGCAGCAATGCCATGGCCTGGCCCGAACGCATTCCGGCATGGCAGACGGTGATCACCGGGGAGTCGTGGGGTACCTCCGTCAGGCGTGCCTTGAGTTCACCGAGTGGCAGGCACTGCGCGCCTTCTATATGGCCGAGCGCGTCGTTCCATTCATCAGGCTCCCTCACGTCCAGCACGTGGACCGAGGCGCGATGCTCTGCCACCCACTGGGGTTCGATCTCCAGCAGTCCGGCATAGCTCAATCTTGCCGGGCCCCAGTCCGCCGGTGGCTCCCAATCATTTCCCAGCGGCTTGCCTGAACGCAGGTTGGCGGGCAATGCGATATCGAGCTGCTTGGGATGCGGCAGGTTCAGGTTCTGCATGAACCCCACGAAGTCCCTTTCGCTGGCGTGCCCCCCGATGCGCGGGTTGTGCGCACGCTCCTCGGCAATGCTTGACGACGTCCGGCCGGCATAGTCGTGGCCCGGGTAGACGAGGCAGTCGTCCGGCAGGGAAAAGATCTGTTCGGTGATGGACCGGTACATGATGTGGGCGTCGCCCTGCTGGAAATCGCAGCGTCCCGCCCCGCGGATCAAGAGGCAATCGCCCGTGAATGCCATGCTCTTGTCGTCGGTGACCAGCGTGACGCAGCCATCGGTGTGGCCCGGCGTATGGCGGACCTCGAGGTGGCGCTTGCCGAAGGCAATGCGATCGCGATGGTCCAGCCAGAGGTCGGGGCCTGCCACGTTGCCTCGGGCCCGGGCGGAAAGCCCGATGCGGCAGTTCGTCGCACGTTGAAGCAGCCACGCTCCAGTCACGTGATCGGCGTGGCAGTGCGAGTCAACGACCGCCACCAGCCTCAATCCGAGTTCTTCCAGCAGCGCGATGTCGCGCCGGTGCTGCTCGAAAACCGGGTCGATCATCAGGGCTTCGCGACTTGCCAGGTCAGCCAGCAATTAGGTGTACGTGGACGAAGTCGCGTCGAAGAGCTGACGGAAGATCATGGCTTCGAACTCCGGGTGCGGGCATGTCGCGCAGGCGCCTGAATACGATGCCAGTCTTGCTGCGAAATGCGAAGCCCCGCCCATGGCGTTCAGTACCCGAACACCGGCGTTACACTCCGCGTTTGCGGGCCAGCGGCAGATTTTGAGCGGCACGTCGGACTTGGTGCTGGCCGCAAGGTTTCGATAGCGCGACTGCGCAGCGATGCGCGTGGCCGTGTTGCGAGCGCAGTCCTCAGCCCGCCGGATCGCGATTGCAGGCTGTCGATACGCGGTCCGATGGCGCACACCGACGTGCCATGCTGTCGCTGACACTGGTGCGCGAAGCCTCCCGTGTCGCAGTTGACCACCAGATTGATGGCGTCTTGCCGCCAACGAGGTACGTTCTTTCGCTTTTGACAGCCGACCGGAGAGAAGCCCCGCGTCCGCGATGGCCTCGGGTTTGGCCCAAGGTGCCGGGTTGTCCAATCGCCCCCTCGTTGTGACAGCTGGCGTCGTGTGTCGCAGACGTCATCTATACTCCGCTGAAAACAGAATTACTTCATATGGCGGAGACCCGTCACCAGAACGCTGTGAACGGTGTTTCAATGGTCATAGGTCAGGCGGTCGCGTGAGTCCGGCCCTGGATTGAGCAGACGGAGGGTATGGTGCAGACCTGTTCCGAAGGAATCGCCGGTTCACCCATGTCGCGGCTGCAGGTCGCGGTGGTCGGTCTGTGCGTGTTGCTCAATATGGTCGATGGCATGGATATCGTCGTGCTTTCGTATTCGGCCCCGGTCATCGCCAGCGAGTGGCAGTTGGGTCCTGAAAGGGTCGGCTGGCTGTTCAGTGCCGGCCTTCTCGGCATGATGTCGGGTTGCCTTTTCCTTGCGCCCCTGGCCGATCGGTTCGGACGAAAGCCGGTGCTGATGCTGTCGCTGCTGCTGATCTGTCTTGGAATGTCAGCCTCGGCATTGGCAGGGGGGTACACGCAACTCCTCGCCGCGCGGTTGGTAAATGGCATCGGCGTCGGCGGCATACTTCCGATGTTGGCAACGATCGCCATGGAGTTCTCCAGCGAGAATCGTCGCAACTTCAGCGTCGGCCTCGTGCAGGCGGGATGGCCGCTCGGGGCAATCCTCACGGGCCTTTATGCGGTCTGGGCGATTCCCCATATCGGATGGCGGGGCTTGCTTGCTTCAGTCGCCGGAGTCGTTGCTGTTTCGATACCACTCGTCTGGCTGGCCCTGCCGGAGTCCATCGAGTACCTGGAGCACCGACAGCCGCCGGGTGCGCTTTCCCGTATCAATGCGATTCTGGCGCGACTGGGCAAGACGGGCGTGGACTCGCTGGCGGCTCCGGACAAGCCTGCGGACAAGGGTGGCTGGGTCGTTCGAAGTCTGTTGCAGCCGGAATTCGCTGCCTCGACGCTGCGTTTGTGGGCCGCCGTTTTCTTTGCCTTCATCACGCTCTACACGCTGATGAGTTGGGTGCCTACCTTTGCGCAGACTTCGGGCATGAAGCTCGAGAGGGCCATCTACGCTGGTGCGATGCTGAACGTGGGGGCCCTGATCGGCAGCGCTGCGATCGGTGTGGTGTCTGCGCGCACCGGGCTCAGGCAGTACGTGCTCGGCAGTCTGCTGACGGCAATCGTCCTGATGGTCCTGTTTGGACGCGTCGCGTCCGACAGCACCGGTACTCTGATGTTGATCCTGCTCATCGGGGCGACGGTGCAGGGCGGCTTCAACGCGTTCTATCCGATCGCGTCGCGTGTCTACCCGGTCGAATTGCGAGCGGCTGGAATCGGCTATGCGGTCGGCGTCGGTCGAGCCGGCGCGGTGGCAGGCCCCGTGCTGGCGGGTTACTTCCTTGCGGCCGGGGTGACAATGCCCACTCTGTTCGCCATTTTTTCGGTGCCGCTCGCGATTTCCGCGTTGACCGCGTTCTCCATTCCTTCGCCCGCCCTGCGTGGCCCGCGAGGTTGAAGGAAGCAGAAGAGAAGTCCCTTCGCTTCCTCCATCAGCCAGGGAGCCTGGTGGAAAGATGTTCGACCAAGGCGCGTACTTTGGGCAGGACGAATTTCCGGCTCGGGTAGACGGCATAGATGCCGAGTTCGATTGAGCGGTATAGCGGAAGGATTTCCACGAGTTGCCCTCTCGCCAGTTGCTGCTCGACAAGGAAGGTCGGCTGCAGCTGAATGCCCGCTCCCTGCAAGGCCGCGGCGTTGCAGGTGTCTCCGTTGTTGGACCACATGCGCGGTCGTACCTTCACGCTGACCGGTCCCTCCGGTCCGTTGAACTGCCACAGGTCGCCCATGGACATGAGGCTGTAGCCCAACACCTCATGCTGGGCCAACTCCGAAGGATGCGCCGGCGTGCCGCGTCGCTGGAGGTAACCGGGGGCGGCACAGAGCACCAGGCGCGTGGTCGCCAGTCGGCGGGAAACGAGGGATGAGTCCGGCAACCGCGCAATCCGTACGGCCAGATCGAATCCCTCGTCCACCAGGTCGATCACCCGGTCGGCCAACTGCACGTCGAGCGTGACCTGGGGGTGCTTGTCCAGGAACTCGCTCCACAGGGGCGCGAGGTGGCTGATGCCATAGCTCACCGGTACGGTCACCTTGAGCAACCCGCTGGTGGTCACGCTGCGTGTTGATATCTCGGCCTCCGAGGCCTCGATGCTGGACAGGATGTCCCGGCAGCGGGCCAGGAACACCTCGCCCTCGGGGGTGAGAGAGAGCTTGCGGGTCGTACGGTGCATCAGCCGCACACCCAGGCGTTGCTCCAGTTCCGAGACGTAGCGCGACACCGCTGCCTTCGACAGGCCCAGCGTATCGCTTGCCGCCACGAAGCTGGCCGCGTCCACCACGGCCGCGAAGACGCGCATCTCCAGATACTTGTCCATTGTTCCAAAAACCTGAACAGTAAATCACTTGAGTGCGAATTTATCTCTAAAAGAGAGGTCAATAAAGTTCAGCCCACGCCCGCAGTGCGGGTCTGACCCACTTCAAGGAAACAACATGAAAGTACTCGTCATCGGTACCGGCAACATGGGCGCCGGCTTCGTCAAACAACTCAGCGCGGCTGGCCATCAGGTCAGCGTGGCGGGCCGGGACCTGTCCAAGGCTCGGCTGCTGGCCCAGCAGTACGGCGCAACGGCCGTTGCGCTGGAAGGCGCCGCACACGGCGTAACGGCTGTGATCGTGGCCACGCCTTACGAGCAGGCCGCCGCAGCCCTGCGCAGCGCAGGCGACCTGGCCGGTCAGGTGGTGATCGACATCACCAACCCGCTCACGCCCGACTACATGGGGCTGACCCTCGGCCACAACACTTCGGCGGCCGAGGAGATCGCACGCGCCGTTCCCCACGCCGAGGTCGTGAAGGGCTTCAACACCGTCTTCGCCCAGGTGCTGGCGGAAGGTGCGGACTTTGGCGGCAACCAGAAGGTCACCGTGTTCCTCGCCAGCGACAGCGAACGGGCCACGCAGACCGCAAAGGCGCTGGCTGAAAGCATGGGCTTCCAGGTCCAGGATGCTGGCGGCCTGAAGAACGCGCGCTATCTGGAGCCGGTGGCCGGGTTGAACATCTATTTTGGCTACGGCGCGGGCCTGGGTACGGGCATCGCCCCCACCTGGATTCGCAAGGGCTGAACGCAGCTAGCCCTGTTCCCAAACACCACCCATTCCCTCTGAACTGAAACAGGAAACAACATGAACGCAACTCTCGACATTACCGGCGCCCGGAGCCTCACTTTCATCCAGCGCGTGCTGGGGACCAACGACCACTGGGCGCCGCTGGCCCTGCGACTGGCCGGCGGCGTCATCTTTGCCGCACATGGTGCGCAGAAGCTCTTTGGCTGGTTCGGCGGTTACGGCCTGGAGGGCACGGGACAGTTCTTCGGCTCCATTGGCCTGAACCCCGGTTACCCGTTGGCACTGCTTGCCGGCGCAACCGAGTTCTTCGGGGGGCTTGCGCTGCTCGTGGGACTGCTGGTGCGGCCCGCGGCTGCGGCCCTTGCTTTTGCCATGCTGGTGGCCATTTTCGCGGTGCACTTCAGCAAGGGATTCTTCCTCGACAAGGGGGGCTACGAGTACGCGCTGGCGGCGCTGGCGGTCAGCGTGTCGCTGTTGTTCTCCGGCGCGGGCCGAGCCTCGCTGGATCGGGTACTGAGTGTCGAGGGCGAATAAGTCGCTTGTCACGGGCCGCACATGAGCACGATGCCTTCCTTGTTCATCTCGCACGGCGCGCCGACATTTGCCATGGAGCCGGGCCTGTCAGGTGCGCAACTGCGCAGCCTGGGCCAAGCCCTGGGAAAGCCACGCGCCGTCCTGGTGGTCTCTCCGCACTGGATGACGCGGGAGGTGGAGATCACGGCGACGGAGCGGCCCGGAACAGTCCATGATTTCGGAGGCTTCCCGCGTGCGCTGTACGACCTGCGGTACCCCGCGCCTGGCTCTCCCGCGCTGGCGAACCGGATACAAGAACAACTGTCCCTGCGGGGCATCGTCGCCCGGCTGGATGCGCGGCGCGGCCTGGATCACGGCGCCTGGGTGCCGTTGATGCATCTCTTTCCTGAAGCAGATGTGCCTGTGGTCCAGGTCTCGCTGCCCTTCGACGCCGAGGAGGCCGACGCCTTCTTCCTGGGGCAGGCGCTGGCGCCGTTGGCACAGGACGGGGTGCTGATCGTCGGCTCGGGAAGCCTCACTCACAACCTATACGAGTTCCGCATGGGCGAGGCACAGGCTGCGCCTTACGCCCAGGCGTTTTGCGCCTGGGTCCGGCAGGCGGTTCTCGATGGCGATGCGCCGCGGCTGCTGCAGACACTCCGTGCTGCGCCTCACGCGGCACGCGCCCATCCGACACCGGAGCATTTTCTGCCTTTGCTGGTCGCAGCGGGTGCGGCTCCAACGCCGAGTCCGGCCACCGTACTCGACGGCGGCATCCGACATGGCGTGCTTGCGATGGAGTCGTATGTGTTTGGCCGGCGCCTGGAGATCGACATCGAGGCGCCTGAACCTGCGTGAGTCTTAAGGGGAATGCGACCGACTGCGCTACCATCGCCGGAATACGCAGTCCGACTTTGGATCGGGCCGAGGGGAGTGTTTTCATGGCCCGTTCATTGCGCTCGAAGATGGTTTCGTTGGGGTGGGTCGTGGCGATGCTGGGCTGCACGGTGGCCGAAGCGGCTGCGCCTTCCGCCGGCGCCATGGCCGACATCCCTCGACTGCAGGTCGTCGCGAACGGCAGCCGCCAGCTGAATGTCGACGGCAAGCCGTTCCTGATACTCAGCGGCGAGCTGCACAACTCCACAGCGTCGAACGCCACTTATGCCGCGCCCCTGTGGGACAAATTGCGGGCGATGCACCTCAATACGGTCATCGGAACGCTCAGTTGGGCGGAGTGCGAACCGGAGGAGGGCCGCTTCGATTTCGGCCCACTCGATTCGCAGATCCAGGCGGCTCGCGCCCATGGCCTGAAATTGGTGCTCATCTGGTTTGGGGCGTTCAAGAACGCGGCCTCCACTTATGCGCCGACCTGGGTGCGGGCTGACACGCATCGCTTCCCCCGTGCGATCGTGCGGGAAACCCGCAAGGAACTCTTCACCTATGCAGGCGCGATGAAGAAGCCGGTCCTGTCGGTGTTCTCACCGGCGCTGCTTGATGCGGACCGCCGGGCGTTCACGTCGCTGATGCGTCACCTTTCGGAGGTTGATCGCGACCACGTCGTGCACCTCGTGCAGGTCGAGAACGAGACCGGCCTGCTGGGCGACAGCCGGGATCGTTCGCCTCGTGCGGAGTCGGCCTGGAAGTCGAGGGTGCCCTCAAGTCTGATGCAGTACCTCGCCCGTCAGAAGGCCGCGCTTCGCCCCGAGCTGCTTGCCGCCTGGTCGCGTCGCGGCTACCGGATGGAAGGGACCTGGGCCCAGGTCTTTGGTGAGGACTGGCGCGCCGAGGAGATCTTCATGGCCTGGCATTTCGCCCGCTACGTCGGTGCCCTGGCTGAGGCGGGCAAGGAAGTGCTGGGGCTTCCGCTGTACGCGAACGCGTGGCTCGGTCCACAGCCGGGACAGCAGCAGGCCGGTGATTACCCGAGCGGTGGTCCGGTTGCCGCCATGCTGGACATCTGGAAGGCGGCCGCGCCGAAGATCGATTTCATTGGCCCCGATGTCTACGTTCGCGACGTCAAGGCGGCTCTTGCCGATTACGCAAGACCTGACAATCCGCTGTTCAGTCCAGAGACGGAGTTCCGAACTGGCAGCCTGTTCTGGGCACTGGGGCATCACCGGGCGCTCGGTTACTCCGTTTTCGGGGTCGAGGATGGACGGCGGGACAGCCAGCTCGCCAGTGCGTACCGGGTGCTCGGATCGATGGTGGGCGTGATCACCCGTGCCCAGGCGGAAGACCGGATCGAGGGGCTCTTGCTAGAGGACGGCGACGAGGCCGTGAGTATCAGGCTGGGCGGGTACGACATCCTTGCGCGCGGCGCCCGTGCGGCCATGGGCCGAATGCTGCTCGACGCGGGGGTTTCGGTTCCCCCCGCTTCAGGTCCCCTACCGGGCGAAACGGAAGGGGGCGCGGCGCCCGGGGATCAGCGACCATTCGGAATGATCATCCAGGAGTCCAGCGATTCGTTCCTGTTGGTCGGGCAAGACCTGCTCGTGGACTTCACGCATGGCCGTGACCGACTGGAAGTGGATTCCGTCGAGGAAGGGGAGTTCGCGGCGGGCGTCTGGGTGCGCGGTCGGGTCTTGAATGGCGATGAGCGGCTCATGCCGCTGCCACCGGATCGCATCGGCGTGGTGCGGATCCGGTTGCTGCGGCTTCCCCCGAGCCCGCGGTGACCGGGTTCAGGCGCCGCCGGCGCCTCGCGGCGTCGCCGAGATGATGCGGAAGTCCTTGAAGAAGCCCTCGGTGCCGATGTCGACATACAGCCCGATCGTTCCCGACTTCGAGGTGCCCTTCATCTTGTTGACGATGAACGAAGCGTACTTCGCGTCATTCAGGAAGAGTTCTGCCTTCTCTCCGGCCACGTGGATCCGCATCGTGATCCACTCGTCCATGCCGATGTCTGCATAGGTCTCGTAGAGATCGCCCGCCTCGGCGCGCAGCGTGGCGAACTTGTACCCCGGATAGGCGAAGTACTGCACCGTGTGGTTCCTCACGGCCTGGTTGTTGGAGCGCCCCGCATTCGGGCGGAGGTAGATGGACTCGAACGCGGAGTTGTCGGCCTTGACCCTGAAGTAGGCGCCGATGAAACCTTGCGGGCTCGCGTAGGGGGAGTTCGGGATCGTGCGGGCGAGCATCTTCACTTCGAACACGACATCCGAAAAATCGAACTGCGACAGCTTGAGGAAATGCCGGTCATCGACGGTTTCCTCCAGCCGGGTGGTGTCGAAGGGCAGTGCCTTCAGGTCGCGCTCCACGCGGAGCACCTGCTCGCCACGCAGCGAAACCACGGCCGCCTTGACGTTGACCGTCTCGAACTTGCGACCCTCCCACTCGATGTGTTCCGCGAACGCCGGCGATACCAGCGCGGCGCCCAGGGCCAGGATGGACAGGAGTTTTTTCATCGGGATAACCTTTTTTGATCGTGGGGGTCGGTTCGTCGCGACCTGGGACCACTCTGTGCCGGAATCGGGTCTGGATAAATGCCCGATCGGTGACAGGATTGGAAACGCAGGGTTTCCAATCGAGTCGCGTTGTAAGCTACCCGTGTCTTTGAACCCGGCGGTCCGGGTCTAGCGCCCGAGCCAGCGTTGCACGGTTTCCTGGACGCTGCGGCTGAATTCGCCGTACGTGCTGGGCTTGATCACGTACTCGTTCGCGCCGGCCGCCATGGCTTCCTCGATGTCGCGGGTATGCCCTGAGGAAGACAGGATCACGATGGGTACGGTCGCGCTGGCCTGGCTGCCCCGGGCCGCGCGGATGACCTCGATCCCGTTCCGGAACGGCATTTTCATGTCGCACAGCACGAGTTTGGGAAGCGGCTGCTCCTTGAGCGCGGCGAACTCCTGTTCCCGCAGCAGGAAGTGTATCGCCGATTCACCGTCGACCAGCTCCTGGGCCACGACGGCGGGCGACAGGCGCCGCAGCGCCCGCTGGATCAGCGAACGGTCGTTCTCGTCGTCGTCGACGATCAGCAGCTCCGGAGCGATCACGGTGTTCATGGCTTGCCCGCCTCGTCCCGGTTCGGCAGCGAGAAGTAGAAGGTCGCACCGCTGCCGGGAGCGGCCTCGCACCAGACCTTGCCGCCATGCCGACGGACCACGCGCTCCACCACAGAAAGGCCGATGCCCGTTCCGGGGTATTTGTGCCCGCCATGCATGCGTTCGAACGGCTGGAAGATCTTCTGGGCCAGGCTGATGTCGAAGCCGATGCCGTTGTCGCGGACGAAGTAGGCGCGCAGCCCGGCGTCATAGCCGACATCGATCCTCGGAGGGTTGGATCTGGCGCTGAACTTGATGGCATTGGACAGCAGGTTCTCCCAGACCTGCCGGATCAACTCGGGCGCGCCGATAGCCGGGGGCAGTGGGCCGATATGGATATCAGCCATCCCCTCTGCCTGCGTCTGGCGCAGGACATCGAGCGCCAGCTGCACCATCCGGTGATTGTCGATTTCCGAATTCGCGAGACTGGAATTGCCCAGTGCGCTCAGCGAGAGCAGCGCATCCATCAGGCGGGCCATCTGTTCGCTGGAGGCTTCGATCTTCTTCAGGCCATCCAGCCAGGACGTGGTGTTCCCTTCGGCCATGTCCTCACGCAGGATGCAGGCCCAGCCGTTGATGGCCCGAAGCGGCGCGCGCAGGTCGTGTGAAAGCGAATACGTGAAGCTTTCCAGCTCTTCGGATTTGTAACGAAGTGCCCGGGTGCGTTCTTTGATGCGTCGTTCGAGGCTGTCGTTGAGGTGCTTGATCTCCACTTCGGCCTGTTTGCGGGCGGTGACGTCCACCATGGCAGAACGGGTGAGGATGAAGCGTCCGTCAGCATCGTAGATCGCATTCGAATTGAGGTTCACGTACCGGATGCTGCCGTCGGGATTCAGGACCTCGAATTCGGCATTTTCGATTCGGCCTTCGGCCTGGAAGGCTCGGTGGCGGCGCAGGAATTCGACGCTGCTGGCGGGTGACAGGAAGTCCGCGATGCGTCGCTTACCCACCAATGCCTCGGCGGGCTGGCCCACCCACTCGCAGAGCAGCCGGTTCGCCCGCTGGAAAACGCCGTCCGGGTCCAAGGAGTAGTAGGCGCAGGGGGCGTGCTCGTAAAGCGATTCCAGTTCTTCGGCGACCTTCGCGAGGCGCAGTTCGAGGCTCTTGCGTTCCGTGATGTCGCGTCCCTCGCACTGGAACGCGACGAGTTCGCCCTTGGCATCGAAGATGCCCTTGTTGATGAAATGTCCCCAGCGGATGCCGCCGTCGCCGCTGTGGATGCGGTTCTCGACGGAGACGACCGGATGAGCCGGGCTCAGCTTGGACAGTTCTGCTTCGATCAGCGGCACGTCCTCCTTCACGGGAATGGGGTGCCAGAAATTGCCGATGCGGCTCGTTTCCGTACCGTAGATCTGCTCGGCGGCGGCGTTCTTGTACAGGAAATGGCCCTGTGGATCGAAGCGCGCGATCCAGTCGGACTGGGCGTCCATGACGGCGATTTCAAGGCGCTCGGATTCGCGATAGGTCAACAGCGCCGTCTGCAGCAGGTTGATCAGCCAGCCGATCGTCGCCCCCAGCAGCAGGAAGGCGACGGTTGCCCACGGCGCGGGATGGAACAGCATTCCGAGTGACATGCCGATGCCAAGGCCGGCGATGCCGGGGCCGCGCCCGAAGAAGAAGAACACGAGGGGCAGGGCGAGCGCGAAAGTGAGGTACTGGAGCGAGCCGTCGTCCGGAAGCAGGTAGCCACAGAGGGCAGCCAGGGCCGCAAGGAGGAGTCCCGCATACAGCCAGCGCTGGACAGCGGACCACTGGTCCCTGAACAGGAGTGCGGTGTGGCGGGTTCTCATGGCCGTCTGAAAATTGGCTATTGAGTAATACGGATTCCAGCGTATCGGAATCGAGCAACGGCCGGGCGCCTGGATCGACGGTCATCGCGTGCTGCGTCGCAGCATGCGGTGTCCTGTCGGAGCCGCCCATCCCCTGTCCACGCGGTAACATTGGCGCCCGCTCGATTCCCGGTTTCCCATGCCTCGCCCACACCTCGAACTCCTGTCGCCCGCGCGCAATGCCGACATCGGCATCGAGGCGATCAATCATGGTGCGGATGCCGTGTATATCGGCGGGCCTGACATGGGCGCTCGGGACAAGGCGACCAATTCAATCGAGGACATCGCGCGACTCGTCAGGCATGCGCACCGCTTCCATGCGCGGATCCTCGTCACGCAGAACACGATCCTGCGCGATGACGAGCTCGATGCCGCGAGCCGCATGGCCTGGCAGCTGTACGAGGCTGGCGTCGACGCCCTGATCATCCAGGACATGGCGCTGCTCGAGACCGACATGCCGCCGATCCAGCTCCACGCGAGCACGCAGACCGACATCCGCACGCCGGAAAAGGCGAGGTTCCTGCAGGACGCGGGCATCTCGCAGATGGTGCTGGCGCGCGAGCTCACGCTGCAGCAGATCCGCGCGATCGAAGCGCAGGTGAAACAGGCGACGCTGGAGTTCTTCATCCATGGCGCGCTCTGCGTGGCCTACAGCGGGCAGTGCTTCATCAGCCATGCGCACACGGGCCGCAGCGCGAACCGCGGCAACTGTTCGCAGGAGTGCCGGCTCCCGTACACGGTGAAGGACGCCGGCGGCCGCATCATCGCGCACGACAAGCACGTGCTCAGCCTCAAGGACAACGACCAGAGCGCGAACCTCGAGGCGCTGGTCGATGCGGGCATCCGCTGCTTCAAGATCGAGGGCCGCTACAAGGACATGGCGACGGTCAAGAACGTGACCGCGCACTACCGCCAGCTGTTCGACCAGCTGCTCGAGCGCCGGCCGGAGTTCTGCCGCAGCAGCAGCGGCCACAGCACCTTCACCTTCACGCCACAGCCGGAGCAGGGCTTCAATCGCGGCGGTACGGATTACTTCGTGAACGGCCGCAAGGACGATATCGGCGCCTTCGACACGCCCAAGCATGCCGGGCTCCCGCTGGGGCATGTCGCGGCGGTGACGCCGGGCCACTTCGAGGTCGTGACCGATGATGCCGATGCGATCCTCAACAACGGGGACTCCCTGACCTGGTGGGACCTGCAGGGCGAGCTGCAGGGCGTGCAGGTCAACACGACCCAGTCCCTGTGCGGCGGGCGCTGGCGTGTCGAGCCGAACCTCGCGATGCGGGTCGGCGCGACGGGAACGAAAGACCTGAAGGACCTGCGCAAGGGCCTTCCCCTGTTCCGCAACCGGGACATGGCCTGGGAACGCCTGCTGGCGAAGCCCTCGGCGGAACGGAAGATCGATGTCGACGTGCTGTTCCGCGCCTGGCAGGAAGGCGGGCGCACGGGCTTCGAGATGACCTTGCTCGACGCCGACGGTTTTTCCGGCGCCGCGCGCATCGACCGGACACTGGAGCCGGCCCGTGATGCCGGGCGCGCCCAGCAAGCCCTGCGCGAGCAGCTGACCCGGCTCGGCGGCACGGACTTCGTCGCGCGGGACGTGCAGCTGCCGTCCGATGCGGTCTGGTTCGTGCCGGCCTCGGTGTTGAACGGACTGCGTCGCGAGGCCGTGGCGGCGCTGGAGGCATCCCGTGCGGGCGGTTTCGAGCGCCTGCCTAAGGCGGTGCCCGTGGAGCCCCCGGTCGCCTATCCCGAAGACACGATCACGTATCTCGCCAACGTCTACAACAGCAGGGCCGCGGCGTTCTACGCGCGGCACGGCGTGAAGCTGATCGAGTCCGCCTACGAGAGCCACGAGGAACTCGGCGAGGTGAGCCTGATGATCACCAAGCACTGCGTGCGTTTCAGCCTGAGCCTCTGTCCCAAGCAGGCCAAGGGCGTGACCGGCGTGCAGGGCACGGTTCGGGCCCAGCCCCTCACCCTGCAGCATGGCGATGAAACGCTGACGCTGCGGTTCGACTGCAAGCCCTGCGAGATGCATGTCGTGGGTGCGATGCGCCCCGGTGTCCTGCGGCAGTTCCGCGAGCAACCCATCACGTTCTACAAGGCAAGGCCCTGAGCAGCATGAGCACGATCCAGTACGACGATTTCGTGGAGTCGGTGTCGGCCGCCCTCCAGTTCATCAGCTACTACCATCCCGTCGACTACATCCGCCACCTTGCACGGGCCTATGAGCGCGAACAGAGTCCGGCGGCGAAGGATGCGATCGAACAGATCCTGACGAATTCGCGCCTCTGCGCCGAGGGGCATCGCCCCCTTTGCCAGGATACGGGCATCGTCAACGTGTTCCTGAAGGTCGGCATGGGCGTGCGATTCGCGGGCTTCCCCGGTGCGATCGTCGATGCCGTCAACGACGGGGTCCGGAAAGGGTATCTGGATCCCGACAACAAGCTGCGGGCTTCCATCGTCGCCGATCCCCACTTCGAGCGCCGGAACACGAAGGACAACACGCCGGCTGTCGTGCATGTGGAGCTCGTGCCGGGCGAGGAAGTCGATGTCACCGTGGCGGCGAAGGGTGGCGGGTCCGAGAACAAGAGCAAGTTCGTGATGCTCAACCCCAGCGATTCGCTGGTCGACTGGGTGCTGAAGACGGTGCCGACGATGGGCGCGGGCTGGTGCCCGCCGGGCATGCTCGGCATCGGCATCGGCGGCACGGCCGAGAAGGCCATGCTGATGGCGAAAGAGTCGCTGATGGAACCGCTGGACATGCACGAGCTGCTCGAACGGGGGCCGCGCGACAAGACCGAAGCGCTTCGTGTCGAGCTCTACGAGAAGGTCAACGCGCTGGGCATCGGCGCGCAGGGATTGGGCGGCCTGTCCACGGTGCTCGACGTGAAGATCGCGATGTATCCCACCCACGCGGCTTCGAAGCCGGTCGCGATGATCCCGAACTGCGCGGCTACCCGGCATGCGCATTTCACGCTCGATGGCAGCGGTCCGGCCTTCTGCGAGCCCCCGGATCTGGCCGAATGGCCGGCCGTCAACTGGCAGCCTGATACGCAGCGTTCGACGCGCGTGAACCTGGACACGCTCACCGCGGCCGAGGTGGCCGCGTGGAAGCCGGGCCAGACGCTGCTCCTGTCCGGCAGGATGCTGACCGGCCGGGACGCCGCGCACAAGCGCATCCAGGACATGCTGGCGCGCGGCGAAAAGCTGCCCGTCGAGTTCGCGAACCGCGTCATCTATTACGTCGGACCGGTGGATCCGGTGCGTGACGAGATCGTCGGGCCGGCCGGTCCGACGACGGCGACGCGCATGGACAAGTTCACGGAGATGATGCTGTCGCAGACCGGTCTGATCGCGATGATAGGCAAGGCCGAGCGGGGTCCGGTGGCGATCGAGGCGATCCGCAAGCACAAGGCGGCTTACCTGATGGCCGTGGGCGGAGCGGCCTACCTCGTCTCGAAGGCGATCCGTTCCGCCAGGGTCGTCGGATTCGCCGACCTTGGCATGGAGGCGATCTATGAATTCGGCGTGCAGGACATGCCGGTGACGGTGGCCGTGGATTCCAGCGGCACCTCGGTACACCAGACCGGCCCCGCCGAATGGCAGGCGCGGATCGCCGGGGTCCCGATCGTTACGGCTTGACCGGGGAGGGCGGCGCCGGGTCGCCGTCCAGGAACGCCTGCCTGATCAACTGGAGTTGGGCAGGCAGTTCCTCGATGAGCGCATCGCAGCCCTCGATCTGACCGGCGCGGCAGCGCTTTTCCATTTCGGCGCAGACCGCCGAGAAACGGTGCGCCCCCATCATGGCTGCCGATGACTTGTGCTTGTGGCTGAGGTCGCGCAGGGCGTCGACCGCGCCGGCAGCGATCGCCGCCCGCATGCCTTCGATCGAAACTTCGGCGGCGGATACGAACTTGCCCGCGACCTGTCGCAGTTCCACCGCGTCGTTTTCCAGCAGGTCCTGCAGTACGCCGGGATCGAAATCGGGTTTGGCTGGCGAGTCGCCCGACGGTGATCGGGTCGTGGCGCCGGAGCCAGGCAGGGCCAGTCGCAGGGCCTTGGCGATCTTCATGAACAGTTCGTCGGGCGTGAAGGGCTTGGCCTGGAAATCATCCATGCCGCATTCAAGACAGCGCTGCATTCCTTCCGGTGTTACGAAGCCGGTAAGGGCAATGATCCTGGGCTGGAACAGATCCACCTGCGCACGGATCCGTTTCGTGGCCTCGTAGCCGTCCATGCGGGGCATGTGGATGTCCATGAGCACGATATCTATGTGCCGGTCGGACTCCAGGGCACAGAGCGCTTCCAGGCCATCCCGCGCCGAAATGGTCTGGATCTCGGCTGAAGCAAGGAGGTCCGAAAGGATGTGGCGGTTGACGTCGTCGTCGTCGACAACAAGGGCGCGCTTTCCATGTAGAAGCGCCTGGTAATCCTTGAACGAGCCTTCCGAAGAAGCCTTCATTTGTCGATTTTCCTTGTCCCGAGCGGCAGCGTAGCTGTTCAGGCTGGCCCAAGTCGAGCCCGAACCTGTCAGGCCAGGTGTGTTCCGGCGGCGACCAACTGTTCGATCTGGTCGAGCAGGCCGGGAAGTTCGTTGATCCGGAGTTCACAACCGGACAGGTCGCCGGAGCGGCCGCAACGTTCGAGTTCCGCGAAAATCGATGATATGCGGTTGGCACCGATCATCGCCGCGGAGGACTTGTATTTGTGCCCGATGTCGCGCAGCACCTCCGGGTTTCCGCCTGCGCAAGCGTCTCGCAGTCCGGGCACGGCGGCGCTCGCATGGTGGACGAATTTCTCAGCCATCTCCCGCACGTACTCCGGGCTGTTGGGGAACAGGCTTCGCAGTGCGCCGGGGTCGAAATCCGGCTTCGGCGAGCGGGGTGCCGCAACGCTGCCGGCGCTGGGTGGTGAGCTCTGCGCGGCGGCTGCCGGAAGCAGGCGCAGCAGCATCGCGTACAGGCTTGCCGGGTCCACCGGTTTGGCGTGGAAATCGTCCATGCCGCTCTCGATGCACCTTTGTCGGTCGTCCGCGCCGGCATTGGCCGTCATGGCTGCGATCCGCAGGCCCGACAGCTGCGGATGCCGGCGGATGCGCCGCGTCGCCTCATGGCCATCGATGCCCGGCATCATCACGTCCATCAGGACGATGTCGAACTGCGAGTCTGACTCGAGGATCTGCAGCGCCTCCAGGCCGTGGTTCGCGACCTGTGTCCGGATGCCGACTGCCGCCAGCAGTTCAACGATGACAGCCTGATTGAATGCGTTGTCTTCGACGACCAGCACCCGACGCCCCCGCAACTGTCCCAAGGTGTCGGACCGAAGCGGCTCCGCACCGGGCAGGACCGGCAGGGTCCTGGTGCCTGAAATCCTGCCGAATCGGGCCGTGAAGGCGATGGCGCCGTCTTCGCCAGGGCGGCCTTCCAGCCAGAACCTGCCGCCTAATTGCTGCACGAGTCGTGCACTGATCGCGAGCCCCAGGTGGTGGTCGCTGAAGGGGCGGGCATTCGCATCGTCCGACTGGCTGAAGGCCTGGAAAAGCCGTTTCTGCTGGTCCGCGGTATGGCCCGTGCCACTGAACCCGACGCGGAAGCCCAGTTCGACGGATTCGGCGTCGGCTCGAAGGCGCTGCACCTGTAACGCGATGGCTCCGCGCTCGGTCTGCGCCACGGCATGTCCCAGGAGGTTGAGCAGTACCTGTTCGATTCGCTTCGAGTCGCCCTGGAGCACTGCTGGAACGTCCGTGGCCACGTCCATCCTCAGATCGAGTCCTCGGGCGCGAGCGGCGATACCAACCAGCGCCTCGACCTGCGACATCACGGAATGGAGTTCGAAGGCGGCCCGCTCGAGCTTCAATGCCCCGGACTCGATCGCGGAATAATCGAGTACGTCGTCGACGATCCGTATTAGATTCCGGGCGGCATGCTCGGTGTTTGCGACGTATTCGCGCTGCTGGGTCGTCAGTCCCGTCTGGAGGCAGAGGTGGATGAAGCCGACGATGGCGTTGAGCGGTGTCCGCATTTCGTGGCTGATGCCGGCGATGAACCGATTCCTGGCTTCGGATGCGGCTTCTGCCTCGTTCCTTGCCGCCAGCAGTTCGCCGGCCTGACGTTCAAGGTCACGTTCGAGGCAGCGGATCTGCTCCTGGCTCGCGAGTTCACTCGCCCTTCGCTCGGTGATGTCCTGCTGCACGACCACCATTCGGTCGGAGTGGCTGCCAGAGTTCCGCAGGGGCGCTATCCGGACCGAGGCCCGGAGCGCAGCACCGTTCTTGCGCCGGTAGAGGATCTCCTCGCACACGGTCGTCTGGCTGCGAAGCGCCTCGGTCAACGTCGCCGCGACGAGGCGATCGGTGTCCGGTCCCGACAGCAGTCCCTGAAACGGTTGTCCGATCGCCTCCTTGACGGCGTATCCCGTGACCAGGACGAAAGCCTGGTTGACCCATTCGATGAGGCCTTCGCGGTTCGTGATGGCAACGAGGCTGTCAGTGTGGTTCGCCACTACCGAAAGCCT
>JBEEKA010000290.1:0-7694 GCA_041168985.1 Pseudomonadota bacterium | reverse complement strand
GGGTTCGAGGACGTGAAGATCAAGTTCTCGGACCGGCCGCCGAAGCGGGTGGGTGATGACGCCGTCTGGGACAAGGCCGAATCGGCCCTGAAGGCCGCGGCCGCTGCCGCCGGCATCGAATACACGCTGAACCCGGGCGAGGGCGCGTTCTACGGCCCCAAGCTCGAATTCGTGTTGCGGGACGCCATCGGCCGCGACTGGCAGTGCGGCACGCTGCAGGTCGACCTGAACCTGCCGGGCCGTCTGGGCGCCCATTACATCGACGAAGCGGGCGCCAAACAGTCCCCGGTCATGCTGCATCGCGCCATGTTCGGGTCGCTGGAGCGCTTCTTCGCGATCCTGCTGGAGCACCATGCCGGCAGGCTACCGGCCTGGCTGGCCCCCGTGCAGGCGGTGCTGATGCCGATTACGGACAGGCAGGCCGACTACGTGAAGGCCGCCACGGAAGCCCTTAAAACTCAGGGCTTTAGGGCCGCATCGGACTTGCGAAACGAGAAGGTCGGCTTTAAGATCCGCGAGCACACGCTGCAACGTGTCCCGTACCTGCTGGTCGCGGGCGACAAGGAAGTGGCAGCGAACCTGGTTTCCGTGCGTTCCCGCAACGGCAAGGACCTGGGCACGATGACGCTGGAAACGTTCATGGAACGTTTGCGCATCGAGCTCACCAGCCGCGGGCGTACTGTTTTGGAGGATTGATTTATCGCTACATCCACGAAGCGCGTCCGGCGCAACGACGAGATCAGTTCGCCCGTACTGCGGGTGATCGGCGCGGACGGCGAACAGGCTGGAGTCATGGGGCGCATGGAAGCCCTGGCCCTGGCCACCGATGCAGGGCTTGACCTCGTTGAGGTGTCTCCGACGGCCGAGCCGCCTGTCGTTCGTGTGATGGATTTCGGCAAGTACCTGTTCGAACAGAACAAGAAAGCCCACTCTGCCAAGCGCAAGCAGAAGCAGATCCAGGTCAAGGAAGTGAAGTTTCGTCCCGGTACGGAAGAGGGCGATTACCAGGTCAAGCTGCGTAATCTGATCCGCTTCCTGACCGAGGGTGACAAGGCCAAGGTAACCCTGCGTTTCCGAGGCCGTGAGATGGCGCACCAGGATATCGGCCGCAAGCTTCTTGCGCGCGTTTCCGCCGACCTCGCCGCACACGCGGTGGTCGAGCAGAATCCGCTGATGGAAGGCCGGCAGATGGTCATGGTGTTTTCGCCAAAGAAGAAGTGACCGCGACTACGCGCCAGTAGAGGCGCGCAGCGAGGTCCGCCCGCGAACGGATGCCGCCCTGCGAAGAATGGGCGGGCCTGTGACCGGGGCTATACAACCGTAAGGAGTTAAAACATGCCCAAGTTGAAGACCAACCGGGCCGCGGCCAAGCGTTTTCGCAAGACGGCGAAGGGATACAAGTCCTATTCGTCGGGCCGCCGCCACAACCTCGGCCACAAGGCCCGCAAGACGAAGCGTCAGCTGCGTTCGGGTGGTTCGAGCCTCGTCCACGAGAGCGATGTCGGCCGGCTGGTTCAGCTGCTGCCCCATCTGTAACTGACAATCTCGCGAGGTAAACCATGGCACGAGTCAAGCGTGGCGTCACTGCGGGACGCCGTCACAAGAAAGTTCTCCACAAGGCGAAGGGTTACTACAACGCCCGTCGCAAGATCTATCGCGTTGCGAAGCAGGCGGTCATCAAGGCCGGCCAGTACGCGTATCGCGATCGCCGCCAGAAGAAGCGCGTCTTCCGTTCGCTCTGGATCACGCGCATTAACGCGGGCGCGCGCCTGCACGGCCTGTCTTACAGCCGCCTGATCAACGGGCTGCTGAAGGCTGGCATCCGCATCGACCGCAAGGTCCTCGCGGATCTCGCCGTGCACGATGCGGCCGCGTTTGCCGCCATCGTCGAACAGGCCAAGGCTCAGCTGAAGGCCGCCTGACGCGCTTCCCGCGCGTCAGCGATCCCCTGAGGGCAACCGCATGGAATCCCTCCAGGCGCTCACCGAGCGGGCGCTCGCGGACATCACCGCGAGCGCCGATCTCGCCCGACTCGATGAAGTCCGGGTCCACTGGCTCGGCAAGAAGGGCCTCCTCACCGAACAGCTGAAATCGCTCGGAAGCCTTCCGGCTGCGGAGCGTCCTGCTGCCGGCGCCCGCATCAACGAAGCGAAGCAGGCCGTCCAGGTCCAGCTTGATGCGCGCCATGCCATGCTCGAGCAGGCCGCCGTGGCAGCCAAACTCGCCGCAGGCCGTGTCGATGTCACGCTCGATGGCCGCGGCGAACAGCCCGGCGGGCTGCATCCGGTCACCCGCGCGCGACTGCGCATCGAAAAGCTCTTCGGCGACGTCGGCTTCACCGTGGCCCAGGGCCCGGAAATCGAAGACGACTTCCACAATTTCACCGCATTGAACGTCCCGGCGAACCATCCGGCGCGTGCGATGCACGACACGTTCTACATCGAGCCCGGACAGGCCGTGGACGGTGCGCTCCTGCGCACGCACACCTCACCCGTGCAGATCCGTGCGCTGAAGGCGGCGGCCGGCAATCTGCCGCTCGCGGTCATTGCACCGGGCCGCGTCTACCGCATGGATTCGGACGCGACGCACACGCCGATGTTCCACCAGGTCGAAGGCCTGCTCGTGGACACGGACGTCAGCTTCGCGCAGCTCAAGTCCATCCTGCATGGTTTCATGGAAGCCTTCTTCGAGCAGGACCTGGCCATGCGGCTGCGGCCTTCCTATTTCCCGTTCACCGAGCCTTCGGCCGAAGTCGACATCACCTGCGTCGAATGCGGCGGCAAGGGCTGCCGGCTGTGCAAGCACACCGGCTGGATCGAGGTCCTCGGCTGCGGCATGGTGCATCCGAACGTGCTCGCGTCCTGCGGCGTGGATCCGGAGAAATACACCGGCTATGCGTTCGGCATGGGCATCGACCGTCTCGCCATGCTTCGGTATGGCGTGAACGACCTGCGACTCTTCTTCGAAAACGACCTGCGCTTCCTGCGGCAATTCCGCGGGGGCTGACACCCCGGGGTTACGTTGATGAAACTGCCGCTTTCCTGGCTCAAGGACTGGGTCTCGCTGTCCCTGCCGCCCGCTGAACTCGCGAGCCGACTGACGCTTGTGGGTTTCGAGGTGGAAAGCGTCACGCCCGCCGCGCCGCCGTTCAGTGGCGTGGTCGTCGCGGAGATCCTCGAAGCGGCCCAGCACCCGCAGGCCGACAAGCTGCGGGTCTGCAAGGTCAGCACCGGCAGCGGTGACCCGCTGCAGATCGTCTGTGGCGCTCCCAATGCCCGGGCCGGCATCAAGGTCGCGCTGGCCCAGGTGGGCGCGGTGCTGGCGGGCGACCTGAAGATCAAGGCCGCGAAACTGCGCGGCGTCGAATCCTTCGGCATGCTGTGCTCGTCGCGCGAGCTGGACCTGTCGTCTTCGCACGAGGGCATCCTGGAGCTCTCCGCGGAGGCCGTATTGGGCCGTTCCCTGCGCGAGCAGCTCGAGCTCGACGACGTCATCATCGAAGTCAGTGTGTATCCGAACCGGGGCGACGCGATGTCCGTGCAGGGCATCGCGCGCGAAGTCTCGGCGCTGTTGCGTCTTCCTCTCACGGGGCCGGCACTGGGCGCCGTGGCCGCGACGAATAGCGTCACGCACCCGGTCGTCGTCGATGCGCCATCCGCCGCGCCGCGCTTCCTCAGTCGCGTGCTGCAGGGACTCGACAACACGCGCGCCACGCCGGACTGGATGCAGGAACGGCTGCGTCGTGCCGGCCTGCGCCCCATCAGCCCAGTCGTGGACGTGACGAACTACGTCATGCTGGAACTCGGCCAGCCGATGCATGCCTACGAGCGGCAGCGCCTGAATGGCGCGATGCAGGTGCGTCTCGCGCGTGCCGGCGAGTCCCTCGAATTGCTGGATGGCCGCACCGTCGAGCTGCAGCCGGACATCCTGGTCATTGCCGATGACGAACGGGCCATCGGCCTGGCGGGCATCATGGGCGGCGCGGGCACGTCGATCACCGAGGGCGCCACGGACGTGCTGCTCGAGGTGGCCTTCTTCTCGCCCGATGCGATCGCGGGTCGCGGTCGGCGCTTCGGACTGCAGACCGACGCCAGCCAGCGCTTCGAGCGCGGCGTGGATCCGGCGGGGCAGGAGCGGGCCATGGAACGCGCCACGGCGCTGCTGCTGCAGATCTGCGGCGGTACGGCCGGCCCGGTCGTCGTCGCAGGAGATGATTCCCTCTGTCCTGCGCGTCCTTCCCGGACCCTGCGCCGCCGCCAGCTGGCCCGCCTCGTCGGCACCTCGCTGCCGGATGCCGATGTCGAGGCCGCACTGCGCGCCCTGCAGATGCAGGTCGTCGCGATCGAAGAAGGCTGGCAGGTCACGCCTCCCTCCTGGCGCTTCGATCTGAACATCGAAGCCGATCTCATCGAAGAGGCCGTGCGCGTGATCGGTTACGACCGCGTGCCCGAAGTGCCGGCCCCGCTGCCGCAGCGCTTCCGTCGCCGGCCGGAGTCGGTCATCGACGAGCGCGTGGTGCTCGACACGCTTGTCGGCCGTGGGTACCAGGAAGCCATCCATTACGCCTTCGTCGACCCGGCCATGCAGCAGCGGCTGTTCCCGGGCAGCGATCCGGTCAAGCTGGCCAATCCGATCGCCGCGGACCTGGCCGTCATGCGCACGTCGCTGTGGCCGGGGTTGCTGAAGGGGGTGATTGAAAACCAGCGGCGCCAGCAGGATCGCGTGCGGCTCTTCGAGCTGGGCGCGGTGTTCGAAAAGCAGCCGGACCGCAGCGTGCGGGAATCACGGCGCCTGGCGGGCATTGCACTGGGTCCGCGCCTGTCGGAGCAGTGGGGGGCCAAGGCGGAGGCGGCCGACTTCTTCGACCTGAAGTCTGATGTCATGGCGATACTTGGCTTGAGCAATAAGTTGCAAGCCTTTGAATTCGTTGCGGAATCACATGCCTGTCTTCATCCGGGTCGGGCTGCCTGCGTGAAGCGGGGCGGCGAGGTCGTGGGCTGGCTGGGTGAATTGCATCCGCAGTGGGTCCGCGAACTGGACCTGCCCGCCGCGCCGCTGTTGTTCGAACTGGACCTGCTGGCGGCCACCTGCCATGAAGTGCCCAAGGCCCACGGCATTTCGCGCTTCCCGCAGGTGCGCCGCGACCTGTCGCTCAGCCTGCCCGAAGGGACGCCTTTAAGCGCGCTCCGCGACCGTGCTACTGTCGCTGGAGGGAGTTTGTTGCGCGACCTGCGCGTCTTCGACGTCTACCAGGGACCCGGTATAGAATCTGGTCGAAAGAGTGTCGCTTTCGGCTTGATTTTCCAAGATAATAACCGGACTCTCAAGGACGATGAGGCCGACCAGCTGGTGGCTGGGATCGCCGACGACCTGAAGAAGCATCTGGACGCGAAGGCACGAGAATAATGGCTCTGACAAAAGCTGAAATGGCGGAAGCGCTATTCGACCAGCTGGGCCTCAACAAGCGCGAAGCACGGGAACTGGTGGACCTCTTCTTCGAGGAGGTGCGCGGGGCCCTGTCGTCGGGCGAGCAGGTGAAACTGTCCGGTTTCGGCAATTTCGACCTGCGTGACAAGAACCAGCGTCCCGGTCGCAATCCGAAGACGGGCGAAGAGATTCCGATCAGCGCGCGCCGCGTGGTGACTTTCCGTCCTGGCCAGAAGCTCAAGGCACGCGTCGAAGCCTATGCTGGAACCCCGGAACAATAACGAGCTGCCGGCGATCCCCGGCAAGCGTTACTTCACGATCGGCGAGGTCAGCGACCTCTGCGCCGTAAAGCCCCATGTGCTGCGCTACTGGGAACAGGAGTTCCCGCAGCTCAAGCCCGTGAAGCGCCGTGGCAACCGCCGCTACTACCAGCGGCAGGACGTCATCGTCATCCGCCAGATCCGCAGCCTGCTGTACGAAGAGGGCTTCACGATCGGTGGTGCGCGCCAGAAGCTCACCGGCGAGGAAGCACGCAGTGACGTGAGCCAGAGCCAGCAGATCGTCCGACAGCTGCGTGGCGAGCTCGAGGAAATACTGAAGATCCTGCGTCGCTGATGTAGGATTCGCACCCCGCGGCAAATTCCCCGCCGCGGTTGATTGAAAGTTCGCCCGGTCGGGGCGTGGCGCAGCCTGGTAGCGCACTTGCATGGGGTGCAAGGGGTCCCGAGTTCAAATCTCGGCGCCCCGACCATTTAAAACTGCACTTCCGAATTTCTTTGTGGTCACGGTTGTGGTCACTTTTCGGAAGCCTCCTGAAACCTCGTGGCCGTGTGGTCACGGGCCAGATATCAGGAGCGAAACATGACCACCGAAGCATCCCTTGCCACTGCGGATGAGCGCATCCGTTCCCTGATCAGTGAAATAGATCAGGCGACGCTTGCTCTCAATAGCGCGAACGCGCAGTTGGATTTCCTGACAGAACACATCGCGAACGGCCTCGACCTGAAGCCCGAATGGTTTGGCTCGATCCGGTTCAGTGTCTTCGAGGATCTGCTCTGGAGCATCACGGAGCGTGTAGAGGCTGCACGCGCTGCCCTTGCCGGCGACGCGAAGGGGGTGACGCCGTGAAGCGCACCGACAGGCCCCAGCGCATCCCCCTCGACCGCCGCAGCATCGGGCCGATGCTTGCCCGTGCTGCGCGACTGGGTGGCTACCTGCTGCAGGTTGAAACCGACCGCCACGGCCAGACTGTGGCCTATCTGCAGCGTCAGGTCGCCGCGCGCTAGCTGAGTGCAAGAACCGGGGCTACCTCGCGAGGGGTTAGCTACCCGCGAAAGGGCAGGATCGTCGCGGACGGTTCTGCCTTTTTCGTTTCTGGGGTCCGGGGTGCCGGGGTGCTGTGTCCCGGCGACGGGGTGGCGGAGAACAGGCCGACCATCAGGCGGACAGCCCCGCGCCGGATGAACACATGACCCCATTCCGGCGTGTTCTCAGCCGTCCAGCCGTCTGCCACCCACCGGGCTATCCCGGCCTCCAGGGCGGCTCTAAGGCTCTCCCCGTGCGCTACCGGCGATGTCTGGAGCCGACGGCCAGCCATGTCCTGCACCCCGATTACGCAGGGGCCACGGGAGGCGCTGAAAACGTCGAAGGTGGAGCGGCGGCGGGACATGGGGCGATTGCGGCGGATTGGTGTCTCAGGGTCTGAGACAGTATCGACAACGCAGTGCGGAAATCTTGCGGGATGATGCAGATATGCCATGCCCTAGGTGGCAGGTGGGCCGATCCCGCCTACGGTACCGGGATGGACGAAACCACCAATGCCTATCCCGAAGGGCTTAACCCCTACGAAAGCGCATGGATCGCTGGATGGCTGGCCGCGAAGGGAATCGGGCAACCAACCTTCGAGCAGTTCCGCGATGCGCTGTTCGCCATGATCGAAACCCGCTCCGGGTACCCACCAGCCCTGAACTAATTCTGTCTTCCTTTAGCGATGCCGTCCCATGGGGCCGGTCCGCTATAGGTGCGCGTGAACTTTTGGGCAGTCCCCCGGAGGGACTTGAGCCAACCCATTGGCTCGCCGGATCGGTTTAGATACTCGTCGCCAATGGGAAGACTGCCGGCACGCACCCAGCGAGGTGAGGAAGGCGGTCTTCCTCGGGACCGGGTGCTGCCGGCTGTCGGGGTTAGTTTTGAAACTGGCCACTCACCGACTAACGCCAGTCCAGGTTCATCCCTATTGGGCGCGCCCTGGCTACGCGAAACCGGGG
>JBEEKA010000289.1:0-3814 GCA_041168985.1 Pseudomonadota bacterium | reverse complement strand
AAGAGACCAATGCGGCTCGGCAGCGACTTCAGGAACCAGATATGGGCGACCGGCGACGCCAGGTCGATGTGACCCATGCGCTCGCGGCGCACCTTGGCGACGGTGACTTCGACGCCGCACTTCTCGCAGACCACGCCGCGGTGCTTGAGGCGCTTGTACTTGCCGCACAGGCACTCGTAGTCCTTCGTCGGTCCGAAGATCTTGGCGCAGAACAGGCCGTCGCGTTCCGGCTTGAACGTGCGGTAGTTGATGGTTTCCGGCTTCTTCACTTCGCCGAACGACCACGACTTCACCAGCTCGGGCGACGCGAGGCCGATCTTGATGGAGTCGAAGTTCTCGACCGGAGCCTGCTGCTTGAACAGCTTCAGTAGATCTTTCATGACTTCATCGCCTCCTGATCAATCCTGCTCGAGCTCGATGTTGATGCCGAGCGACCGGATTTCCTTGACGAGCACGTTGAAGGATTCCGGCATGCCGGCCTTCATTTCGTGGTTTCCGTCGACGATCGACTTGTACATGAGCGTGCGGCCCGTCGTGTCGTCCGACTTGACGGTCAGCATCTCCTGCAGCGTGTACGCCGCGCCGTAGGCCTCGAGCGCCCAGACTTCCATCTCACCGAAGCGCTGGCCGCCGAATTGCGCCTTGCCGCCCAGCGGCTGCTGCGTGACGAGGCTGTACGGACCCGTGGAACGGGCGTGCATCTTGTCATCGACGAGGTGGTTCAGCTTCAGCATGTACATGTAGCCGACGGTCACCTGGCGGTCGAAACGTTCGCCGGTGCGGCCGTCGTACAGATAGCTCTGGCCGTTGACCGGCAGGTCCGCCAGTTCCAGCAGCTTCTTGATCTGCTTCTCCGAAGCGCCATCGAAGACCGGCGTCGCGATGGGCACGCCCTTCGAGAGGTTCTTCGCCAGCACGCTGACTTCGGCATCGGCCAGGGACTTGATGTCCTCGTCCTGGCCGCCGGTCGTGTTGTAGACCTCCTCGAGGAAACCACGGACCTCGGCGAGCTTGGCCTGCGCCTCGAGCATGCGCCCGATCTTCAGGCCGATGCCCTTCGCCGCCCAGCCGAGGTGCGTCTCGAGCACCTGGCCGACGTTCATGCGCGAGGGAACGCCCAGCGGGTTCAGCACGACGTCAACCGGCGTGCCGTCCGCGAGGTACGGCATGTCCTCGACCGGCGTGATGTGCGAGATGACGCCCTTGTTGCCGTGGCGGCCGGCCATCTTGTCGCCCGGTTGCACGCGGCGCTTCACCGCGAGGTAGACCTTCACCATCTTGAGCACGCCCGGGGCGAGGTCGTCGCCCTGCGTGATCTTCGCGCGCTTGTCCTCGAGGCGCTTCTCGAAGGCCTTGCGCTGCTCTTCCATGCGGATGGCCGCATTTTCGTGCTGCGCGTTGGCTTCCTCGTCGTCGAGGCGGATCTGGAACCAGTCCTCGCGCGGCAGGTCGTCGAGGTAGGCGGCATCGATCTTCGTGCCGGCCTTGAGCTTCTTCGGGCCGCCCGCGGCGACCTTGCCAATCAGCATGTCGCGGACGCGCTGGAAGAGGTCGTCCTCGAGGATGCGCTGCTGGTCACCGAAGTCCTTCTTGACACGGGTGATTTCCGCCGTCTCGATCGACTTGGCGCGGCTGTCCTTCTCGACGCCGTCGCGTGTGAACACGCGCACGTCGATGACGGTGCCGTCCATGCCCGGCGGGACGCGCAGCGACGTGTCCTTCACGTCGGAGGCCTTCTCGCCGAAGATCGCGCGCAGCAGCTTTTCTTCCGGCGTCAGCTGGGTCTCGCCCTTGGGCGTGACCTTGCCGACCAGGATGTCGCCGGCGCGCACTTCCGCGCCGATGTAGGCGATACCGGCCTCGTCGAGCTTGCCCAGCGCCGCCTCGCCCACGTTCGGGATGTCAGCGGTAATTTCCTCGGGGCCCAGCTTCGTGTCGCGCGCGACGCAGGTGAGTTCTTCGATGTGGATCGTCGTGAAGCGGTCTTCCTGGACCACACGCTCCGAGATCAGGATCGAGTCCTCGAAGTTGTAGCCGTTCCAGGGCATGAACGCGACGAGCAGGTTCTGGCCAAGCGCCAGTTCGCCGAGATCCGTCGAGGGTCCATCGGCCAGCACGTCGCCGCGCGCAATGCGGTCGCCGGCATTGACCAGCGGACGCTGGTTTATGCAGGTGTTCTGGTTCGAGCGCGTGTACTTGGTCAGGTTGTAGATGTCGACGCCCGGCTCGCTCGCCGTCGTTTCGTCATCGTGCACCCGGACGACGATGCGCGAGGCATCGACGGAGTCGACGACACCACCGCGGCGCGCGACGACCGTCACGCCCGAGTCGATCGCGACCGGGCGCTCCATGCCTGTGCCGACCAGCGGCACCTCGGCGCGCAGCGTCGGGACGGCCTGGCGCTGCATGTTCGAGCCCATCAGTGCGCGGTTGGCGTCGTCGTGCTCGAGGAACGGGATCAGCGAGGCGGCGACCGAAACGATCTGCTTCGGCGACACGTCCATGTAGTTGATGCGGTCACGCGGCATCAGCGTGAATTCGTTCTGGTACCGGCAGGAAACCAGGTCGTCCGTCAGGGCGCCCTTGGCGTCCTTGGCGGCGTTGGCCTGCGCGATCGCGAACTCGCCTTCCTCGATGGCGGACAGGAAGTCGATCTTGTCGGTCACACGGCCATTCTCGACACGGCGGTACGGCGTCTCGAGGAAGCCGTACTGGTTCGTGCGGGCGTAGACCGACAGCGAATTGATGAGCCCGATGTTCGGACCTTCAGGCGTTTCGATCGGGCAGACGCGGCCGTAGTGGGTCGGGTGGACGTCGCGGACTTCGAAGCCCGCGCGCTCGCGCGTCAGGCCGCCCGGGCCAAGTGCCGACACG
Organism: Pseudomonadota bacterium; assembly: GCA_041168985.1. Classification (GTDB taxonomy): domain Bacteria; phylum Pseudomonadota; class Gammaproteobacteria; order Steroidobacterales; family Steroidobacteraceae; genus ZC4RG30. The sequence goes on along the minus strand of JBEEKA010000289.1, from coordinate 940 downwards.
CGGCGCTTGTGGGTGACCTCCGACAGCGGGTTGTTCTGGTCCATGAACTGCGAGAGCTGCGAGGAGCCGAAGAACTCCTTCACGGCGGCCGCGACCGGCTTCGCGTTGATCATTTCCTGAGGCATCAGCGGCTCGGATTCCGCGATCGTCAGTCGCTCCTTGACGGCGCGCTCGACGCGGACCAGGCCGACGCGGAAGGCATTCTCGGCCATCTCGCCGACCGAACGCACGCGGCGGTTGCCGAGGTGGTCGATGTCGTCGACCACGCCGTTGCCGTTGCGGATGTCGATGAGGACCTTGAGCACGTCGAGGATGTCGTCCTTCGACAGCACGCCCGAGCCTTCGATTTCCTTGCGGCCGACACGGCGGTTGAACTTCATGCGGCCGACGGCCGACAGGTCGTATCGCTCACCGTTGAAGAACAGGTTGTTGAACAGGTTCTCCGCGGCGTCCTTGGTCGGCGGTTCGCCGGGACGCATCATGCGGTAGATCTCGACCAGCGCCTCGAGGCGGGTCTTGGTCGGATCGATGCGCAGGGTGTCGGAGATGAACGGACCACGGTCGAGGTCGTTCGTGTACAGGGTGTTGACCTGCTTGATACCGGCCTCGATGAGCTTCTCGACCGAAGCGGCCGTCAGCACCTCGTTGGCCTTGGCGATGATCTCGCCAGTGTCGGTGTTCACCACGTCATGCGAGACGATCTTGCCGTAGATGTAGTCGCGCGGCACGGCCAGCTTCTTGACGCCAGCCTGCTCCAGCTCGCGCACATGGCGCGCGTTGATGCGACGACCTTCCTCGACGATGACCTTGTCACCGACGCGGATCTCGAAGCTCGCGGTCTCGCCGCGCAGGCGCTGCGGCACCAGTTCGAGCGAGGTTTCGTTCTTGCCGAGGAAGAAGGTGTTCTTCTCGAAGAAGATGTCGAGGATCTCGGCCTCGT
>JBEEKA010000288.1:0-3569 GCA_041168985.1 Pseudomonadota bacterium | reverse complement strand
ATCTCCAACGCCGTTGCGGTCGGCGGTAACGCCGTCAGTGTCGTGCTGGGCGCCCACGCCGCGGACATTGCGCCGCTGCTTCGCAACACCCCTGCCACCACCATCCTGAACCGGGACTGGGAGGAAGGCATCGGCAGTTCGCTTCGGGCTGCCGTCCGACACCTGCCGGGGACCTGCGATGGCCTGCTGGTGATGCTCGCCGACCAGCCCGCCGTCTCGGCCGAGGACCTGCGACGCCTGATCGGCCCCTGGCGCAGCCGGCCGGATGCCATCGTTGCCGCTTCCTATTCGGGCATCGACGGTGTCCCTGCCGTGTTCCCGCGCTGGACCTTCGGCGAACTTTCCGCGTTGCGCGGTGACATGGGGGCGCGGTCCCTGATCCGACGCCATCGTGAGCGGCTGATTCGCGTGCCGCTGCCCAGCGCTGCGCTGGATATCGACACGCCTGCCGACCTGCTGGGCCTTCAGCCGCCGTAGTAGCGAACGTCGGACTGCATGTTCACCGCCGCGTCACCTGCAAGTGGGATGCGCCCCGCCGCATAGCAACGCTGCGCGAAGGCATCTGCATCCAGCACCCTGAGCGCCGACACCAGCAGTTCCCCGGCGAAAGGCACGATGAGCGGCTGGCACCATCTGGCGCGGACCCGGAGCAGGTTGGCCTCCTGGATCGAGAGACCACTGCGAGCCCCGCGCGTGACGGGCCGTTGCTCAAGGCCGTCGTTGCGGATTGCCATGCCGTCGGGCCCCGGCGTCGCGAAATCTGCAAACGCCGCGGCATCAGGCGACAGGATTTCCACCTGCGCGAACACGAGCGCCTCGGCCGAAGCCCTGGACCACGCCGCACCCACGAGCGGCACGACGTTTCCGGATCCGGGCTCCTCCACCGAGGCGACAAGCAACGGCACCAGTCCGAGCGTGAAGGCCCTTCGCATGGCCGCCGGATTCGCACCGTGGACGGCGCCCGCCCTCGCCGCCTGCGCGGAAGCAAACTGCACCGTGTGCGCCGCGAGCAGCAGCAGGAACACCTGCAGCATGCCCAGCAGCACTGGCAATGCCCCCAGCACCGCGACGATGTGGAACTCGACCAGTGAAGCACCGCGTTCGGAAGGCGAACGGCGGTTCAAACGGGACACAGACGATCTCCCAGGCGCAGTCCCAGCCTGTGGATGCTGCCAACTGGTAGTTCCCATGTGACGCGGGCCGCGGGGTGTCCCGCGACACACCAGGGTTCCAGCGCATCCAGCAGGTCGACGACCCGCCACCCCTCGTCGCAGAACAGCACGTCGATGGCCTGCCGCATACCGAAGGTATGGATGCGCGAACAGGGCTCCAGCAGCCAGGCCGTGTCCGGCGCCGGCCGCCCCCGAATCAGCAGGCCCACCGCCCTCTCGTGCGCGCCCGTACAGTGGTGCACCAGCCAGGACAGACGACGTTGATTGTGTTCGAGCCGACGGTACTTCATGTCAGCCCCCTCCCAGAAACATCCGGACCAGCACAGGTACCGCGATGACGACAAAGGTACAGGGAAACACGCACAACACGAGCGGGCCCAGCATCTTCACCGGCGCCTTCATCGCTGCCTTTTCGGCGCGAAGCTGACGCTCCGTCGCCCGCTGCTGTGACTGCGCCCTGAGCACCGTGCCCAGGCCCATGCCATGTCCTTCGCTCTGGATGAGCGCCGCCACGAGGGAGCTGAGCGCTTCAAGTTCATAGAGACGCGCGACGTTTTGCAGGGCCTCGACGCGGCTCCTTCCCATCCGGATCTCGTGCAGCAGTCGGGCGAACACCCTGCGTGCCGGAGACGGTGCGGCCTTTTCCACGGCAAGGCGAAGTGCCACCGCGAGCGTTACCCCTGCTTCGACGCAGACGGTCAGCACGTCCAGATAGGCAGGCAGGTCCCTGAGAAAACGCCTTTCGCGGTCGCTGACCCGACGCCGGAGCCAGGATTCGAGCAGTGCGGCCAGGGTGAGTGCGGCGAGCAGCGCCCCTCCGGCAAGGTCCGAACGACCCGCCAGCGCGGCCAGCAAGGCCAGCGTCGACGCAACGACTGCGGGGACTGCGACAAGACCCAGTGCGGCGTCGATATCCAGCGCTTCGTCGAGATCGGCCCGGAGCAGCCGACGCTCCAGCCGATCGCAGTACCGCGCAGGCAAGGGCTGCCGAACCCATGCGCCCAGCGGCGACACCCACTGCAGCACGACACGGAACAGGGCCCGGTGTTCGGGATACCCGGGCCGCGGAACAGCCAGCGCACCGGCCACCATGGAACGGCCCACGGCGAAGACGATGCAGACCACCGCACCGGTCGTACCAGTTACAAAGAGAAGGGCCAGGGCTTCCCGCGGGAGGTTCACAGGTCGATCCTCACGATGCGCCGGATGAGGAAGAACCCGGTCAACTCCAATGCCGCGATAACGGACAAGGTGACCCAGCCTCCGCGGGTCTGGAACAACCAGCCCATCGGACCGGGATCTATCACCGCCAGCACTGCCATCAGGAACAGAGGCAGAAATCCAATGATGATGCCCTGTAGTTTGCCTTGCGCCGTCAGTGCGCCAATCCGTTCCCGCAGCACGACGCGGGACCGAACTCCCTCGCCAAGTCGATGCAGCGATTCCGCCAGGTTTCCGCCCACCTCGCGGGAGACACGGATCGCAAGTACGAGCAGCGCGACGTCGGGCTCCGGCACCCGGTCCGCGAACTCCTGAAGTGCCTGGTCGAGCGGGACGCCCAGACGGTGTTTGCGTACCAGCAGATGCAGTTCCTGGCCGAGGGGTGCTGGCTGTCGCCCCGCAATCAGCTCCAGACCCTGTGCAAGTCCGTGACCTGCGCGCAGCAGTCCGGCCAGCAGGGCGATACCGTCAGGCAACTGGCCGTACAGCCGCCGCTGCCGTCTGCGGCGCATGAAGCCCAGAAGTCCCCTCGGGGCGACAAGCCAGAAGGTGGCCGCAGCCCCGGCAAACGGCCACGGGAGTCCCACGGCGTACAGGAGGACCAGGATGCCGGCGGCACCCAGCCACAGCACGGCACTGAGGCGACGTACCGGCACGAATATGAACAGGTCCGCCAGGTCGCCATCGGCAAACCCCTCGTGCCGTCGACCGAACCACGCCACGACAGCCGGCGCGGTCCGCCATGCGGCGAGCAGGAGACAGATCACCGATGCCGCCAGCGAAAGTGCGGCGATACCGGCGTTCACAGACGCTCCCTGAACTGCGGCGGATTGCCGCAGGACTCGAAGCCTCTCGAGCGCTGGAACCGGAACAGGTCCTGCATCTGGATCCGTCCGCCCTCCATGCCGGTAACCTCGGTGATCTGGCAGACGCGCCGATGCCCCGACTCGTCCCTGGATTGCTGTACGACGAGCGTCACGGCGCTCGCCACCTGCTCGCGGATGGCCTGCACCGGCAGGTCCATGCCGGCCATCAGCACCATCACTTCCAGTCGCGACAGGAGGTCGCGAGGCGAGTTCGCGTGCGCGGTCGTCAGGGAACCTGCGTGGCCGGTATTCATCGCCTGCAACATGTCCAGCGCCTCCCCGCCGCGACACTCCCCCACGACGATCCGAT
>JBEEKA010000287.1:0-12561 GCA_041168985.1 Pseudomonadota bacterium | reverse complement strand
CACTGCAGTCATCATGGCGCCTCCCTTAATCGGCGCTGCGCAGGGCGTGGCGGCGGATTTCGCCCCAGCGTGTCTTGGTGATCTGGAACGTCCCGATCAGGCGTTCTACGGTGATCAGCTGGCGGAACCCGAGGAACTCCAGCGAGCCGTACATCGCGATGCGCAGGGCGTCCAGGATGCGGGGGTAACGGTGTAGGATCAGGTTGTCGATGAGTACGGCTGCCGCGTTGAGGCCCATGCCCAGCAGGACCGCGACGGTGAAGAACAACGCGGCGATGGGGCCGCTGACCCAACCCATCAGGACGAAGAACACGAATCCGGCGTAGCCGATGAACTCGACGATCGGTCCCAGGAGTTCAACGAAGACGAAGTAGGGGAAACCCAGCATGCCGATCACGCCGTACTTCGGATTCATGAACATGACGCGGTTGTGCCAGAGGCTGTCGAAAAGCCCGCGCTGCCATCGGTTGCGCTGGGACAGCAGGGAACGAAGGTCGCTCGGCACCTGTGTCCAGCAGACCGGCTCCGGCACGAAGCCGACCTCATAGGGGATCTTGTTGTCCACGCAGTAGCGGTGCATCCGCACGACGAGGTCCATGTCTTCGCCGACGGTCTTCCGGTAGCCGCCGACGGCGAGCAGGATGTCCTTGCGGAAGATCCCGAAGGCTCCGGAAATGATGAGGAGGCTGCGGAAGGTGTGCCAGGCGACGCGGCCGGACAGGAAGCTGCGTGTGTACTCGGCGGCCTGCACGCATTCGACGATGCTGCGTGGCGCGCGGACTTCCGTGATGCGGTGGTCCTTCACCTTGCAGCCGTTCAGTACGCGCACCGTTCCGCCGACGGCCACCAGTTTGCGGTCATACGAGAACTGCTGCCCGAGTCGCAGCAGGGCATCCGGCTCCAGGAGCGAATCCGCATCGATCGTGCACACCAGCGGGTATCGGGCGATCTCGATGCCGGTGTTCAAGGCGTCTGCCTTGCCGCCGTTTTCCTTGCTGACGATCAGCAGGCCCGGATTGGCGCGGGAGCGCCAGATGCCCACCACCGGCTTGTGCTCCAGCGAACGTCGTACCGTCATTTCGACTGGTGCCGCGTCGAAGTGCGTGATGAGTTGCTGGAGCGTGTCGTCGCTCGAACCGTCATCGATCACGAGGACCTCGAGCCCCGGGTACGAGGCCGCAAGCACGGACTCCGTGGTCGTCAGGATCGTGGCGCTCTCGTTGTAGGCCGGGATCAGGACCGTCATCGGCCGCAGGTGCGCATCGGAGAGACGCGCACCGAGCTGGTCGACGTCCACGCTCGCAGCCGTGCCGCTGTTCACGGTGCGGAATGCGTAAACCATGACCAGGAGGTAGATGGCGTTTATAAGGGCAAAGTAGCCCAGCACGAACAGCTGGAAGATGATCAGGAAGGTGGCGACGGAGTCAGCCATGTCCCTGCTCCTTCTGTCCCAGGGCTGTTCGGCTGGCATCCCGGGCAAAGCGGTCGTCGGAATCGAGCATGTCTTTCAGTACCACCACGCCAGGTTCGCCCAGGCGCAACAGGGAGTCGGCAGCATTTCGGCGCACGTGGAAATTGGGGTCCCGGAGCGAGATGCGCAGTCCCTCCAGGGCTCCTTCGCGGGCGCTGTGCAGGTGCCCGGCGGCCACGGCACGCGCTTCCCAACTGGCGTCCCGAAGCGCCGACTCGAGCAACGGGTGATCGGGCTGAAGGCGTCCGATGGCGCGGATGGCCGTCAGGCGCAGCGTCAGGTTGGTGGCCGGGTCCGTGCAGATCCGTTCGAGCAGCGGCAGGATGCCGCGCTGTCCGCAGCGCGCGGCCGCCGCAATGGAATCCCCTAGCAGTTCATGTCCCGGCGGCAGGGTGCTGATGAAATCGATCACGGGCTGGGCCCCCTGGGCGTCCTGCGACAGGGTGTCGAAGGCCAGGAACAGCACGCTCTCGTTGAATGAGCGGGACAGGGCTGGCTTTGAAACGAGCAGCGACGCGAGGTCGCGCAGGTCGTTCGTCGAACGGACGATTCGCGCCGCAGCGGTCAGCGCCGCGGCAAAGACCCGACGGTCCTGTTCCTGGGCCGCGAATTCCATGAAGAACGGCAGTAGGGAGTCGCTCTGGAGGCGTCCGAGTGCTTCGAGTGCCGCCGTCCGTCTCCCCCAGTGGGAATGACGGGTGTCACGCTGCAGGTGTCGGATCAGGCCGTCGCGTGCCGCATCCGAGGTCATCGGCTCTGTCTTGCCCCGACGGTTAAGGCGAGCGAGCGCACGGGACAAGGCGCGGCGCTCGACCGCCTGTTCCGGCGCCAGGTCGGGCGCGTTCTGCGCGTTGCCCGATTCGAAGTGCGTCACCAGTCGCTCGAAAGCCGCTTCTTCCAGCCTGCGATGCCGCTCGACGATGATCTTCTGGATGACCAGCGCGACGAAAAGCAGGACGAGCCCCAGCGCCATCGCGACCGCGAAGGCGTAAAGGGCGGCCATCAGGTCCGCTGGATCGATGAACCGGGCGATGCCGTACTTCATTCGGCCATCGACGACGGTTCAGGGAGGGGGCAAAGCGGCACTCGGTAGCTATCCCATGCTCATGGTGGACGGAATGTAAAATACTCTCGCTGAACGGACTGTGCGGTCCGTCAGAATATGTAGCCTCGGTCGGCCGGGACAATGGTCGAACAGGCTGTCGGGGGCGCCGCCCCCTCGTGGCCATGCCGGGCGGGGTGTGTCGGTCGCATCGGCAACGGGCCGCGCGACCAGCGGTCGAAAAATGCAAGTTCCGGCGTGCAAAATCCATGTCGCGCCTCAACTGCCGCGTCAGAATCGGGCGCTCCTCGTCAACCCTGGATCCTGACCATGTCCACCACGTTCCGCGCCCAGGTAGCCATCATCGGTGCCGGCCCCTCGGGCCTGCTGCTCGGTCAGCTCCTCCACAAGGCCGGCATCGATGCCGTGATCCTGGAGCGCCAGTCCGGCGACTACGTGCTGGGTCGCATCCGCGCGGGTGTGCTCGAACAGGTCACGATGGACCTGCTCGACGAAGCCGGTGTAGGGGGGCGCATGCACAAGGAAGGACTCGTGCATGACGGCTTCGAACTGCTCGTGCAGGGGACGCGTCACCGGATAGACCTGAAGTCTCTGACGGGCGGCAGGACGGTCATGGTGTATGGCCAGACGGAACTTACGCGCGACCTCATGGAAGCCCGTGCGGGACTCGGACTGCGCACGTTCTACGAGGCCGCCGACGTGGCCGTCCATGATTTCGGTGGCCGCAGCCCCTATGTCACCTGGACACAGGATGGTGTCGCCCACCGGCTGGATTGCGACTTCATCGCCGGGTGCGATGGCTTCCATGGCGTCTGCCGCGCGAGCGCGCCGAAAAGCGCGATCCGCGAGTACGAGAAGGTGTATCCCTTCGGCTGGCTGGGGCTCCTTTCCGATACCCCTCCCGTGAACCACGAACTGATCTATGCCAACAGCGACCGTGGGTTCGCACTGTGTTCGATGCGCAGCCTGACCCGCAGCCGGTACTACCTGCAGGTGCCGCTGACGGACAAGGTGGAGCAGTGGAGCGACGAGTCCTTCTGGGCCGAATTGCGGAACCGTCTGGATCCCGAGGCCGCGGCTTCGCTGAAGACCGGTCCGTCGATCGAGAAGAGCATCGCGCCGCTGCGGAGTTTCGTGTCGGAACCGCTGCGTTTCGGTCGCATGTTCCTGGCCGGTGATGCCGGCCACATCGTGCCGCCTACCGGCGCGAAGGGCCTGAACCTTGCGGCGACCGACGTGAAGTACCTGGCAGACGCGATCGTCGAGTACTACGGTGAACGCAGCGAGGCGGGAATCGACAGCTACTCCGCGAGGTGCCTGCGGCGCATCTGGCGCGCCGAACGTTTCTCCTGGTGGTTCACGATGCTGATGCACCAGTTCCCGGACGAAGGCGCCATCGCGGGCAAGTTCCAGCTGGCGGAACTCGACTACCTGCTGCACTCTGAGCATGGGCGCCGCACGATCGCCGAAAACTACGTCGGGCTGCCGCTGGATTTCGGCGACTGCTGACCGGGCGGTAAAATGACAGGGCCGCCATCGCGGCCCCGGAGTCATTCGATGTTTCCACGCCTGCTGGTGGTCCTGGTCCTGATCTGTTCCCCTGCTTCTGCCGTCATCGCGGCGGAGAAGCAGCTGTTCGACCTGGCCGGACCGGGCATCGATGCCACCGTGACGCGGGGCGACGAGGTGCTGCCCCTGTCGAAGATCCCCGGGCTTGCCGCCGGCGACCGCCTGCATATCCGACCTGTGCTGCCGCAGGGGGACGCTGCGAAATACCTCATGGTGGCGGCCTTCCTGCGCGGCTCGACCAATCCGCCGCCGGATGACTGGTTCAGGCGCTGTGATACCTGGCGCAAGTCCTGTCTCGAGAAGGGACTCGACCTCGTGGTCCCCAGGGATGCGGTCCAGCTGGTCCTGCTCTTTGCGCCGAAAACCGGCGGTGATTACAAGACCCTCGTTCGTACCGTGCAGGGCCGACCCGGCGCATTCGTCCGAGCGTCCCAGGAGCTGTTCCAGTTCTCTCTCGACCGCCTGCGCCTCGAACGCTATGTCGCCGAGCTCAGCGAGGTCGGCGCCGCGTCGCCGGGCCGCGTGAAGGAAGTCGCGCCGCTGCTGGCCCGCAGCCTCGGCATCAAGGTAGATGAGAAGTGCTTTGATCGCCTGCCTGCGCTGCAGCTGCCCTGCCTCACGCAGGCCGAGAACTCGATGGTGCTGGCGGATGGCCACGACCCGACGCTGATGTCCACGCTGGCTTCCGGCCCCGCCAGCGACCTGGCCATGCAAGTGGGCAACACGCGCGTGCTGAACTCCGGCGCGTACGTGCCTTACATTGGCTCCCTGCTGAGCCTTGCCCGGCTCATGGACAACTTCCAGTCCGCGCGCTACCAGTACATTCCGGCGCTCATGCACCCGGAAGGCAGCCGCATCACGCTGATGCTGAATACGCCGCCGTCATTCCATGAGCCGCAGTCCGTGCTGGTGACGGCATTCCCGCCGATCGGTGAGGCCCGGTTGCCTGCGCTCCGCAATCCGGACCCGGGCAGGGCCGTGTGCGTCTACGACAAGCCTGCCGTGCTCCCCCTCGCTGGCGGGTCCCTGCTGTTCGGCGCTTCCTTTGCCCAGTCGCTGGTCCTCAGGGTGGAACCTGCCGGAGGCGCCGACCGTCGCGACATCGGGCTGTCCATGGATCGCCAGGCCGGTGGGTTCAGGCTGGGCGATGTCGGAGCCGAAGCACTGGTCTTCGCGGCCGACAGGCCGGCGGCACTGCAGGGCCGCTGGGGATTCGATGCCCTCGAGGGCCCCACCTACCAGCTGGGTCCCCAGGCGTTGGATGCTGTCTGGCAGGTCGCGCCCGACGATGTCTCGTCGCTTGTCATCGGCCGGGAATCGGTCGTGCATCTGAGCGGCGGGGATGCGTCCTGCCTGAAGGGTCTGCGCGTGTTCGATGGCGCCGAGCAGTCCGTGCCGGCTACCTGGTCGATCGACGCCGCGGGGCAGCTCCTCGTTCGCATCGATCTTCGCGGTGCGCTGGGCGGTGGACTCAAACTCGAATTCGACTATGTCGGTCCGCAGCCCCGCCAGACGCTTGCGCTGCGCAGCTTCATCGACGCCGGAAAACTCGACGGTTTCGACCTTCATGTCGGTGAAACGACGGGCACCCTGCGCGGCTCCAGACTGGATCTGGTGAAGGCCCTGCGGATCGGCAATGCCGTATTCGAGCCCAAACCCGGTCATGTGCCGCCGGCTTCCGAGTCACTGCCCCTGTCCCTGCGCGCGGGCGAAAATCCGCCGGAAGGCAATGTGGGCACCCCGCTGCGCGCAAGCATCGAATTGCGCGACGGACGAACCGTCGCGCTTGTCACGCGCCTGCTGGCTTCGCGTCCGCGGTCCTCGCTGGTCAGCGTGTCGGTCGAGGAAGCGGAGACGACGGACGCCGTTCCGCTGAAGCTCGTTGGAAGTGGCGTCATGCGACCCGAAGGCACGCTGACGTTTTCGGTCCGTCTCGAAGCCTCGGCCCGGTTCGGGCCGAAAGACGCCATCGAGGTGGCGACCGATGACGGCCTGGCCAGGACCATGCTGACGCCGGGCAACGGGCTGGTGCTGTCGAATGCCCAGGTCGCGATCGCGATGCTGAAGCCGGCTGCACAGCTGGGTCCGACCGCCTTCGGACCGATCATGTTCCGCGTCGTGACGGCAGGGCAGCAGGGGGAATGGCAGCGGCTCGGAACGCTGGTCAGGACGCCCGCATTAAGTCGGCTTGGTTGCGCATCGGACGGGCAGGGTCGCTGCGAACTGGAAGGCGAGAGGCTCTACCTGGTGCAGGCGATCGCGGATACCGCGACTTTCAGGCAGGCCGTCGATGTCCCCGAGGGATTCACGGCGCGCCGCCTGTCCGTGCCCCATCCGAAGGGCGGAAAGCTGTACCTGAAGTTGCGGGATGACCCGGACGTGGTGGCCGAACTGAAGTACGGCGAAGAGCAGCCCTGAAACCCCGGCGCCTGCTCAGGCCTTGGGGCCATCCGACAGGCGTTCTATGCGGTAGCCATAGCCATAGACCGGAATGATCTGCCAGCCGTTGTCCGGGGAAATGGCGAGCTTGCGACGGATTCGACTTACGTGCGTATCGATGGTCCGCGTGTCGACGTCCGCGCTGATGCCCCAGATCTTCTCCAGCAGGTGCACCCGCGACAACAGCTTCCCACGGTTGTGGAACATGTAACAGGCGAGTTCGAACTCCTTCTGCGTGAGTTCGACTTCCTTGCCGTTGACGAGCAGCTGGCGCGTATCGTTATTGATTTCATAGGCGCCGAGCCGCTCGATCGCCGGGGCCTTGATGCGTCGGCCCAGGGCCTCAAGGCGGGCCAGCAGTTCCATCGCCTTCGGCGGCTTGATGAGGTAGTCGTCCGCACCCGAACGCAGGGCACTCACGATGTCCTTCTCGGCATCCCGCGAGGTCACGAAGATGACGGGGATGTTCCAGCCGATGGTGTCCCGGATCCAGCGAAGCGTCGTTTCGCCCGAGCCGTCCGGCAGGTTCCAGTCGAGGATGAATGCGTCGAAGCGGCCGCCAGTGGCCGCCTTGGCGAACTCGGCGCGCGTTCCATGGCACTCGCAGCTGTGCTGGGCCGTTTCCAGCCAGAGCTGGTACAGCTCCTGCTGGGCCAGGTCATCCTCGAGGATCCCGATGTGCATGGGCGGAGTGTAGACCGCCCCTGCACCGGATTTCTATTTGGTCGTGGTCGTCGTCGTGGTGCCCGACGAGCCACTGTTGTTGCTGGACGCGTTGGAAACCGCCAGGCCGAAGGTCATGAAGGACAGTCCGGGCATGAGCTGCTTCAGCGCATAGCCGACTTCGGCAAGTCCCCGCTTGGGCACATAGATCACGTCGCTTTCTTCCAGCGCGAGGTTGAGCTTCGAAGTCCTCGCCAGCAACTGGCCATACGAGAACTGCAGCACGGCGTCGCGGTTCGAGCGGTGCAGGCTGATCTGCGTGCCGTCCGCGTCTTCCGTCGGGCCGCCCGCCTGGGCAATGGCATCGAGCAGCGACATGTCGGGGGTGAGCCGGTACGCCCCGGGGCGCAGTACCGCCCCCATGACGTAGACCATCGTGTCCGAGGAATCGGGAATGTAGACGAGGTCATTGGGTTTGAGCCGGATGTTGTAGCTCAGGTCGCCGTTGCTCAGCAGGCGCTTGAGGTCCACCCAGATGATCTTGTCGCGGCCGCGGAAAACCGCGACGCGCGTGAGCGTCGCCTGCTTGTCGAGGACCGGAAGGCTGCCGGCGCGGGCAAGCGCGTCGAGCAGCATCGGCGGCCTGTCGAAATGCAGCAGGCCGGGAGACTGGACACGGCCCAGCACCGTTATGTGGTTGCCCTGGTATTGCTCCACGTCGAGCGTTACGGTCGGATTGGTATAGAGCCTGCCCAGTTGCTTGCCGATTGCAGCAGCGGCTTCCTCCCGGGTCATCGACAGGACCTTCATGGGCCCGACGTAGGGCACCGTGAACTGGCCGTCCGGACCCACGACATGGCGGCCGCTCAGTTCACTTCGGTTCCAGACCTGCAGCGACACGACGTCGCCTTCGCCGAGGCGGTACACGGGATCGGCCTCGGCTTCGAACTCCGCCAGCGCGGCAGGATCGATGTAAGTGACCTTGTCGCCCTTCTCGGCGATCTTGAATTTGTCGACGCCCCGGGGCCTGTCGGGAACGATCGTGTTGGCGCAGCCGGCAAGCAGTGCGAGCAGCAGGGCCGTGACGGCGTACATCGTGCGGTCTTTCATGGTCGCCAGCATCGCTCCGGTGTGGTGCCTGATTGTGTCCCGAGCGTGACGTCCGGGAAAAGATTTCAGCGTGGGGAATCCGGGGCCACCGTCAGGAGGCTCCACGGAGGAAGTGCGATCGGCAGGCGACCGCCGGCGCATCGCAGAGGCTGTGTCCGGACCGCTACGACGGGTCCGTCCTCGTTGGTCCTGCGTGGCTGGCTGCCGTCGAGCAGCGCGGCGCGGAAGCCTTCGCCTTGGCGACAGGACATCCGGACGTCCACCTGCAGCGTTCCGGCTGATGTATTGACCACGGCCAGCTTCCGGCCTGCTTCGTACCAGGCCGCGTTGAGTGACGCGCAGTCCGGGCCCTCGCAGCGCGGCGCGTTCACCCGGCCGCCGGCTACCTCGTTCAGCATCTGCAGCGCCAGGCCGGTCGGCCGGAAGCGATGCGGAGTCGCCAGGTCCCGCGTAATCCCCCAGAGACGCACGAGCTCCCGGGTGCCGTCGACGAAGCTGTCGAAGCCTGCGAGGGTGTACACCGCCTGTTCACGGACGCCGGCGCGCGTCGCCCAGATCAGCTGGTTCGCCAGCGCTGCACCGCTGGCTGCGCCGGCCACCAGGGCATTGCGCTCGGCGAACGGCGCTTCGCCGCCCGTCGTATGGAAGTTGACCTCGTAGACCGCGAGGCGCTGGCCCCGGGCCTGCAGCCCCTGCGCCTCACGCTGCAGACGCGGTCCTTCGCCAGCGAATACGGCTGGCAGCGCCTGCTCCACCGGGAGTCCTGTCGGATACTTGAAGGCGAAGTAGGGCGCCACGCCCAGCAGGTCTGTTTCCCGGCTGCCGGCTGCGGTCCGGGACACGCCGGCTTCATTGACGAACTGGGCGCTCAGTACGGTCCTAAGTCCTCGGGCGTCGCCGAATCCTGCCTTCAGGAGTCGGAATCCCCGGTCCGTGACGATCCCGAGGCGGCCCGGTTCGAGGATGCCGGCTGCGCGGAACAAGGGGTTCCAGTTTTCGTTGCCGAACTCCACCAGGATCTCGTCGAATCCCCATTTCCTCGACGCATCGCGCAGGTACTGACCCAGCCCGCGCCATTCGTCATCCGACAGCGTCGTCGGTGCCACGATCCAGGGCCGTGCACCCACGGCCTTGCACAGTTCGAGGAAGTCCGGCAGCCCGTATTGCCAGAGTTGTTCGGTTTCGCCCGGCCTGTAGCGCGACGGCCCATGCCCGAACTCGCCCTGGGTACGGTTGCGCAGGGTGTCCCCGAGCTGCCCTTGCCAGTCCCGGAGGTAACCGGGCTTCAGCGCGCGCAGTGTGTCGACCACGGTCCGTCGGAAACCGCCTGCACCGGGCTCGGCTTCCCCGAGGTAGACATCATCCAGCAGGACTTCCCCGCCTCCGACCTTGAACTGCAGCGTCAGGGGGCCCGGCGAGGCATCGTTCCGTCCCTCGAATACGAATTCCTGGCGCTGCCATGTCGTCGTTGGCTCGATGCTTTGTTCCAGCAGGGCCGGCTGTCGGTCGCGCGAAAAACGCAGGGCGAGCTGTGCGCCCGGCGCACGGGCCTTGGTCCAGAACACAAGCTTCCAGCGACCGCTGACGGGAAGGAGCTGGCCTGCGCGGCCGCCCAGTGTGTCCAGATAGTGCAGCAGTTCCGCGGGTTCCTTGCGGCTGCCGATCAGGCGGACTGCCTGGCGGCCGGGACTGCCTGGCGCGGTGTCGTCGCTTGAAAGTACGCGGCCGGACGTGCCCTTCCACCACAGGGGGGCCGGTGTGGCATCCACCGGGCGGGTCACGCTGATGACGTCACCAGTTTCGAGACGTTCCGCCCCGGAGTCCATGAAGAACTCGTCGGGTCCCTTGGGCTGGCGGCGCCGCGAGGAGAGCACGCGGCCGTTCTCGCCCGCGCCGGCCCCGCTGCGCACGTCGTAGGTCGATCCGGACCAGAATCCGTCGGCCCGGGCGAGCCAGGCCACGTCATCGACGAAGCTCCGGCTGCCGGACTCGCCCACGATGACCAGCGCGCGATCCGTCGTGGGTTCGAATCCCGGGTTGGCGAGGACGTTGGCGCGAAGCTGGTCCGCGCCCCAGGTAGAGGGTCGCCCGACATTGAGTCCGTAACGCGGCAGGACGTCCGTCACGTCGCCGCCGACGGACAGTGACGTCCCTGCGGCGTGGAGCGGCGATGCAGCGGCGAACAGGGTCGCGAGCAGCGTGATCCGCCAGCGTCGAGTCCCGTCAGTCACGGGACCTGCGCACCACCCGCTGAAGCCTGCCCAGCCAGCCGGCAACCCCGTTTGCGGCAAGCCGCAGCCGATGCAGGCCGCCATGTACGAGCTGCCCTGCGCGGGGGAACCGCAGCTCGAGTTCCAGCAGCAGCGAATGCAGCGTCAGCTCCCACGACGACGTCGAGTAGTACTCGTTCGGCTTGAGACCGGTGAGATGCTCGAGCATGGAGGACTGCAGGTAACCGCCGCCGTCGAAGGGCCGTATGCGGTTCACGATCAGGCCGATGGCCGGCGGATCCAGCTTCTGCAGCAGGCGCCGGGCGCGCTTGATCTCGCCGACGATCTGGCTGTCGGCCTCGATCACCACGATGACATGGCCCAGGCTGCGTACAAGGATCTCGGCGTCCGCCGAGACCAGGAGCGGTGGCAGGTCGACCAGGATCACGTCGTACTCTGCAGCCCATTCCTGGGTGAGTCCGGGCAAGCGTTCGAGTCGGTCCAGATGCTTGGAGGGGCCGTTCCTGCCCAGTCCGACCCGGTCCGCGGCCTCGCCTTCGCTGGACATGATGCACTCGCGCGACGATGCGCGACCCTGCAGGCAATCCACCAGCCCCGGGCCCGTGGCTTCGAAGCGCAGGTCGGGACCAAAAGCATTGGCCTCCACGGCGAGGGCCTTGTAGCCCAGCGACTTCAGGGTCCGGGCCAGGCTCAACACCAGTTCCGTGCTGCCGGCACCGGTCTTGATGCCGGCAATGGCGAAGACCTGTGTCCCCCGTCGGCGCCGTTCCTCGAGGAAACTCGACGAGAGCCGCCGCAGCTGGTCCTCCGCGTAAAGATCCGTTGCCGCTTCGCCATGCTCGACCAGCCAGCCCATGGCAGGAATGCCCATGTTGCGCTCGGCCTCGTTGACCGTCCGGATACGGCGATCGAGCAGGTCGATGGCAAGCGGGATCAGCAGCATCGCAACCAGCGCGGCGCCCAGGACCATGATCAGCAGCTTCTTCTTGCCAGTCCCCATCGGGATTTCCGCGGGCAGTGCCGGCGTGATCAGGTGAACGTAGCCCAGTGAATTGTCTTCTTCCGCGAAATAGTTCAGCCGGTCGCGGATGGCATCGAGCTCCTTGTTCAGCTGCGTGATCTCGTTCGTCAGCTGCATCGCCTTGTCGTACGAACTCGCGAACTGCGTCGCCTGCTTCTGCAGTTCCTGCAGCTCCGCAAGCTGGCTGGCCTCCAGGGTCTGGCTCTGTTCCGTCGTCGCCTTGTAGCGGGACAGGAAGTTCTCCCGGATCGTGTTGGCGAGCTTCGCGCTCTGCGTCGAGATTTCTTCCTCGATGCTCTTGAGTTCGCGTTCGATGTTGCCGTAGGAAGGGTGGTCGCGCTCGAGTCCCGCCATCTGTGTCAGGAGGGTGGAGCGCCGCTTCATGAGTTCCGTCTTCAGGTTCGACAGGCCCGGGTCGATCAGGACCGACTCCTGCACAGATCGCGTCTTCACGTCGGTCTCGCCGTATTTGGCGAACGCGGCCTCGCGGGATTCGGCCGCCTGTCGCTCGCCCCGCGTCTGGGCGATACGCGCCCTCAGGTCGTCGAGCAAGGTGTTGTAGGGATTGTCTTCCTTGCCGGTGAATGTCGCGATGCCGAGTACACCTGCCAGCCGGCCTCGTTCGGCGACCTTGTCCTCGATGGACTTCAGTACCGTCGCCTGGCGGGCCTCGACCATGCGCACGCGCTGTCCGGCTCCGAATACCCGCTCTTCGCGCATCCGCTGGAGGTAAACGGTGACCACCGCATTCACCACGTCCGACAGGCCTTCCTTCGACTTCCCCATCAAAGTGACTTCGATCATGTAGGTGTCGGGGACGGGAACGACGATGAGTGATTCCCGCAGGCGATCCACGGCTCGACGTTCGCTCTCGCCCGTCAGCAGCCAGGGTCCGGCTTTGGGACCCAGCGATGCGAGGGCGTCCCGCACGATGTCATAGCGCGACACGCTGCGGACCTGCTGCTGCAGGAAGGACCTGAACTGCGTGTTGGAC
>JBEEKA010000286.1:0-7421 GCA_041168985.1 Pseudomonadota bacterium | reverse complement strand
GGGCTACCTCGGCGCGAACCTGTCGCTGATGGAAGGGCGGCTCCAGCAGCGCCTGTCGCTGCTGCGGTCGTCAAGTGACCGGCGGCTGGTCGATCCGATACAACAGGTGGCTGCGACCTTCATCGGACAGGGACATGCCGAGCGACTGGAGTACCAGGGAAGTTTCGACCTTTCCCCTCGGGACCAGATCGTTTTCGGGGCGGAATCACAACGCAGCACGATACGCGCGCTGAGTCCCAGTGACTGGAATCCGACGCCCCCTGCCGTGCGTGGTGAGGCCCGTATCACGGGCTATTTCCTGCAGGGCCAGACCACGCTGCGGGACCGGCTGACGCTGACCGGCGGCATCCGGCGCGACGAAAACTCCGGTTTCGGCACGCGCGATTCGGTGAAACTCGCCGCGGCCTGGCGTATTCCCGGCACGGGCACGGTGCTGCATGCCAACCACGGCGACGGCTTCAAGGCACCGAGCCTCTACGAGCTCTATTCCGAATTTTCCAATCCGGTCCGCGCGCTGAAGCCGGAGTCCGCCCGCGGCTGGGAAGCCGGCATCGAACAGCCGCTGGGCCGCTTGGGCTGGCTGGGCATCACGGGCTTCGAACGTCGCACGCGCGACCAGATCGATTTCTTCGACTGTTACGGGCTGGCAACGGCATCCTGCGCCACGCGGCCCTTCGGTTATTACGACAACCTGGCGCGCTCGCGCTCCAGGGGCGTGGAACTGGAATTCCAGCTTATGCTGCCCGCGACACTGCGCCTCGGCGGCAATGGCACGCTGCTGCAGGCCCGCGATGCCCTCACCGGTCGCGACCTGCCGCGCCGCGCCCGACACACCGCGAACCTGCAACTCGCGGCACAGCCCCTGCCCGACCTTGAGGTCAGTGCGAGCTGGCATTACACCGGCCCGCGACTGGACAGCGTCTGGTCCCCCGCCCTCATGCCGGGATACAGCCTCGTCGACCTGAGAGGCAGCTGGCGGCTGTCGGCTTCCCTGACGCTGCTCGCCCGGATCGAGAACGCCCTGGACCGTCGTTACTCGCAGGTCCAGGGTTATGGCGCCCTGCCGCGCACCGGGACCCTGGGCCTGCGCTGGGTCCCGTCGCGCTGAAGCGCGGCCTTATCTGCCGCGGTAGGATATGCGGTAGACGAGGTTGGCTGCGTCGTCGCTGAGGAGCATCGATCCGTCCTTGGCGATGACGTTGCTGACTGGACGACCCCAGGCATCACCGTCGTTGACGATGAAGCCGGTGAGGAAGTCTTCGTACTCGCCGGTCGGCACGCCGTCCTTCATCAGCACGCGCACTACCTTGTGGCCAGTACGGAAGGCCCGGTTCCAGGACCCGTGCAGCACCGCGAAGCCGTCACCCAGGTACTGCTTCGGGAAGGCCGAGGCACCCGTGGTGTTGGTGTAGAACTGCAACGCCACCGAGGCCGAATGGGCCTGGTAGGGCACGTCCGGCACCGCGACCTTTCCACGGAGATCCGGACGCGCATCCTTGTGCCGCGGATCTTCATTGCTGCCCATGTAGTACCAGGGCCAGCCGTAGAACTGCCCCGCCTTCACGCGCGTCGAATAGTCCGGCACGAGGTCGTCGCCGAGCATGTCGCGCTCGTTGGTCGTGCACCAGACATCTCCCTTGACCGGCTGCACCGTCAGGGCCACGCAGTTGCGGATGCCGGTGGCGAACAACCTGGGTTTGCCCGGCTTCAAGGCATCGAACACGAGCACGGCGGCGCGGTGGGTTTCGCCGCCCCATGCGGCGCCGAGCATTTCGTCCTTTTCGAACGCCTGGGCCTCGGCAACGGACTTCCTCGGCATCTGCTCGACGACATTGGACTCCGAGCCCACCGACACATACAGCGACTTTCCGTCGAGCGAGAACGCCAGGTCACGCGTGAAGTGTCCACTGGCCTTGCTCGGATACAGCTCGGGAACCACGACCTCCGGCACGCCAGATGCGACGTCCTGGCCGGGCTTGTAGGCGTAGCGCACGACCCGGTTCATTTCGGCGACATACAGCCACTTCGGATCCTTCGCAGGGTGCAGCGCCATGCCGAAGGGCAGGTTCAGTCCCTGGGCGAATGTCGTGACCTTCAGGGCCTTGCTGCCATCGGCCGACGGTCGCAGGACCGAGATCCGGTTCGCCGTCGTCTGCGCGAGGAACACGTCGCCATTGGGCGCGATGCGCATGTTGCGCGCGCCGGCGAGATCCTGCGCGAACACCTCGACCTTGAAACCCTCGGGAACTTTCAGTTCCACACCGGCCGGCCTGTCGACGAGCTTCGGGAATTTCGCCGAGGACGGCGTATCGAAGGGCGCAGGAAGCGTCGCGAGATCGATCCGATGGCGACGACCCGGGGCGTCCTTCTTCCAGTCCTGCTCACCCTTCGGTGGAG
The DNA here is from genome assembly GCA_041168985.1 of Pseudomonadota bacterium. Taxonomy (GTDB): domain Bacteria; phylum Pseudomonadota; class Gammaproteobacteria; order Steroidobacterales; family Steroidobacteraceae; genus ZC4RG30. Next base: position 5,024 of record JBEEKA010000286.1, on the reverse strand, counting down.
GGGCATTCGGATCGACCGGTGGCGGGACCCACCCCCCCCGCGGCGGCGCGTCCTTGAACGTGCCGTCCTTCAGGGACTGGAAATACTCGACGACGTTCGCACGGTCGGCCGCATCGGCGATGGGAATCACCATCGTCGATCCCGGCACGACGGTGGTTGGCGACGCGAGGAAGCGGTCCAGCGTGGCGGCATCCCAGGTGAGCCGGGATGCCTTGAGCGGCTTCGAGTAACTGAAGCCTTCGCCGGAGGCGGCGCCACGGCCGAACACGCCTTGCAGCGACGGACCCTGGGCGCCACCTCCATCGTTCGGCGCCGCACTGTGGCAAAGCGCGCACTGCGCCTGGAACACCACCTTGCCCGCGGGTGCATCCGCGGCGAACGATGTGGTGGCCAGGGCCGACCAGACGGCGGCTGCAATGTAGTGGGTCTGTCGCATGAGGGGCCTCGACCTGTGGATTCAATCGACGGAGGGTATCACCGTCGCCGCTTGCCGACAGACGGCGGCCGCAATGCAACGAGCCCATAGTTCCTGTCATGTCCCGCATCCGGGACACCCGGCAGGAGATCACCATGGACACTGACTTCCGACGCGCCCGAACCTTCTGTGCAGGCCTCGCCGCGTCGGTACTCGTTGCTTGCGGCGGCGGCGGCAGCGGCGCTGCCGTCACGGGAGGCGGCGGCACCCCAGCGCCCGCGAGGTCGACACTGAACCTGTCCATCACGGATGCGCCGGTCATCGGTGCCACATCCGTCTGGATCAGCATCTCGGGCGTGGAGATCAAACCCACCGGCGGGAGCGCCGTGTCGTTCCCGTTCAGCACTCCCAAGGGTTTCGACCTGCTGACCCTTCAGAACGGCAATGCCGCGACGCTGCTGTCCGACACGACGGTCGATGCAGGCAGCTATGAGTGGATCCGACTGACCCTCGACCCCGCCGCGGGATCCTCGTATGTCATGGACGGCAGCGGACAGCACGCATTGAACATTCCAAGTGGCGCGGAAACCGGCCTGAAGCTCGTGCAGGGCTTCACGATGCCCCAGGGGGGCCGGGCGGACTTCACGATCGACTTCGTGCTCGCGAAATCACTCATCGCGCCACCAGGGCGCGGCCCGAACTACACCTTCAAGCCGGTCCTGCGGCTGGTCGACAACGTCCAGGTCGGGACCCTTTCCGGAACGATTGAAACCCAGACCCTGGCCGGCATTCCCTCCTGCGCCACAGGGACTCCGAAGGTCTATGTCTACGCGGGAAGCGTGGCGCCGGACGACAGCTATGTACCCGCGACAGGCTCCGCGGACACCGCCACGGGTCCCCTCACGACGGCCACGGCCGAACTGAATGCCAGCAGCCTGTATGCGTACAAGGTCGCCTTCCTGCCCGCGGGCACCTACACGGTGGCCCTCACCTGCGATGCAGACGATCCGGCCGTCCACGACACCGTCCAGACACCGGCATCGGTGACATTCCTCGGCTACAGCTCGAATCCCGTCACGGTATCGGCAAAGCAGACCACCACCGCAAACTTCTAGGCGACCGGCCCGCGAAGTATCCTCCCCCGGCAGCACAGCTGGCTGTCGGGGGATTCCATGGCACTCGTCGTAAGGATGCATCAACACGGTGGGCCCGATGTGCTCACGTTCGAAGACCTCGCGCTTCCGGCGCCGGGTCCGGGCGAGGCCAGGGTCCGTATCGAGGCCATCGGCCTCAACCGCTCCGAAGCCCTGTTTCGATCCGGCCGATATCCCATCAAGCCTGCTCTGCCCTGCTTCGTCGGCTATGAAGCGGCCGGCGTCGTCGAGTCCGTCGGTCCCGGCGTCAACGGATTCGCGGCCGGCGATCGGGTCTGCGTAGTGCCGAATTTCCGGCTCGGTGACTACGGCGTCTATGGCGAACAGGCCACCGTGCCCGCCAGCAGCCTGCTGCCTGCGCCAGCCGGCCTGTCCGCTGCCCAGGCCGCCGCCACCTGGATGCAGTACCTCACGGCCTGGGCCATCGTCGAGGCTGGCAGGGCCGGCGTCGGCGACCACGTACTCATACCAGCCGCCTCCAGCAGCGTCGGCATCGCCGCGATCCAGATCGCGAACTGGATCGGCGCCACGCCGATCGCACTCACGCGTACGGACGCAAAGGTCGATGCGCTGCGCGAGCAGGGAGCACGGCATGTCGTCGTCACCGAAGGCTGCGACCTGGCGACCGATGTGATGCGCATCACGGGCGGCCGCGGCGGCCAGGTCGCCTTCGACCCGGTCGGTGGCCCTTACGTGGAGACACTGGCGGACGCGATGGGCGAAGACGGCACGATCATCATCTATGGGTCGCTGAGCGGCCAGCCAACGCCCTATCCGCATTGGCCGGCGGCGATGAAATCGCTGCGCCTCCGTGGGTGGGTCGCCTCCTATGTCTGGAACCATCCGCAGCGCTTCGAAAATGTTTGCCGGCTGGTTCGCCAGGGACTGGCCGAAGGGCACCTGAAGCCGGTGATCGCGAAAACCTTCCCGCTGCGCGAGATCGCCGCGGCACATGCTTTTCTTGAATCGAACGCCCAGGTCGGCAAGGTCGTGGTGACGGTATGAAGACTCGCTTCGCGGTTTCGCTGCTGGCCGTGCTCTGCGTCTGGGGCACCACGGTCCCGCCCCTTTCCGCGGCCAACTGGCCGGGCTACGGCGGTGATACGGGTGAAAGGCATTACAGTCCCCTGGATGCCATCACGCCGGCCAACATCGCGCGGCTCAAACCCGCCTGGTCGATGCCGCTCGATGTCCCCCGCGCGCACAGTGAACCGATCGAAGTCGACGGCGTGATCTATGTCGCCGCGGGCCTCAGCATCGTGCAGGCCTTCGACGCACGCAACGGGCGCCGCATCTGGCGCTACGACCCCGAGGCCGGCGTCGCGGCGGGCAGCAAGCTGCGCTTCACCTGGGGCATACGCGGCATCGCGCATGCCGATGGCAGGCTGTTCGTGGGCACGGCGGACGGCCGACTCATCGCGCTCGACGCCAGTAATGGCAAACCGGTGTGGAGCGTGCAGACGACGCTTGGCCCCGACGACGGGCGCTACATCACCGGGGCGCCGCGCGTCTTCCGCGGCAAGGTGCTGATCGGCCACGGCGGCGCGGATTTCGCACCAGTGCGCGGCTACGTGACCTGCTACGAAGCCGCGACGGGCAAACAACTCTGGCGCTTCTATACCGTCCCCGGCAATCCCGCGAATGGATTCGAGGACCAGACGCAGGCGCTGGCCGCGAAGACCTGGAGCGGCGCGTGGTGGCAGTACGGCGGCGGCGGCACCGTATGGAATGCGATGACCTTCGATCCGGAATTGAACCGCGTTTACCTCGGCACGGGCAATGGCGCCCCGTGGAACTGGAAGGTGCGCAACCCGGAGGGCCGGGACAACCTGTTCCTCGCATCCATCGTCGCACTCGACGCGGACACCGGACGCTATGCCTGGCACTACCAGCAGAACCCGAACGAGGCCTGGGATTACAACTCGACGGCCGACATGCCCCTGGCGACGCTCACGATCGGCGGCAGGTCCCGCCAGGTCATCATGCAGGCGCCTAAGAACGGCTTCTTCTACGTGATCGACAGGGAATCCGGGAAACTGCTGGGCGCCGAGAAACTGGGCCGCGTGACCTGGACCGACCGCATCGACCTGAACACGGGACGCCCGGTCGAGAAGGCCGGGACACGGTATGAAAAAGGCCCGGTCACCGTGTATCCCGGCAACCTGGGCCTGCACAACTGGACGGCAATGGCCTTCAGCCCGAAGACCGGCCTCGCCTACATCCCGACGATGGACTCCGGCGGGATCTTCAGCGACGCCGGCATCGATTCCCGCAAGTGGCGCCATGTCGCCGGCCAGTTCAACAGCGCCCTGGGCCCGAACTACGGCGCCGACATGCCGAACACTTCGGTGTCGACGCTCGTGGCCTGGGACCCAGTGAAGCAGCGCGAGGCCTGGCGCGTGCCAACGCCCGCACCGTGGAATGGCGGCACCCTCGCGACCGCTGGCGGCCTCGTCTTCCAGGGACAGATCGATGGCTCGCTCAATGCCTACGACGCCACGAGCGGCGCGAAACTCTGGTCCTGGCAGCTCGGCAACGCCGTACTCAGCGCGCCGATCAGCTACGGCATCGGCGACCGCCAGTACCTCACCGTCATCGCCGCACCACCCGCGGGCGCGATGATGCAGCTCGACGGCGCCAACCGTTATGGCTGGAACTACCGCATCCACCTGCCGCAGCTCGTGACCTTCGAACTCGACGGCCGCGCCCGCCTGCCGATCATTGCGCCGCAGGCAGAGAAACCCCTGCAGGACCCATCGTTCAAGGTCGACGGCAAACTCGCCGCGGAAGGTGCCATCGTCTATTACAACTGCATGCCCTGCCATGGCGCGGACGCCGTTTCACTCGGCTCCGCGCCGGACCTGCGCGCCTCCGCCGTGCCGCTGTCGGACCGGTCCTTCGATGACATCGTGAAGCGGGGGGCGCTGGCGGCGCGCGGCATGCCCGCATACCCCGAACTGGATGCAAGGCAGCTCGCGTCGCTTCGCCACTACCTGCGCAGCCAGGCGAACCGGAACTGACATGCACGACCCGACCGTGCTGGCCTCGCTGGGGTCGCTGGAACCGCTGGTCCGCGGCCACGCGGCGGAAGGCCGGCACGCTGCGCGCCTGCCGCAGCCGGTTGCGGATGTCCTTTTCGAGAGGGGGCTGTTCAGGCTCTGGATCCCGAGGCGCTTCGATGGACTCGAAGTTCCGCTGCCGGAGGGACTGCGGATCATCGAAGCGCTCTCGCGCATGGACGGCGCGGTGGGCTGGGCCGTGATGATCGGGGCCGGGGGCGGACTATTCGCGGCGTATCTCGCGCCCGATACCGCCGGACGATTCTTCGGGCCGCGCAACGCGCTGGTCGCAGGATCCGGCGCGGTCCAGGGCTCGGCGGAACGCGTCGAGGGCGGTTACCGCTGCAGCGGACGCTGGCGGTATGCGAGCGGCGCACACCAGGCAAGCCTGTTCAC
>JBEEKA010000285.1:0-5081 GCA_041168985.1 Pseudomonadota bacterium | reverse complement strand
GACTTGGTACGGTCGTCGAGTGGGCGGACCGGACGCAGGAAGTGGCGACCGAACTGGAAGTACAGGGCATCGTAGCCGACGTGATCGACGGACGACTCGACGGCCGCATCGACATGGCGGGCAAGACCGGCTTCTTCGAGACGCTCGCCCAGGGCATCAACAGCCTGGTCGAAAACCTGTCGGCGCTGATCTCGGACATCAAGGAGGCCGCCGGCGAAGTCAACCGGGGCGCGGCCGAAATCAGCCAGGGCAACACGAACCTGTCCCAGCGCACGGAACAGCAGGCGTCGAGCCTTGAACAGACGGCTTCGTCGATGGAAGAGATGACCTCCACCGTCAAGCAGAATGCAGACAACGCGGGCCAGGCCAACCAGCTTGCCATCGCCGCCCGCGACCAGGCGGAAAAGGGTGGAGCCGTCGTCTCCAGGGCCGTGAAGGCGATGAACGAAATCAATGTCTCCTCGAGACGGATCGCCGACATCATCGGCGTGATCGACGAGATTGCATTCCAGACGAACCTGCTGGCCTTGAACGCCGCGGTCGAAGCAGCCCGTGCGGGTGAACAGGGGCGCGGCTTCGCCGTCGTGGCGACCGAGGTCCGCAATCTGGCAGGTCGTTCAGCTACCGCTGCGAAGGAGATCAAGGGTCTGATCCAGGACAGCGTGAAGAAGGTCGACGAGGGTTCCACGCTCGTCACGCAATCCGGTTCGACGCTCGAACAGATCGTGTCGTCCGTCAAGAAGGTTACCGATATCGTCGCCGAGATCACGGCGGCCTCCCAGGAACAGTCTTCCGGCATCGAACAGGTCAACAAGGCTGTCATGCAGCTGGACGAGCTGACTCAACAGAACGCCGCGCTGGTCGAGGAAGCCACGGCTTCGAGCCAGTCGATGGCCGACCAGGCCCGCCGGCTCAGCGAACTCATGTCGAGGTATTCCGTCGGCGAGCGGCGTATGGACGCAAGGGGTGGTGCTGCCCAGCCGAGGGTTGCAGCGGTTCGCAGCATCACCCGCCCCGCAGGTCGCCCGACGCCCAGCGTCGCCGCGCGGAATCCGACGGCAAATGCAGGCAACTCTGGCGAAACCTGGACGGAGTTCTGACCATGACAACCGACATCGGCACTCTCGAACTGACCGCCCGGCAGGTGCTGACCTTCCACCTGGGAGGCGAGGTCTACGGCATCGACATCCTGGGCGTACGGGAAATCCGTGGCTGGACGCCTGTCACGAAGCTACCCAGTTCATCGGAATGGATCCTGGGCGTCCTGAACCTGCGAGGAACCGTGGTACCGGTGCTGGACATGCGTCTGCGCTTCGCCCTTGGCGCAGCGGAATTCACGCCGACCACGGCGGTCATCGTCGTATCCGTCGAGGGCAGCGATGGCCCTCGCCTCTGCGGCATCGTCGTCGATGAAGTGGACGACGTGGTGGACCTCAAGCAGGAGGCGTTGCGTGCAGCGCCGGCGCTGACCCACACCGCTTCAAGCGCCTACCTGAAGAATCTGGCCGTCGTCGGGGAAACGATGGTGATGCTGCTCGACACCTCGGCCCTGCTGGCCGAGGAACTGCGCGGCTTCGAACAGGCCGCCTGAACCCGCAGCCGGAGGGGCGCCGCAGGTCAGCGGCACCGCTCCACGGCAAGCGCGACGCCCTGCCCGCCCCCGACGCAGAGCGTCGCCAGTCCACGGGCGAGATTGCTCCGCTGCATCTCGTGCAGCAGCGTAACCAGCACACGGCAGCCCGATGCACCAATCGGGTGGCCCAGGGCGATCGCACCGCCATTCACGTTGACCCGCGCCGGATCCGCTTCAAGCAGGTTCATGACGGCCAGCGCCTGTGCGGCGAAGGCCTCGTTCGCTTCGATGAGATCGACCTCGGCCAAGGTCCACCCCGCCCGATCCAGGCAGCGGCGTGTCGCAGGCACCGGACCTTCTCCCATGAAAGCCGGATCGACTCCGGCGTTCGCAAACCCGGCGATTCGCGCCAGGGGCACGAGCCCCAGCGCAGCGGCCCGAGCCGCGCTCATCACCAGCACCGCAGCGGCCCCGTCATTGAGCGTCGAGGCATTGCCGGCGGTGACCGAACCCTGCTTGTCGAATGCCGGCCGGAGCCGGGCCAGGTCCTCGGCCGTCGTACCGGCGCGAGGCTGCTCATCCCGCGAGAAGACGACCGGATCCCCTTTCCGCGAAGGAATCGTCACGGGAACGATCTCGGCGTCGAACCGACCGGCGGCCTGGGCGGCGGCGGCCCGCCGCTGGGACTCGACTGCGCAGGCGTCCTGCTGCTCGCGGGTGATCCCGTGGCGGCGGGCGAGGTTCTCGGCCGTGATGCCCATGTGGCAGTCATTGAAGGCATCCCACAGGCCATCATGGATCATCGTGTCGACAGCCTTGCCATGGCCCATGCGCTGTCCCGTCCGCAAGGTTGGCAGCACGTAAGGCGAAAGGCTCATGTTCTCCATGCCCCCTGCCACGACCACGTCGGACGCACCGCTGGCAACCGCCTGCGCGGCCAGCTGCACCGCCCGGAGCCCCGATCCGCAGACCTGGTTGATCGCCATGGCGGGCACGGTGACGGGGATGCCCGCCTTCACCGCGGCCTGACGGGCCGTGTTCTGGCCGGCACCCGCTGCGAGCACATGGCCGAGGATGACGTCGTCCACAACGTCAGCCGCCAGGCCGCTGCGCTTGAGCAGTGCCTTGATCACGATGCTGCCGAGCTCCGCAGCAGGCAGCTGCGACAGCGCGCCCTGGAAACTTCCGATCGCGGTACGCGCGGCAGCGACAATGACCACATCCTGCATGCCCTACTCCTGTCCGTCCTGCGGGAAGTTCATTTCAGGCACGACACCGGGCACCACGAGTCGACCGGCCGTGCACGCGCGTATTTCGTCGACCTCGACGCCCGGGGCTCGTTCCTCCAGCACGAATGCGCCATCCTCGATCCGGAAGAGTCCGAGGTCGGTGAGGACCCGGCGTATGCAGCCGGCGCCGGTCAGCGGCAGCGTGCAACGATCCAGCAGCTTGGACTCCCCGTCTTTCGATGCGTGCATCATCGTCACGATGATGTTGTCGGCGCCGGCCACCAGGTCCATCGCGCCACCCATGCCTTTCACGAGCTTGCCCGGAATCATCCAGGACGCGATGTTGCCGTGGACGTCGACTTCGAACGCGCCCAGCACGGTGAGGTCCACGTGTCCGCCGCGGATCATCCCGAAGGAGTCCGCCGACGAAAAGATCGCGGCCCCCGGCAAGGCCGTGACGGTCTGCTTGCCGGCGTTGATGAGGTCGGGATCGACGTCCGCTTCGAGCGGAAACGGCCCCATGCCCAGCAGTCCGTTCTCCGACTGCAGCATCACCTCGATCCCGGGCGGCACGTGGTTCGCGACGAGCGTCGGGATGCCGATACCCAGGTTCACGTAATAGCCATCCTTGAGTTCTCGCGCGACGCGACGCGCCATCTGGTCCCGTGACAGTGCCATGCCTTCGCTCCTCAAGCCTTGCGGACAGTTCGGTTTTCGATCCGCTTCTCGAAGCGGCCCTGGATGAGCCGGTCGACGTAAATCCCGGGGGTGTGGATCGCGTCCGGGTCGAGTTCGCCTGGCGCGACGATTTCCTCGACTTCAACGACGGTAATGCGGCCGGCGGTTGCCACCTGCGGATTGAAATTGCGGGCGGTGTGACGGTAGATGACGTTTCCGTACCAGTCGGCCTTCCAGCCTTTGACCAGCGCGAAATCGGCCGTCAGCGACTGCTCCAGGATGTGGGGCCGGCCTCCGAAGTCCCGGACTTCCTTGCCCTCGCCAACCGGCGTCCCGTAACCGGTCGCTGTGTAGAAGGCCGGAATGCCGGCTCCACCGGCCCGCAGCTTTTCCGCCAGCGTGCCCTGGGGCGTCAGTTCCACGTCCAGTTCGCCGGCCAGCATCTGCCGTTCGAATTCCGCGTTCTCGCCGACGTAGGAAGCGATCACCTTGCGAACCTGCCGGCTCGCGAGCAGCACGCCGAGGCCGAAGCCGTCCACGCCGCAGTTGTTCGAGATGACCGTCAGCCCACCCGTGCCGCGGCGGCGCACCTCGGCAATGAGGTTCTCGGGGATGCCGCACAGCCCGAAGCCGCCCACCGCCAAGGTCATCCCGTCCGAAATGCCTTCCAGCGCCTCGGTGTATCCCGCGACGCGCTTGTCCAATCCCGCCATGCCGCTCTCCCTCCAGAGACCCCGGAGACTCGCCCGTCAGTCATGCAAATGGAAATTGATATTTGATTTTGATTGATAAGTTTCCTAAAAGAGTTAAATGAACCCACGCCAGCTGAAGGCCTTCATCGCCGTCGCGCAGACCCTGAGCTTTGCAAGGGCCGGCCGGCGCCTGCACCTGTCGCAACCGGCCCTCAGCCTTGCGATCCGCGGACTCGAACAGGAACTGGGGGGGAAGCTCTTCAGCCGCACGACTCGACAGGTCAGGCTCACGCAGGAAGGCGCCGCCCTGCTGCCGCAGGCCATGCAGCTGCTGGCGGACTGGGATCGGGTACGCGACCGGCTGCAACAGCGGTTCAGTCTCCGGACCGGCCACCTGACCATCGCGGCAATGCCCTCTTTCGCGGCCAACGCCCTGCCGAGGGTGTTGCAGGAATTCCGCCGGAATCACCCCGATCTGGGACTGTCCGTGCGCGACGTCGTCCACGAAGAGGTGCTGGATCTGGTTTCGAGCGGTCGCGTGGAAATCGGCTTCACCTTTGAACCGGAGTCGGCGCCCGACCTCGCGTTCGAATCCCTGTTCGTAGACCGCTTCGTGGCCATCGTTCCGCCAGACGCAGCGCTTGCATCGCGTCGCACGGCGAAATGGGAAGCCCTCGAAGGGCTGGGAATCATCACCCTGGAACGACCGTCGTCCATGCGACGACTGATAGAAGCCAAGGTGGCGGAAGCCGGCCTCGCGTTCAAGATCGACCTGGAGTGCAGCCAGCTCACCACCGTGAGCCAGTTGGTCGCTGCCGGACTGGGCGCGAGCGTGATTCCCTCGCTGGCCCAGGACCAGGCGCGGGCGCTGGGTGCCCGGGTACTGCCCCTGGCCCACCCCGTCATCCG
>JBEEKA010000284.1:0-39938 GCA_041168985.1 Pseudomonadota bacterium | reverse complement strand
AGCGGATTGCCGGGTTCGTAGCGCGCCTCGCCCGGGCGCGTGTCTTCCATGATGTTCTTCACGCGCACGGCGACGGACGACTGGGCGGACTTGCCGGCCATCCCGAGACGCACTGCCTCGAAGACGGGGTGCTTGGCTTTGTACGCACTCGCTGCGTCGCTGCTGGTGCTTTCCGCGTTGGCGAGGTTGCTCGCGACCGTGTTCAGCCGCACGGATTGCACCGCCATGCCCGAACCGGCGATATCGAAAATATTGAAACTGGCCATGTTCGCTGCTCCCTTGCCTTACTGGCCGGTGATCGCGGTGATCAGGGAACGGAAGCTTCCGGACAGGAAAGACAGCGTCGCCTGGTAGCGCACCGAGTTCTCCGCGAAAGCCGACTGTTCCAGCTGCACGTCGACGGTGTTGCCATCGAGGGACGGCGCGAGCGGCGTGCGGTACTTCAGGAATGCTTCCGAGCTCGCGAAGTTCGGATTGCCTCCGGTGGCGGCCGACAACGCCGCGCTGAAGTCGATGTCGCGGGCCTTGTAGCCCGGCGTTTCCGCATTGGCGAGGTTCACTGCCAACTGCTCCGTCCGCTGCCCACGGATCCGCAGTGCTGGCGCGCTCACGCCGAGATACGCATCAAGATCCATTGCCACGACCGTTCTCCGCCAAAAATCTGTCCCGGGGAGGACAGAGCAAGGTCCGTGCCAGCGCCCCGCTGACGGACGCGTGACGCCCTGGAGGGACAAAGAAGCGGGTGTCTTGCGGCAGGCGGCGGCAGAAAGCGGCAAGCGCGCGGTCATGGAGCGGCAGGATCCTGCCGCTCGACGGAGGCCGGGCCGTCGTACTGTGTAACGGCGACCTGTCATGGAACTTTAGCCATGGAAGCCCGCGGCACCGGCCGGCGGTGGCACAGGCCTTGCTTTCATTCCGCCATCGCGGCCTGTCGCCGCACGACCTGACGGAATGTCGTCACCGAATGCTCAAGCGCGCCGCCCTGCTGCTGTCCATCGCGATGCCCCTGGCCTGCCCGGGAAAGGCGTCCGCGCAGGTGGATGCGATCCAGGACCTGCAGGCCCTGCGTGCCGTGGTGACCGGGTTCGCGTCGTCGCGACTGGGTCCGCAGCCGGAAGGCACGACCCTCTTTGTAGAGCCAGGCCCGCTGGATCCCCGACTGCATCTGGCTGCCTGCGCAGCACCGGAAGCCTTCCTGCCGCAGGGCGCGAAGCTGGGCACCCGTTTCACCGTCGGCATCCGCTGTGCCTCGCCGGTCTGGAGCGTCTACCTGCCGGTCAGCGTTGAATCCGATGCGCCGGTCCTCGTGCTGCGCGTGGCGGCCGCACGCGGGGCGTCTGTCGCAGCCGGCGATGTCGATCTGCAGCGCCGCCGGGTACCCGGATTCGCGAACCTCTATCTCTCGGACCCCGCGCAGCTGGCCGGTCGCCACTTGAAACAGACGGCGGCGCCCGGCACCGCGCTGACCACGGATCTTCTGCTGGAAGACATCAAGGTGCGGCGCGGACAGCGCGTCACCCTCGTCGCCTCCTCCGGCCATTTCGAAGTGCGCGCGCCCGGCGAGGCCGTCGCGGACGCCCGCCCGGACGGCCGCGTGCGGGTCCAGAACCTGTCTTCGGGAAAAATCATCGAGGGCAGCGTGGAATCGGCCGATACAGTTCGGGTGGGAAGATGATCGACTACACTGCCCTAAAGTTCTCGCGGCCCCTGCCGTTAAAGCCCATGACAGGAAGCGCTTTTGGCGCAGGAGACCTCTCGGTGGCCAGTAAAATCAACGGCTTGGACAATGGCTCGGTTCGCATTGCGACCAGCTCGTCCGTTGCCCGGAGCACTCCGGACAAGGCCGCGGCCACCCCGGAGAAGCCCGCCGGCACGCCGCCGGTCGAAGTCCAGATCACCGGTGCAGCGCGAACGCTGGCGGCGCTGGAACAGCGCCTCAAGGGTTCGCCGGCCGTGGACGAGTCCCGCGTTGCCGCCATCCGCCAGAAGCTGGATGACGGCAGCTACCAGATCGATCCGATGCGCATCGCCGACAAACTGATGGGCCTTGAGCGCGATCTCGGTCGCAAGGGTTCGAAATGAACGCACTCGACCCCGGCCTCTGCCTCGGGCTGCTGGAACGCCTCCTGAACGAGGAAGCCACCGCCCTCGCCCAGCTGGAGACCCAGCTGCAGCGTGAGCACGGAATGCTCGGCAACAACGATGTCGATGGACTCGAAGCGGCGGGCCAGGACCGTCAGGCCTGCGTCAGCCGCCTGCTGCAGATCGAAGACGAACGTCAGGGCGTCTGCCGGCAGTTCGGACGGCCGACGGACTACAAGGGGGTCGAGTCCCTCCTGCGCTGGTGCGATCCGAGGGGCAGCCTGCTGGACCGCCTTCGCCAGTGCACGGACCTCGCCACGCGGTGCCGCGACCAGAACCTGCGCAACGGTGCGCTGGTGAATGCCCGGCTGCAGCGGGTATCCAACCTGCTCGGCATGATGGACGCCAACGCGGCGGCGACGCGCACCTACGGCCGGTATGGCACGAACAGCGCGACTGCTCCGGCGAACGGATTGAATTTCAACGCCAGCGCCTGACCCGGGCGCCGCGCACCGCGACCTCAGCCGGTCGGGTCCGCCACCCGCAACACCCACTCCTGGTCTGCCAGGCGCCAGCGCGCGACCTCGTGCGTACCCGGCACGGGTGGTGCCGTTTCGGGATCACTGAGCAGCACGCGGCCCGGCTTCGCTTCGAGCCAGCGCCGCGCGACATCCGGTTCCGCGAGGAATTCCAGATGGCGGCCTTCCAGGTAACACAGCCATCCGGCGCGCTTGGTCTTCTCGAGTCCGGGCGCGAAGAACCCGATGGGACCCGTGCCGGGTGACTGCGCCATGACCTGGCGAGCTGCGACCGAATACTGGCGCGCGCCGTCGATCACCGGCATCACGAGCCACATCGCGGAGGCAAACGCAGAGAGCATCGCGACCGACAGGGCCCCCACGGCCCGCGGCACAGCGCCTTTCCGCAGCAGGACGACGATGCCCGCCGCCCCGATGCCGAACACCGCAGCCAGTGCCAGCGACGGCAGGCCAAGTGCGCCGGCGAGCGGTGCGATGCGGGCCGACGTGGCCAAGGGCGTGTGCAGCCAGACCGCCAGCGCGAGGGCCACGACGACGAACAGCGCGGCGCTGGCCCACAGCATCACGCGCAACCAGCGCGATCCGCGCTGGCCGGCCAGCCAGCCGCCGAGCAAAGCCAGCACCGCGGGATACGCGGGCAGCAGGTAGACGTTGCGTTTCGTCGACGCGGCCGACAGAAACAGCAGGCTGACCAGGAACCAGATCCCAGCCAGCCGCAGGTAGCGGCTGGATCGCTCGCGCCAGGCCTGCCACAGCGCGGCCGGCAGCAACAGCACCCAGGGCCCGAGGTCCGAAGCCAGGCTCTTCAGGTAGTACAGGGCACCCTTGCCGCCATGACCGCGCGTCGTCGTGCCGAAACGATCGAAATTCTGCAGCCATAGCTCGCGGCCGACGAAATCCGCGCCAAGCTGTTTCACCAGCGGCCCGTACCAGAGGGCCGCCACGGCCAGCGAGGCCAGCGCCAGCGGCGCGAGCAGGACGATGCGTGACCATTCGCGATGCGAGGCATGCCAGAGCACGAGGATGAACCCCGGCAGCAGCAGGCCGAGCGGGCCCTTCGCCAGGATGGCGACGCCGAAACAGGCGAAGGCGGCAACGCGCCAGCCGAGCGCGGCCGTTCCGCGGCGGTCATCGCCGGCGAGGTACAGCGCGAAGCCCGCCGCCTGGGGCGCGGCAAAGGGCATGTCGACCTGCAGCGTCGTCGCCATCATCCAGACAAGCGGCGTCGCAACGCCGACCAGCGTCGCCTGCCAGGCGGCATCCCGACCGGCCACGCGACGCGCGATCGATGCCGTGGACAGCAGGAACACGACCGCCGAAATCAGCGGCGTGAGGCGCAAGGCCAGTGGCGTCGCGCCCAGCAACTGCGACCACAGGATGCCGCCCCAGTACGTCAGCGGCGGGTAGTCGAGCCACGGTGCATCCATCGCCGTCGGCACGATCCAGTTGCCGCTGCGGAGCATTTCAAGCACGGGCAGCGCGACGTCCGGCTCGTCCGGGAACCAGTACTCACGCAGGCCCAGCGGTGCAAGCCAGGCGCAGAACGCGAGCCACACCAGCCACGTCGACGGGGCGATGCCGCCGACGGCCCCACCCGGCTCAATCCGGCCGGGCATGGCCCTTCCACGTCAGGTCGAGGTTCAGGAAGTAGTTCCAGACGGTGGACGCGACGATGCCGGCGACCATCGCCGCGGACAGCTGCGTCCCGAGGTGTTCGAGGTACCAGGTGACCGATTGGTTGATGAAGGCACCGCAGGCGCTGATCGCCACGAAGAGGCCGAATCCGCGCGTGAGGTCCTGCAACGACCGGTGGCGACGCTCGGAGAAGGTCCAGAGGTTGTTGGCGACGTAATTGGAGATCGCCGCAGTCGCGATGGCCGTGAACGTGCCGGCCTCCGCGCCCATGAAGCGCGACCAGAGCAGATAGAAGCTGCCGTACTGCACGGCGACGCCGGTCAGCCCGACGATGGCGTACTTCAGGAAGCGGGCGCTCACGACGTTGCGCGTCGCGAGTTCCACCAGCGAGAGGAAGAACTCCCAGATCACGCCGCCTGACAGCTTGCTCTCGCCGGCCTGTCGCGGCGCGAAGACGTAAGGCACCTCGGCCACGCGGCCCCCGCGCAGCAGGGTCAGCAGCTCCATCAGCAGCTTGTAGCCGCGCGGATTGAGACGGCCCGCGACGCCCAGGAAGGCTTCGCGGCGCACGGCGAAGAAACCGCTCATCGGATCCGTGGACCGCAGGCCCAGCACGATCCGCGCGGACCAACTCGCCGCACGCGACAGGAAGATCCGGCCCTTGGACCACTTGCCCACGCCGCCGCCGCGCATGTAGCGGCTGCCCACGGAAACGTCGGCGGAATCCAGAGAAGCCAGCAGGTCGGGGACCTTCGTCACGTCGTGCTGCAGGTCTGCATCCATGACGAGCAGGCGCTCGCCGGTGCCGAGGCTCAGGCCATCGACGATGGCCGACGAGAGCCCACGGCGGTCGAGGCGGCGGTAGCAGCGGATGCGCGCATCGTCGCGCCCGAACCGCTGCGCGAGTTCCCAGGTCCGGTCCGGTGAATCGTCATCGACGACGATGGCTTCCCAGTCGTCGCGGTGGGCCATAGCCGCACGGATCGCCTCGATCGCGCGCGGCAGGCTTTCGGCCTCGTTGTAAGTCGGCAGGATGATCGATGCGTACATGCTGCCCCCGGTACCGGCCGACGCGTCAGACGTTGAAGCGGAAGTGCATCAAATCGCCCTCGCGGACGATGTACTCCTTGCCCTCGAGCCGGAGCCTGCCCTGTTCCTTGGCGCCCGCTTCGCCCTTGCAGGCCAGGTAGTCATCATAGGCGATGACTTCCGCGCGGATGAAGCCGCGCTCGAAATCAGTATGGATGACGCCGGCCGCCTGTGGCGCGGTCGACCCCTTGCGCACGGTCCAGGCACGCACTTCCTTCGGACCGACGGTGAAGTAGGTCTGCAGGCCGAGCAGTTCGTAGGCGCCGCGGATCACGCGGTTGAGGCCCGGCTCGTCCAGCCCCAGGTCCTTCAGGAATTCGACCTTCTCGGCATCGTCGAGCTGCGCGATCTCGGCTTCGATCGCCGCGCAGACCGGCACGACGACGGCGCCCTCGCCCGTGGCACGCGCACGCACGGCATCGAGGTGCGGATTGTTCGTGAAGCCGGACTCGTTGACGTTCGCGACATACATGACCGGCTTGATCGTCAGCAGGTGCAGGTCGCGCAGTTCCTTGCGGTCGTCTTCCGTCATCGCCATCGAACGCGCCGGCTTGCCGTCGTTCAGGTGCGCGGCCAGCTTCACGAGCAGTTCGCGGCGCTTCACCGCGTCCTTGTCACCGCCCTTGGCGGCCTTGGTCGCGCGGTCGACGCCCTTCTCGACGCTCTGCAGGTCGGCGAGGCACAGCTCGGTGTCGATCACGTCGATGTCGGCGATCGGATTCACGCCGCCCGACACGTGCACGATGTCATCGTTCTCGAAGCAGCGCACGACATGCGAGATGGCATCCGTCTCGCGGATGTGCGCGAGGAACTGGTTGCCCAGGCCTTCGCCCTTCGAAGCGCCGGCGACGAGGCCCGCAATGTCGACGAACTCGATCGCCGTCGGCAGCACGCGCTCCGGCTTCGCGATCGAGGCCAGCGTATCGAGCCGCGGGTCCGGCACGCCGACGACGCCGACGTTCGGATCGATGGTGCAGAAGGGATAGTTTTCCGCCGCGATCTGCGCCTTTGTCAGCGCGTTGAAAAGCGTGGACTTGCCGACGTTGGGCAATCCGACGATGCCGCACTTGATGCCCATGTCTTAAGCCTTCTGCGTAGAGTCTTTACCGTGGAGGATCTGCATCGCGGCCGCGGCGCCTTTTTCCAGCACCGCCGGCACGATGTCGGCGGCGGCGCGCACGCCGTCGTCGATCCGGTCCTGTTCCGCGCTCGAGGCACGCCCCAGCACGAAATCCGTCACCAGGTCGCGCGACCCGGGATGGCCGATGCCGAGCCGCAGGCGCCAGAAGCCGGCACCCAGCGTCGCGATCAGGTCCTTCAGTCCGTTGTGTCCGCCCGCACCGCCGCCCTCTTTCAGGCGGGCCGTGCCGACGGGCAGGTCGAGTTCGTCATGCGCGACGAGCACCGACTGCGTGGGAATCTTGTAGAAACCGGCAACGGCGGCGGTAACGCCGCCGCTGCGGTTCATGTAGGCCATCGGCTTCAGGAGCCAGACTTCCTGGCCGGCGAGACGCGTGCGCGCCAGTTCGCCGTTGAATTTCGGCTCCATCCGCCAGCTGCCGCCATGACGCCGGGCCAGCTCGTCGACGAGCCAGAACCCGGCGTTGTGGCGCGTCTGCGCGTAATCCCTGCCTGGATTGCCAAGCCCGGCGATAAGACGGATGTCCGTGCCGGGCATGACGGGCGGGGATTACTTCTTGGCCGGAGCAGCCGCCTTGGCCGGCGCCGCACCCTTGGCCGCAGGCACCGCAGCCGCATCCGCTGCCGCCGGGGCTTCTTCGGCCTCGACGCGCGGCGCGTGGATCGCGACGACCGGGCCGTCGTGGCCATGCACCAGTTCCTGGATCGACACACCGGCCGGCAGCTTGAGGTCCGACAGCTTGACCGAGTCGTTGAGCTTCATCTGGCCCATGTCGACTTCGATGAACTCCGGCAGGTCCTTCGGCAGGCAGGACACTTCGACGTCCGAGCGCGTGTGCGACACGACGCCGCCCTGCAGCTTCACGCCCGGCGAGGTGGCCTCGTTCAGGAAGTGGATCGGCACGTGCATGCGGATCGGCTTGTCGGCCAGCACGCGCTGGAAGTCGATGTGCACGATGGCGTTCCGGGCCGGGTGCATCTGGACGTCCTTGACGACGACCTGCTGCTTGGCGCCCGCCACGTCGACCGTGACGATCGTCGCGTAGAACTTCTCGTTGTCGACGACCTGCTCGAGCTTCTGGTGGCTCAGCGAGATGTTGGCCGGCGTTTCATTGCCGCCGTAGATGATGCCCGGGACCTTGCCCGCATGACGCAGGCGGCGGCTCGCACCCTTGCCCTGGTCAGCGCGCGTCTCGGCGCTCAGTTCGAACTTCGTAGCCATGTTTCACTTACTCCGTAGCGTTGCAAAAAGACGGTCCGCCGCGACCAGCGGCCCGTCACCCAAAAAAGCATCAGTCGATGTACAGCGAGCTCACCGACTCTTCGTCGCGGATGCGGCGGATCGTTTCCGCCAGCAGCGCGGCGACCGACAGCACGCGGATGCGGCCGCATTCGCGGGCGGCGGCCGACAGCGGGATCGTGTCGGTGACGACGAGCTCGTCCAGCGCGGAAGTGGAGATGCGCTCGACCGCCTTGCCCGACAGCACCGGGTGGGTGATGTAGGCGACGACGCGCTTGGCGCCCTGCTCCTTGAGGGCCTCGGCGGCCTGGCAGAGCGTGCCCGCCGTATCGACGAGGTCGTCGATGAGGATGCAGCTGCGGTCCTTCACATCACCGATGATGTTCATGACCTTCACTTCGTTCGCCCGCGGGCGGCGCTTGTCGATGATCGCGAGGTCGCAGTCATTGAACTGCTTCGCGAGCGCGCGGGCGCGCACGACGCCGCCGACGTCCGGCGACACGACGATGAGGTTCTCGTAATCCTGGCGCCAGGCGTCGCCCAGCAGCACCGGCGAGCCGTAGACGTTGTCCACGGGGATGTCGAAGAAGCCCTGGATCTGGTCGGCGTGCAGGTCGATCGTCAGCACGCGGTCGACGCCGGCGGCCTCGATCATGTTCGCGATGAGCTTGGCCGTGATGGCGGTGCGCGTGGCGCGCGGGCGGCGGTCCTGCCGGGCGTAGCCGAAATACGGCACGACGGCGGTGATGCGGGCGGCCGAGGCGCGACGGCAGGCATCGGCCATCACGAGCAGTTCCATCAGGTTGTCCGCCGCGGGCGGGCAGGTCGGCTGCACGATGAACACGTCGCGACCGCGGACGTTTTCCATCAGCTCGATGTTCACTTCACCGTCGCTGAAGCGGCCCACCGACGCGCGCCCCAGCGGCACCGTCAGGTGGCGGGCGATATCGTGGGCGAGCGCCGGGTTTGCGTTGCCCGTGAAGAGCGCGATGGTCTGCTCTGCCACGATTGCCAACCTTCTGATTGCACTGGGGAACTTCGGATTCTAACCCAAGCGGCGTCCGGCGCACCATCCTCGCACCGGATTGGACGGGGGGGAAGGGACCGGGATGCGGCGATGCCGCAAAAAAAAATGGCCGCCTCCATCCTGGAGAGCGGCCCTGCAAGGGATCCGCAGGGACCCGGCCAGGCGGCCGGGCCCTGCTCTACCGCGACCTCGTCAGAACGAGGCGCGGATGCCGACCTTGTAGTACCGGCCGATGGTATCGAAGAACACGGCGTTGGTGCCGCCATTGGCTGCACCACCGAAGCCCGTGCCCGTCGCGATCGGCGGGTCCTTGTCGAACAGGTTGTCGATGCCGCCCCAGAGCTGAAGCGTCTTGGCCGGACCGACACCCTCGAACGTGTACGCCGCGTTCAGGCCATACACCTGGTACGAGGGCACCGAGTTCGTGTCCATCTTCGTGAACAGCGGGTTGTTGTAGTCGGCGTCGCCCGGCACCGCGCCCAGGTAGTTGTGGATGCCCGACGAGACGTAACGCATCTGCGCCGTCGCGGTGAACGGACCGTTCACGTAGGTCGCCGACAGGTTGCCCACCCACTTGGCCGACGGCTGGTTGTCCGACAGGAAGCTGTTCGAGGTGCCGGTCTGGCCCACGACATCCCGGAACGGCTGGCCCGGCGTCGGCTGGAAGCTCTGCTCCAGCATGCGCGTGGCCACCAGGCGGAAGTTCAGGGCGCCCTTGTCCGCGAGATCCCACTTGTAGGATCCCGTGAAGTCGATGCCCCGGTACTCATAGGCACTGCCGTTGAAGGCCAGCGCCCGCAGCCTCTGCACGCCCTGGTAAGTCCTGCCACCGAAGGTGTAGGTCGTGCCGTCCAGCGTCAGCAGGTTGCAGAACTCGGCGATGTTCGAGATCTGGCAGCCATCGAGCACGCGACGCACGTTCGCCTGCTGGATCGCGTCCGTCACCTTGATGCGGAAGTAGTCGGCCGCGAACTGGAAGCCCGGCGCCGCCGTCGGCGTGAAGACCAGGCCCACGGTCGTGGTGTCCGCCTTTTCAGGCTTCAGGTTGACGTTGCCTTCCAGGCTCCAGGTGCAGGAGTCCGTGAACGACGAGCCCGTCGGTCCGCAGAAGCCGAAGATGCCGCCGGCCTGGATGATCTGGCCGTAGTACAGCTCGCGGAAGTTCGCCGCGCGGCTGTCGCGCGACTGGCTGGCGCGGACGCGGAGCCAGTCGACCGGATCCCAGATGCCGCTGACCTTCCAGGTGGTCATGTTGTGCGAACGCTTGTCGCCGGTCGTTCCGGCCTTGCCCTGGTTCTCGTACCGCGACTCGCGGGCCGAGATGTCCATCTCCAGGCGGCGGGCGCCCGGCACGTCACGCAGGAACGGAATGTTCGCTTCGACGTAGCCTTCGAGGACATCGACGTCACCCGCGAAGGATTCGCCGTACTGGATCAGGTAGTCGGTGCGGACGTAGTCCGGCTTGCCGCCCTGCGAGCCGATGTTCTCGCCCTTCTCCTGGCGGTACTCGACACCCGCTGCGCCCTTGATCGTCCCGGCGCCGAAGCCTTCGAACAGGTCGCCGGTCGTGTTGAACGCCAGCACCTGCTGTTCGTACTTCAGCGTCTCGAGCAGGTAACCGAAGGCATAAGCCTTGGCGGCAGCGGAGATCGCGCCGGTGCCGAAGGGATTCAGCGCCACGCAGCCCTGCGCGATCGGGTCGGTCGAACCGAGCAGCGTCGCGCGGCAGATCGGCTGGCCGAAGGTGGACGAACCCGCGCGCGAGTCGATGACCGAATCAACCGCGTAGTTGTAGGCGTTCAGGTGGCGGTTGTCGTTGACCAGCTGCGAACGGTCTGTGTGGCCGTACTGGAAGTAGGCATCCCAGGTCCAGGAGCTGTCGCCGAACTTGCCGTCGAGGCCCACGGCGATGCGCTTCACCTCGGTCTCGAAGGCCGAGTGCGAGTTGATCTGGCTGGTCCAGTCCTTGTTGAAGAAGGCCGGGCCGCCCGGGAAGAGCGCATAGGCCGCCTGGGCCGAGGCCAGCGCCGGCGTCAGGAAGGCGTTGTCGGCCGACACCGCCATGAACTGCGCGTCGAGTCCGCCCGTGCGGTTGTCCGTCTTCACCTTGCCGTAGCTGGCGTCGATGCTGAGGTTCAGCGAATCCGTGAGCTCGTAGGTGAAGGTCGCAGCGCCCACGTCGCGCTTCACCGGCGCGCGCAGGTTCGTGTACTGGTACACGGACTTGCCGTCACCGCCGACCACGTTGTTGAAGGGGGAGCCGACGGCGCCGGTACCCACGTTGAACGGCACGGTGCCCGTGCCGGCGGCATTCACGCCGAGCGTCGGTACGCCGAAGCCCGCGGCGAAGTTCTGGAACACGCCGGCGGAACTGATCTGCGCCGCATGGACGTTGCTCGCCAGGATGAAGCTCGGTGCGTTCGCATCCGAGCCACCATTCGCCGGGTTCGCCGGGTTCTGGATGAAGGCATTGCCCCTGGCGCACCAGTCGCGCGCGGTGAGGCAGCCCACCGCATCCGACTGCTGGTGTTCATAGCCGAGGGTGAAGTGGCCGCGGCCGTTGGCAAAGCCCGCGCCGAAGGCCAGCGCGATGTGGCGGTCCTTGGCGTCGCTCTCCGACGACTGGCCATAGTCCATCTCGACCTTGCCGCCTTCGAGCTTGCGGTTCAGGAAGATGTTGTTCACGCCCGAGATGGCGCCCGAGCCGTAGGCCGCGGACGCGCCGCCCGTCACGACGTCCATGCGCTCGATCAGGATGGACGGGATGAAGTTCAGGTCGACGCCGTCGCCCTGGTTCGTCGGCACGAAACGGCGGCCGTTGACGAGGTTCAGCGTGCGGCTGCCGAAGAAGGGATTCAGGCCGCGCAGGTTGGCGATCGTCGAGCCCGCGAAGAAGTTCGCGTTGCCGGTCGTCGTCGGGGAATTGTTGGAGACGTTCGACGGCAGCTGCTTGATGGCGTCGCCGACGTTCACGATGCCCATGTTCTTGAAGTATTCGGCGTCGACGACGGTCGTCGGGTTCGCCGTATCGAAATCGGTCGCGCGCTTGATGCGCGAGCCCGTGACCTGGACTTCGTCCAGCGCCTCGGCGGCGAAGGCCTGCGCCCCCGTACCGATCAACAGCGCAGTGCCCAGGACGGCTGCGACGGCAGCGCGAACGGACACCTGACCCAACTGTTCTTTGCGATTCATGTATCCCCCGTTTCCGGTTTTGCTTGTGTTTCCAGCCCATCCGGCGCCGCGCAGCGTCAATCGATATGTTGCGGGCGCACCGGGCCTGTCGGATCAAGCCACAGGGACCTGTGAAAATTCAAGGATTATGTTGGCGCCGATCCGACAACTGTTGCGCGCGAGCAACCGAAGGAATGGCTGGGGTGGCAGGATTCGAACCTACGAATGGCGGGATCAAAACCCGCTGCCTTACCGCTTGGCGACACCCCAGCAGCCTTGAAACCGGCCGCGCGCGTCAGATGGGCGACTGCGCGATTCCCCGGGCGACGAACGCCGTCATGCCTGCCGGCGCCGTCGCCGCGGCCTGCCGCGCCGCGGACTCCGAATCGAAGGCCGCGAAGCCGCAACTGCCGGTGCCGGTCAGGCGGGCGGGCGCAAAACCCGCCAGCCAGTCCAGAGCCGCAGCCACCGCCGGATGGCGGCGCCGGGCCACCGGTTCGCAGTCGTTGCGGCCGGCCCCGTCGAGGAAGGCGCGTAGTGTGATCGGCGGGGTATCCCGGGTCAATTCGGGCGCATTGAAGATCTCGGCCGTACCCACCGCCACCGGCGGACGGACGATGACGTACCAGCGTTCCGGCAGGTCGACGGGCGTCAGTTGCTCGCCGCGCCCCTCCGCCCAGGCATTGCGTCCCCTGACGAACACCGGTACGTCGGCACCGAGCTGCAGCCCCAGCACCGCGAGCCGGTCCCGTCCGTAGCCCAGCCCCCAGAGCTGGTCCAGCGCCAGCAGGACGGTCGCCGCGTCGGAACTGCCGCCGCCGAGCCCTCCCCCTTCGGGAATGCGCTTGGTGACGTGGATCCGCGCGCCCTGGCGGCACCCGCTGTCCGCCTGCAGCAGCCGGGCCGCGCGTATGGTCAGGTCCTTGTCGTCCGGCAGTGCCGCCAGCACCTGATTCGACGGCGGCGGATCACGCGTGATCCGCCCATCGTCCGTGACGACGAGGTCCACCGTGTCGCAGAGGTCCACGAGCTGGAAGACCGTCTGCAGGTCATGGTAGCCGTCCGACCTTCGTCCCAGCACGTGCAGGAACAGGTTCAGCTTGGCCGGCGCCGAAAAACTGCCGGCACTCATTTCGACCCCAGCGTCCACCGGTCCACGACGAGCCGCAGGCGCACCGGACCGCGGGTCAGCGTCAGTCGCCGCGGCACCTGCGCGTCCGCCGAACTCGCCGGCGCGGTCCGGTACTCGCTGAATTCTATGCGCCAGCCCTCCTGCTCGATGGACGCGGGCAGTCCTTGCGCGTCGACCGCCTCGACCGCCGGGGCCGAGGGATCCGCCACCCCCAGGGCCCAGAACCGCAGCCGATCCATCGGCGGCTCGAAGCCCAGGCGCGCCGCGAGGCCCTCGGCCGCATCGGGACCACTCAGCTTCTCCCCGCGGCTGGTTTCGAGATTCATGTGGGTTCCGTCGCGCTCCACGTGCGCGGACCCGAAGCCCAGGGGCGCGCGCAGGTCGAGCACGCTGCGCGCGTCGCGCTGCGTCCAGTCGATGTTGGCACTGAAGCCGTCCTGGCCCACGGCCGCTGCAAGTCGTCCGGACAAGGAGAAGGCATCGAGGGACTGCAGCAGCGCGCGTCGCGCCTGCGGGTCCAGCGGCACGACAGGTCGAGGAGGCGCCGACACGCAGGCGGCCAGCAGGAGCACCGCGCCCAGCAGCGCGGCCCGGATCCGGTCAGCGATCACCGCGCGGCAGCTCCTCGCCCGTGAGGCGCCGCATCGTCGCACGCAGCAGCTCGTCGTCCGGATCGACGTTCAGCGACTGCTGCCAGACGTATCGCGCGCGACCTTCGTTCCCCTTCTTCCACAGGACCTCGCCGAAATGCGCTCCGATCTCCGCATCATGCAGTCCACGCCATGCGCGCTCGAGCTGCAGGATCGCATCGTCCAGATGGCCGCGGCGGTAACGCACCCAGCCCAGGCTGTCGAGGATCGCCGGGTTGTCGGGCGACGCGCCGAGGGCCTGTCGAATGAGGTTCTCGGCGCGCTCGAGACTGCGGTTGTGGTCGGCGAGGGTGAACCCCAGCGCGTTCGCCACGCCGGGATCCTCCGGGCGCTGCTTCCGCAGGGCTTCGAAGCTTCGCTCCGCCTCCGCATGGCGGCCCGCACGCTCCAGCATCGTCGCGCGCTGGTACTGCAGCTGCGGATGGTTCGGGTACTCCTTGAGCGCCTCGTCCAGCACCGCCACTGCCGTGGCCGCCTCGCCGCGGCCCGCGAACAGCTGCGCCCGGGCGCCGGCCACTTCGATGGCGCTCTCCGGGTGCTGTTTCAGGTAGCCGTCGAACAGGGACAGGGCCTGCTCTCGCTTGCCCTGTTTCAGCAGCACGCGTGCGGCGCCGGCGCGCGCCGCCAGCGAGGCCGAGGAATCCGCCAGCAAGGCGTAGCCACGCAGCGCCCGCTCGTCGTCCCCGCGACGTTCGAAGATCCGAGACAAGGACAGCAGTGCCACCGGTGCCTGGGCCCGCTGGCCCATGATCGCCATGAAATGCTTTTCGGCCGCATCGAGGTCGCCCTGCTCCAGGGCGATCGCGCCCAGTCGGCGTTCGACGCCGGGTCCCAGGCCCGGCTTGTCCCGCAGCCGTTCCAGTTCCTCGCGCGCCGCCCCGATGCGCTGCGCGGCCGCGAGGACATCCGCCGCGAGGAAAGCATCGTCGTCGGCGAGCTTGCCGTCGAGCTCGCGCGCCAGGTCCAGGGCCGGCGCGGCGTCCCCCAGCATCGCCAGCGCACGCACCTTCAGCAGCTGCACCGGGATCGATCCGCTCCGCAGCGCCAGCGCCCGGTCCGCGAATTTCACGGCGCCCTGGTAGTCGAAGGCATGCAGCGCGAGCGTCGCCTGCGCCAGCAGCACCTCGGCCGTGGGATCGTCGCCAAGGAGGACGTCGCCGAACAGCCGGTACGCGATGACACTGTCGGTCTCGCTCTCGAGAACCTGCGCGAAGTGCCCCGGGTCCTGGTTGCCCGCGGCCCCCGAATCGCGCCACGCGACCAGCGCCTTGCGCGCCTCCTCCACCTGGAAGCGCTTCATGGCGACCAGCCCACGCGCCAGCGCCGGCTCGCCACGACCCGGCGCCAGCTGCTGCCAGCGGACCGCGGCGCGCTGCGCAACATCAAGCTGCTCGCAGCCCAGGGCCACCTGCGTCGCGCGCGCGGCCAGGTCGACAGCGCCGGACGCGGCAGAAGCTTTCGCGAAAGCCTCGGCCGCTTCGCGGCACTGCCCCTTCTGCAGGGCCATCTCCGCGACGACGACGGCCGGGTCCTGGGCAGGCGCGGCGGGAAGCGACGTTGCGAAAAGCAGCAGAGCGGCAGTTACCGCCCGGAAACGGATGGATTGAGGCATGATCGCGACCTTAGCCGATCCCCTTGCCGACTGCCCAGTTTGAAAGATTCCATCCGCCTGAAGCTTGAGAAGATGGCCGACCGCTTCGAGGAAGTGGGACGCCTGCTGGCCGATCCGGCCACCTCCGGCAGTTCGCCCGAGTTCCGTGAACTCTCGATGGAGTACGCGCGGCTGGAGCCGCTTGCGCAGCGCTTCAGGGGCCATGGCGAACTGCTGGCCGAGCTCGCGGCGTCGCAGGAACTGGCCCAGGACGCCGATCCCGACATGCGCTCAATGGGCGAAGACGAGGTCCGCCGCCTGCAGGGCGTACTCGTCGAATCCGAACAGGAACTCGGTCTGCTGCTGATCCCCAGGGACCCGCGCGACGAACGGAACATCTACCTCGAAGTGCGCGCCGGCACCGGTGGCGACGAAGCCGCGATCTTCGCCGGCGACCTGCACCGCATGTACACCCGTTACGCCGAGGGACGCGGATGGCAGGTGGAGATCCTGAACGAATCCCTCGGCGAGCACGGGGGCTACAAGGAAATCATTTCGCGGGTCGTCGGCCGCGGCGCCTTCTCGGCCTTCAAGTTCGAGTCCGGCACGCATCGCGTGCAGCGCGTGCCCGCGACCGAAGCACAGGGCCGCATCCACACGTCCGCATGCACGGTCGCGATCCTCCCGGAGGAGGACGAGATCGACAGCATCGACATCAACCCCGCGGACCTGCGCATCGACACCTTCCGCGCTTCAGGGGCCGGCGGCCAGCACGTCAACAAGACGGACTCGGCCATCCGCATCACGCACCTGCCGACCGGCGTCGTGGTCGAATGCCAGGACGAACGTTCACAGCACAAGAACCGCTCCCGCGCGATGTCCCTGCTGAAGGCAAGGCTGCTCGCGTCGGAACGGGAAAAGCAGCAGAGCGCCCAGGCCCAGTCGCGCAAGCTGCAGGTCGGCAGCGGCGACCGCTCGGAACGCATCCGGACCTACAACTTCCCGCAGGGCCGCGTGACGGACCACCGCATCAACCTCACGCTCTACAAGCTCGCCGACGTGATGGATGGCAACCTGGCCGAACTGCTGCAGGCACTGCAGACCGAACACCAGGCGGAAGAACTCGCCGCGCAGGTCGGCGAAAACGGCTGAATCCAGTCCGGTTCAGCCGGCCCCGCGCAGGTACCGCCGCAGGACGACCAGCGCCGCGCCGACATGGACGACCGGCAGGGCGATCACCGCCCCGAACAGCAGACGCGACAGCGTCTGGCCCGCGACGGTGGTCGGCCCCTGTTTCCCGGCTGCAGCCATCAGTACGCCGACGAAGATGCCGGCCAGCATGACGAAGACCAGCACCGCCGCGAGAAGCACCGCGATGACCTTGGCGATGGGCCAGAACCGGCCGCGCACGGAGGCGATGCTGCCGCGGATGGCCGCGACCGGCAGGGCCCCTTCCAGCGCGATGACCCATGCCTGCGACAGCCAGACGATCGCCGCCAGTCCGGGCAGCACGAGCAGCACACCGCCCAGCAGCACGCCGGCCGTGCACAGCAGCGCCGTGGCGGCCGTCTTCGGCAGGCCGATGACGCCGCGGCGCAGGGCATCGAGGATCGGCAGCGGTTCGCCATCGGCGATCGACCGCTGCCGCAGCACCACCGCGCCATAGCAGGCCAGCGTCAGCACCGTGCTGACAACGTACAGCGCCCACCAGTCCGCGCCCTGCGACAGCCCGCGCGCGGCACCGGCGGCTGCGGCCTCGGAACCCGGCACGCCGCTCGCGGTGACACCCACCAGCGCGAGGGGCAGGCACGTCGGCCACGACAACTGGAATAATGCCCAGGTCCCGCGCAGCACTTCGCGTGGCGACAGCGACGTGATCACGGGCAAGGGACGGGCGGCAGGCGAATTGGACACAGGACACTCCCGGCAAGGCGGCGCGACTGTACCAGACGCCCCGACCGTGTCCGCCCTGCTGGCGCAGGCGGCGCGGCAGGGCATTGCCCCGTTCGATGCCCAGCTGCTGCTGGCCCGGGCCACGGGCTGGTCGCGCGCGCTGCTGATCGCCCATGACGAACGGACCGTCACGCCCGACGCTGCTGCGCGCTTCGCCGCGGACTGCCTGCGCCGCGCCGACGACGAGCCGCTTGCCTACATAGAAGGCCACAAGGAATTCTGGTCGCTGGATCTCAGGGTGACGCGGGACACGCTCGTACCCCGGCCCGAAACGGAGCTGCTGGTCGAGCGCATGCTGGCACTGCTGCCGGCAGCCGCCCGGCGCGTGGCCGACCTGGGCACCGGTTCGGGCGCCATCGCGCTGGCACTCGCCCACGAGCGCCCAGCCTGGTCGATCACCGCGGTCGACGCCTCGCCGGCGGCACTGGACATCGCAAGGCTCAACGCGCAGCGCCTGGGCCTGCGCAACGTGGACTTCCACCTTGGCAGCTGGTGCACCCCGCTCGCGGGTCCGGCGTTCGACGCGATCGCCAGCAATCCGCCTTACGTGGCACCGGACGACGCGGCGCTGCTGTCGCTCCGTCACGAACCGCTCTCCGCCCTGGCCGCGCCCGACGACGGCTACGCCGACCTGCTTGCCATCGCGGACCAGGCGCGGTCCCGGCTCTGCCCGGGTGGCTGGCTGCTGCTGGAACATGGCGCGACGCAGGACGCGCGACTGGCCGCCGAACTTGTCGCCCGCGGCTACGCTCGCGTAGTCTGCCACCCCGATCTGGCCGGCCTGCCGCGCGTCACGGTGGCGCAATGGCCCGGCACGCATTCCCCCACCCTCCTGTGAGCACACAACACATGGTCCGTTTCGAAACTTCGCTGGGCGGCTTCACGCTGGAACTCGATGCCGAGAAGGCACCCGAGACCGTCGCCAATTTCCTGCAGTACGTCGACGACGGCTTCTTCGACGGCCTGATCTTCCACCGCGTGATCCCGGGCTTCATGGTCCAGGGCGGCGGCCTCGACGGCGGAATGGACCAGAAGGCCGGCCGCGCGCCGATCAAGAACGAAGCCAAGAACGGCCTGAAGAACGACCGCGGCACGATCGCGATGGCGCGTACCAACGACATCAACAGCGCCACGTCGCAGTTCTTCATCAACCTGGCCGACAACGACTTCCTGAACAACTCGCCGGGCAATTTCGGCTATGCGGTGTTCGGCAAGGTCGTCGACGGCATGGACACGATCGACAAGATGGCCAAGGAGCGCACCGGCAACCGCCGCGGTCACCAGGACGTGCCGGTCACGGACATCGTGATCAACTCGGCCAAGCGCGCCTAATCGCGCAACCCACGCAGCGCGCGACGCGAGGATGAAGGGCCTGTTCCACTTCCTCCGGCGCGTGCTGCGTTTCCTGTCCCTGTCCACGCTGGTCGCCGTCGCGGCCAGCGTGCTGCTGGTGCTGGCGCTCCGCTGGATCGATCCGCCCACCAGTGCCTTCATGCTCGAGGCCCGCTACGAGGCCTGGGCCCAGCGCGACGACAGGCGCGCGAAGCCTTTCGTCCTGCGCCACGAGTGGCGCGACCTGAAGGACATCTCCCCCCAGCTCGCCCTCGCGGTCATCGCCTCGGAGGACCAGCTGTTCCCGAGCCACAAGGGCTTCGACGTCGTGCAGATCAAGAAGGCCCTGGCCGAAGCCGAAAGCGGTGGCCGGGCCCGCGGCGCCAGCACCATCTCGCAACAGACGGCCAAGAACCTGTTCCTGTGGTCCGGCCACAGCCTGTTGCGCAAGGGCCTCGAGGCCTGGTTCACCGTGCTGCTGGAAACCTGCTGGCCCAAGCGGCGGATCCTCGAGGTCTATCTCAACCTCATCGAACTCGGCCGCGGCGTCTACGGCGCGCAGGCCGCGTCGACGCAGTATTTCGGCCATGACGCGCGCAGCCTGTCGGCGGCGGAAGCCGCACAGCTCGCGGCCGTCCTGCCCGCGCCGAAACGGATGAACGCCGCGAAACCCGGCGCCTATGTCCAGGGTCGGCGGGAAGCCATCCAGGTGCAGATGCGGCAGCTCGGAGGTCCCGGCTACCTGCGCGGAATCCTCTAGGACCCGCGGCTCAGTTCACCGCATCGCCGCCATCGGCGGCCGGCGCATCCGCGAACAGCTGCGCGACGTCGATCGCGTCGAAGCGGTAAGGACGGTGGCAGAACTCGCAGGTCACGCTGATCACACCCTGCTCGGCGACGATGTCGTTCGCTTCGTGGGCACCCAGCGACCGCAGGACATTCGCGACGCGCTCCGGGCTGCAGCGGCAGCCGAAGGCCACCGTCTCGCCCTCGAACAGCCGCAGGTCATGTTCCCCGAACAGACGATGCAGCAACACGTCGGGCTCCGTATCGAGCAGCTCGCGCCCGCCGAGCGTGGCATGCAGCAGCGCCGCCTCGTCCCAGAGGTCGCGGCGACGGCCTTCCTCGCCCTCACCCGTGCCATCGGGGCTCGGCAACTTCTGCAGCAGCAGGCCCGCGGCGCGATGCGCATCCGCGGCCAGCACCAGCCGGGTCGGCAGCTGCTCGGAGGATTCGAAGTACTGCTCCAGGCAGGCGGACAGCGTCGCGCCCACGAGCGGCACGATGCCCTGCCAGGGCATGCCTTCCTCGTTGTCGACGGTGACGACCATCTGCCCTTCGCCCACCAGGTCCGCGAGCGTCGCATCGTCCGGGATCACGGCGCCTTCGCGCGGCTGCGCGACACCCCGCAGCTTGCGGTCGTGCGTGCACTGCGCGATAAGCAGGGGCAGCAGGCCCGTGCCGCGGACCTGCAGCGTCAGCGTGCCGCGGAATTTCAGGGCCGCACCGAGCAGCGTCACGGCGGCCAGCGCTTCGCCCAGCAGGGCCGTGACGACCGGCGGATGCGACTGGTGTTCGCGCGCGGCGCGCCAGGAATCCTCCAGCCGCAGCCAGTGGCCGCGCAGCGGCTCGTTTTCGAACAGGAAGCGCCGCAGGCTGTCGACTTCACGCATGGGGGTCATCGCAATGACGGACTGGCCCGCGCCTTACGGCGCGAGCTTCTGTTTCAGCAGGTCGTTCAGCAGCACCGGGTTGGCCTTGCCGCCCGTCGCCTTCATCGCCTGGCCGACGAAGAAGCCGAAGAGTTTGTCCTTGCCCGAACGGTAATCGGCGAGCTGCTTCGGGTTCGCCGCGATGATTCCGTCGATCACGGCACCGATCGCGGCCGGGTCGGTGATCTGCTTCAGGCCACGCGCATCGATGACGGCGTCGGCTTCCAGGCCTTCCCCCCACATCGCCTCGAAGACTTCCTTCGCGAGCTTGCCGGACACCGTGTCGTCCACGATCCGGTTCAGCAGGGCACCGAACTTCGCGGCCGACAGCCGGCTCTGCGAGATATCGAGGCCGTCCTTGTTCAGCGCGGCCGAGAGCTCGCCCATCACCCAGTTGGCCGCGAGCTTCGGATCCGACGGCACCAGCGCCGCGACGGCCTCGTAATAATCGGCCAGTTCGCCGCTCGCGATCAGGAAGCCCGCGTCATAGGCGGACAGTCCGTACTGCGACTGGAATCGCCGGGCCTTCGCGTCCGGCAGCTCCGGCAGCGTCGCGCGCACGGCGTCGAGGAAGTCCTCGCCGATCACGACCGGCAGCAGGTCCGGATCCGGGAAGTAGCGGTAGTCGTTCGCCTCTTCCTTCGAGCGCATCGAGCGCGTCTCGTCCCGGTCGGCGTCGTAGAGACGCGTTTCCTGCACCACCTGGCCGCCACCCTCGAGGATGTCGATCTGGCGCGCGACTTCAATGTTGATCGCCCGCTCGACGAAGCGGAACGAGTTGAGGTTCTTCAGCTCCGCGCGCGTGCCGAATTTCCCGGCACCCTTGCGGCGGACCGAGACGTTCGCGTCGCAGCGGAACGACCCTTCCTGCATGTTGCCGTCGCAGATGCCGAGGTAGCGCACCAGCGTGTGGATCTTCTTCATGTACGCGACGGCTTCCTTGGCCGAGCGCATGTCGGGCTCCGACACGATCTCGATCAGCGGCGTGCCCGCCCGGTTGAGGTCGATCGCCGAAACGCCGACGCCCTCGTGCTGGCTCTTGCCCGCGTCCTCTTCCAGATGCGCACGGGTGACGCCAACGACCTTGACGGTGCCGTCGTCCATCATCACTTCCAGCGAACCCTTGCCGACGATGGGCAGCTCGTACTGGCTGATCTGGTAGCCCTTCGGCAGGTCCGGGTAGAAGTAGTTCTTGCGCGCGAAGACCGAACGGCGCGTGATCGACGCGCCGATCGCGAGGCCGAACTTCACGGCCATGCGCACGGCTTCCGCGTTCAGCACCGGCAGCACCCCCGGGTACCCCAGGTCGACGAGGTCGGCCTGCGTGTTGGGCTCGGCCCCATAGGCCGTCGGCGAGCCGGAGAAGATCTTGGACTTCGTCGCGAGCTGGGTGTGGATCTCCAGGCCGATGACGGTTTCCCAGCCGTTGTTCACCTCGCTCATGCCGCACCGCCCGTCGTCGACGGCTCGAAGTCCGCGGCCCAGCCGGCCGGCGCCCTCAGGTGCCAGTCGGTTTCGCGCTGGTAGGCGTGCGCCGCGGCCAGCAGGCGGCCTTCGGCGAAGTGCGGGCCGATCAGCTGCACGCCGACCGGCAGGCCGGCCGAGAACCCGCAGGGGATCGACATCGCGGGCAACCCCGCGAGGTTCGCGCCGATGGTGTAGATGTCGTTCAGGTACATGGTGATCGGGTCCGAAGTCTTGTCGCCGAGGCCGAAGGCCGTCGTCGGCGTCGTCGGGCCGACCAGCAGGTCGACCTCGCCGAAGGCCCGCTTGAAGTCCTGGTTGATCAGCGCGCGCACGCGCTGGGCCTTGAGGTAATACGCGTCGTAATAGCCGGCCGACAGCACGTACGTGCCGGTCATGATGCGACGTTTCACTTCGGCGCCGAAACCTTCGGCACGCGACCGTTTGTAGAGGTCGAGCAGGTCCTTCGGGTTTTCGCAGCGATGGCCGAAGCGCACGCCATCGAAGCGCGCGAGGTTTGAGGAACATTCCGCCGGCGCCACGACGTAGTACGTCGGCACGGAAAGCGGCAGGTTCGGCAGGCTGACTTCCTTCACCGTCGCGCCGAGCTTCTGCCACACGGCGAGCGAGTCACGCACGGCCTGTTCGACCACCGGGTCCAACCCGGCGCCGAAGAATTCCTTCAGGATGCCGATGCGCAGGCCCCGCATCGGCTGCTGCAGTTCGGTCGAATAATCCGGCACCGGCACGTCCACGCTCGTGGAATCGCGCGGATCGAAGCCTGCCATCACCTGCAGCGTCAGCGCCGCATCCTCGGCCGAAACCGTGATGACGCCCGCCTGGTCGAGGCTCGAGGCGAAGGCGATCATTCCGTAACGCGACACGCGGCCATACGTCGGCTTGATGCCCGTGACGCCGCACAGTGCGGCGGGCTGGCGGATCGATCCGCCGGTATCCGTCGCGGTGGCAAGCGGCGCCAGTCGCGCGGCCACGACGGCCGCGGAACCACCCGAGGAACCACCGGGCACCTTCGTCAGGTCCCAGGGGTTCTTCACGGTTCCGAAGAAGCTGGTCTCGTTGGACGAGCCCATCGCGAACTCGTCCATGTTGGCCTTGCCGAGCATCACCATGCCGGCGTCCTTGTATTTGCCGACCAGCGTCGCGTCGTAGGGCGACACGAAGTTCGACAGCATCTTCGAGGCGCAGGTCGTGCGGACGCCGGCGGTGCAGAAGATGTCCTTGTGGATCATCGGCACGCCGGTCAGCGGACCGGCGCCGCCTGCGGCGATGCGGGCGTCTGCGGCGGCGGCGGCGGCCAGGGCGGATTCCGCCGTGACCGTGACCATCGCGTTGAGCTGCGGCTGCGCCTGGTCGATCCGGGCGAGGCAGGCCTTCGTCAGTTCGACGCTCGAGAATTTCCCGGCCTTGAGGCCGGCGGCCACGGCGGCCAGGGTCTGGTCGGCCATTACTCGATCACCTTGGGCACGAGGTACAGGCCGCCATCGACCTGCGGGGCGTTCAGCTGGTAGAGGTCCCGCGAATCCGGGGACGTGATGGCGTCCGGCCGCAGGCGCTGCACCTGGTCCTCGAGCGGGTGGGCCATCGGCTCGATGCCGGCCGTCTGCGCGCGGTCCAGTTCGTCCACCAGACCGAAGATCCGGGACAGGCTGTTGGTGTAGACGGGAATTTCCTCGGCCTTCAGCTCCAGCCGGGCGAGGTGGGCAATGCTTTCGATCTGCTTGGGTGTGAGGCTCATCGGAGCGCGACTTTCCACCGGAAAATAAGGCCCGAAATGATACACGTCGGGTTGCGGCCTGTCCCTGCCGTTGCTACCCTACCCGGCGCCCTCCCCTCCCCCCGTCCCAAGGTCCACTCCCTCCATGTTCAAGCGCCTGCGTGGCTATTTCTCCAGCGATTTGTCGATCGACCTGGGAACGGCCAACACCCTGATTTATGTCCGCGGAAAAGGCATCGTGCTGAACGAGCCTTCCGTGGTTTCGATCCAGGACGAGCCCTCCCGGGGTGGCAAGCTCATCGTCGCCGTCGGCGCCGAAGCCAAGAACATGCTGGGCCGCACGCCGGACCACATCCACGCGGTGCGCCCGCTGAAGGACGGCGTCATCGCCGACTTCACGTACACCGAAAAGATGCTGCAGTACTTCATCAACAAGGTACACGGCAACCGCTTCCTGAAGCCCTCCCCGCGCGTGCTGGTCTGCGTGCCCTTCGGCTCGACGCAGGTCGAGCGCCGCGCCATCCGTGAATCCGCCGAGGGCGCCGGCGCCCGCAACGTCGCGATCGTCAGCGAGCCGATGGCCGCGGCGGTCGGTGCGGGCCTGCCCACGCACGAAGCCCGCGGCTCGATGGTCATCGACATCGGCGGCGGCACGTCGGAAGTGGCCGTCCTTTCGCTGAACGGCGTCGTCTACGCGAACTCGGCCCGCATCGGCGGCGACCGCTTCGACGATGCGATCATGAATTACGTCCGCCGCAATTACGGCATTCTCATCGGCGAAGCCACCGCCGAGCGCATCAAGATCGAGATCGGTTCGGCTTACCCCGGCCAGCAGGTGCGCGAACTGTCCGTGAAGGGCCGCAACCTGTCGGAAGGCGTGCCGCGCAGCTTCACGCTGAACAGCAATGAAATCCTCGAGGCGCTGCAGGAACCGCTGCAGGGCATCGTCAGCGCCGTGAAACAGGCGCTGGAACAGACGCCTCCGGAACTGGGCGCCGACGTTGCCGAACGTGGCATCGTACTCACCGGCGGCGGCGCGCTGCTGCGCGACATCGACAAGCTGCTCATGGAAGAGACGGGCCTGCCGGTCGTCATTGCCGAGGATCCGCTGACCTGCGTCGCCCGTGGCGGCGGCCGCATCCTCGAGCTGATGGACGAACTCGGCCCCGGTCACTTCGGCCTCGAATGACCGTCGCGAACGGGGGCCAGTAACCTCCGATGGCGACCGTGTTCCGTCGTACCCCGAGCGATACCTCCAGCCGCGACAGCGCGCCTGGACCACGCTTCGCGTTCTTCGCGCTGGTTTCCGTCGCGCTGATGGTGCTCGACCAGCGCGGCGGCTGGATCGATGACGCGCGCTTCTACCTGCAGTCGGCGACCCAGCCCTTCCTGGTCGTCATGAATTCGCCCCGTTCCGCCGTCAGCTGGTTCGGCGAACTCTTCGAAACGCGCGAGTCGCTGCGCGCGGAGATCGCCGGCCTCCGGACGCGCGAGCGGGAACTGAGCCTGTCGCAGCTCCGGCTCGAGGCGCTCGAACACGAGAATGCGCAGCTGCGCGCACTGAAGGCGGCGATGCCGCCGCTGGTCACCCGCCAGCAGGTCGCCGAAGTCGTCAGCCTCGAACTGAACCCCTTGCGGCAGCGGCTGCTCGTGAACAAAGGCCGGCAGGACGACATCTTCGACGGGCAGGCCGTGCTGGATGCACGCGGACTGCTCGGGCAGGTTTCCCGCGTCGGGCCCTGGAGCGCTGAAATCATCCTCGTCACCGATCCGGAACACGCCGTGCCCGTGCAGCTGGCCCGCAACGGGCTGCGCTCCATCGCGGTGGGCGCCGGCAACAGCGGTGAACTGCTGCTGCCCTACCTGCCCGTCAACTCGGACGTGAAGGCCGGCGACCTGCTGGTCACCTCCGGCCTGGGCGGCGTTTATCCCGCGGGCTATCCCGTCGCGGTGGTCACCGGCATCAAGCGCGATCCCGTCATGCTGCTCGCGCAGGTGCGCGCGCGCCCGCTCGCGACGCTGGAACGCGACCGCGAAGTCATGCTGGTGTGGTTCGACGCGAGCCATCCGGCCGCGCCGGTCGAGAAGAAGGCCACCGAACTGCCGCAGGTCACGCTCGGCGCGCCGACGGAGCCCGACGCGGAAGCTGCGGCCGACACTGCGGCGACGGACAACGCGGCGCCCGATCCCGCCAGGACGCCCGGGCCTGACACGAAGGACACGCCATGAGCCTGCGGAAGTCACGCAGCTCGGCGCTGCTCGTCTACGGCACGGTATTCGTCGCGCTGCTGCTGATGCTGGTGCCGCTGCCGCGCTTCCTGTCGGTGCTGCGGCCTCCCCTCGTCGCCCTGGTCATCCTGTACTGGTCGACGATGTCGCCGCGTTCCGGCGGGATCCTCGTGGGTTTCCTCTCCGGCCTCCTCATCGACCTGCTGCAGGGTTCCCTGCTGGGTGAGCACGCGCTCGCCCTGTCGCTCGTCACCTACCTCGCGGTACGCATGCACCTCATGACCCGCGCGAAGCCGATCTTCGAACAGGGGCTGCTGGTGCTCATCGGCCTGCTGCTCCACGAGGGCCTGATCTGGGCCATCGACGGCTGGAGCGGCCACCCGCTCAACAACTGGCTGCGGTGGCTGCCCTGTTTCACCGGGGCCGCCTTGTGGCCCGTCGTGGTGGGGGTGCTCGGCCGCCTCCACGCCCCACGCTGACCCGGTCGCGCAGGCAGGCATGGCCCCCAAGGTCAGCATCAAGAACTTCTTCCGCGAGCAGCAGCTGTTCCAGCAGCGCATGCTCGTGGCCTCCGTGCTGATCGGTGCGGCCGCACTGCTGCTGTTCGGCAGGCTGTTCCTGCTGCAGGTCCTGCGTTATGACTACTACCTCGAGCAGTCGCAGGGCAACCGCGCGCGCCTCGACCCGATTCCCGCGAGCCGGGGGCTGATCCGCGACCGCAATGGCATCGTCCTCGCGGAGAACCAGGCTGCCTACCAGCTGGAACTGGTGCGCGAACAGGTTTCCGACCTGGACGCAACGCTGAAGGGACTCTCCGCGCTGGGACTCATCCCCGAGGATGGCATCAACGACATCCGGCGGCTCGTGAAGTCGCGCCGCGGATTCGAAGGCGTACCCATCCGGCTGCGGCTGACCGAAGAGGAACTCTCGCGCTTTGCCGTGAACCGCCACCGGTTCCCGGGCGTGGACATCCGCACCCGACTCACGCGGGCCTATCCCTACGGCGAACTCGGCGTGCATGCACTGGGCTATGTCGCCGCGATCAGCGAGGCGGACCTGCCCCGCATCGACCGCGCGGCCTATGCCGGCACGACGCTGATCGGAAAACTGGGCGTCGAAAGCGCCCGCGAGAAGGAACTGCACGGCACCAACGGATTCCGCGAGGTCCTCGTCAACGCGCAGGGACGGTCGGTGCAGAAGGCCGGCGGTTTCGCACCGGACCTGCGGTCGCGCGCGCCCAAGGCCGGATCGGACGTCATCCTGTCGATCGACCTCGCCGCCCAGCAGGCCGCGGAAGAAGGTCTGCGCGGGCGCCGTGGCGCCGTGGTCGCGATCGATCCTGCCACCGGGGACGTC
This sequence comes from Pseudomonadota bacterium, assembly GCA_041168985.1. GTDB lineage: Bacteria > Pseudomonadota > Gammaproteobacteria > Steroidobacterales > Steroidobacteraceae > ZC4RG30. Next base: position 12,861 of record JBEEKA010000284.1, on the reverse strand, counting down.
CTCGCTCTCGCCAGCCATCCGGGTTTCGACCCGAGCCTCTTCGGGCGTGGCCTGACACGCGCCGAATACCGCGAAATGTCGACGGACATCGACCGGCCGCTGTTCAATCGCGCGCTGCGCGGCACCTATCCCGCGGGCTCGACGGTCAAGCCGGTCATCTCCCTTGCCGGACTGCGGTATGGCGCCATCACGCCGGAGGAATCGATTTTCTGCCCCGGCTCCTGGAGGCTGCGTGGCTATGCCAAGCCCTTCCGCGAGGGCCGCAGCGGCACGCACCACGCGATCTCCATGGAAGACGCCATCGCGAAATCCTGCGACGTCTATTACTACGAGCTCGCACACCGGCTCGAGGTCGACCACCTCTCGGAGTTCATGGCCCCGTTCGGCTATGGCGCGCCGACCGGCATCGACATCGCCGGCGAACTCTCCGGCATCCTTCCTTCGAAGGAGTGGAAGAAGAAGCGGTTCAAGACCCGTGCGGAACAGGTCTGGTTTCCGGGCGAAACGGTGAACATGGGCATCGGCCAGGGTTACCTGACGGTCACGCCCATGGAACAGGCCAGCATGGTCGCGACCGTCGCCGCGCGCGGCAAGCGGTTCAGGCCGCGCCTGGTGACCGCCCTGCGTGATCCCGAGACCGGCACCGTCACCACGGTTCCGACGCAGGCCCTGCCCGCCGTCGAAGGCATTCCCGAACGCGACTGGGACCACGTGTTCGCAGGCATGGTCGGCGTCATCCATCATGGAACCGCGGCCCAGCCTGCCGCCAACATGTCCCGCACGGCCTACACGGTCGCCGGCAAGACGGGTACCGCGCAGGTGGTGTCGATCGCCGCCAACGAAAAACTCGACAAGCGCCTCGAGGAGCGCCAGCGCGACCATTCCTGGTTCATCGCCTTTGCGCCGGTCGAGGCACCGCGCATCGCACTGGTCGTGCTCGTCGAGAACGGTGGCTTCGGCGCGGCGGCGGCGGCACCGATCGCGCGCCGGGTGCTCGACGCCTACCTGCTGCCGAAGGGCACGGACACGCAGCCCCTGCCCGCGAATGCCGCCCCCTCCGACGTCGACCCGGAGTCCGCGGAATGATCCGACAGCAGGTCGAAGCGCCTTCCGCCCGCCGCACGATCACGATCGCGACGCGACTGCTGATGGCCCTGCAGCTCGACGGGCCACTGCTCATCGGGCTGGGCCTCATCGCGACATACGGGCTCATCGTCCTGTACAGCGCGTCGGGACAGGATACGGGCAAGATGCTCCGCGCGATGGTCCACCTCTGCCTGGGCACGGCCGCGATGCTGGGCCTGGCGCAGGTGCGGCCCCAGGTCCTGCGCCGCGTCGCGCCCTGGCTCTACGGGCTGGGCGTGCTCCTGCTCTTCGTCGTGTTCGTGGAAGGCGAGATCGGCAAGGGTGCGCAGCGCTGGCTCGACCTCGGGTTCGTCCGCTTCCAGCCCTCCGAAATCCTCAAGATCGCCGTGCCGATGGCCTGCGCCTGGTACCTGCAGGACCGTCCCCTGCCGCCCTCCGCGAAGTCGCTGGGCGTCCTCGCCGCGATCATCCTCGTGCCCGCGGCCTTCATCATCAAGCAGCCTGATCTCGGTACCGCCCTGCTCGTAATGGCCGGCGGCACCATGGTCATCATCATGGCCGGACTGCCGTTCTGGATCATGCTGGTCGGCCTGTTCGCGGGCTCGGGCGTGGCCTGGCTTGCCTGGTCCCACATGCTGCATGACTACCAGCGCGAACGCGTCCTGACCTTCCTCGACCCGCAGAACGATCCGCTGGGTTCCGGTTACCACATCATCCAGTCGCAGATCGCGATCGGCTCCGGCGGCGTGTTCGGCACGGGCTGGATGAACGGCTCGCAGGCACAGCTGGATTACCTGCCGGAACGGCACACCGACTTCATCTTCGCCGTGATCGGCGAGGAGTTCGGGATGCTCGGCCAGATGCTGCTGGTCATCCTTTACCTGTTCGTGATCGCCCGCGCGCTGTACCTCACGTCGCAGATGCAGGACACCTTCGCCCGCCTGCTTGCCGCGAGCCTCGCGCTCACGTTCTTCGTTTACGTGTTCATCAACACGGGCATGGTCAGCGGACTCCTGCCGGTGGTCGGCGTGCCGTTGCCGCTCGTGAGCTATGGGGGCACGTCCATGGTGACCCTGCTGGCAGGCTTCGGTATCCTCATGTCGCTCTATTCCCACCGCAAGCTCGTCGGTTCGTGACACAACGCCGCAGCTTCCTGACGCTCGTCCTGACGGCACCGCTCCTGCTTGCCGAAGAGATCCCTGCAGCCACCCGGCACCGCGAGACGCCGCGCTTCGACCTTGGCCGCGCCGACATCCGCGAGTTCGTCGACCGTGCCGCGACGCGGACGGGCCTCCCGAAGGAAGACCTGCTGTCGCTGCTGGCGCAGGCCGAACCGCAGTCCGCGATCCTGGGCGCCATGTCGCGCCCGGCGGAGTCGGTGCTTCCCTGGTGGCAGTACCGCGAGCGGTTCCTGACGCCGTCGCGCATCGCTGGCGGGCTCGCGTTCTGGGAACGGCATGCCGAGCTGCTCGAGGCGGTCGAGCGCGAGCGGGGCGTACCGGCCGAGTACCTCGTGGCAATCCTTGGCGTCGAGACCCACTACGGCCGCGTGACGGGCCGCTACCGGGTCCTCGATGCACTGGCGACGCTGGCGTTCGACTTCCCTTCCCGCGGCGCCTACTTCCGCAGCGAGTTCGAGGAATTCCTGCTGCTGATGCGCGAGGACGACCTGGATCCGCTCGAGACGCGGGGGTCCCACGCCGGCGCCATGGGTGCCCCGCAGTTCATGCCGTCCAGCGTGCGACGCTATGCCGTAGACAGCGACGGCAAGGGTCGGCGCGACCTGTGGCACGACTGGCAGGATGTCTTCGCCAGCATCGCGAACTACTTCGTGATGCAGGGCTGGAAGGCCGGGGAGCCGGTCCTGGCGGAGGCCCGCCATGAAGGCGCCTCCGACGATCCACTGGCATTCCGCCTCATGCTGGCCGACTCGCTGGGCGCGATCCGCGGCCGCGGCTTCGCCGTCGAATCGACGCAGCCGGACAGTGCGCCGGCGCTGCTTGTGCCAGCCGAGGAAGAGGACAGCCTGGGCTGGCGCGTCGGCTTCAACAATTTCTACGTGATCACGCGCTACAACCGCAGCACGCGTTACGCGATGGCCGTGCACGACCTCGCCACCGCGCTGCGCGCCGGGCGCGACACCCCGGACATCCCCTCATGACGAACCCTTGGTTTCGGGCCTGCCAGCGGGCCCTGCCCGGTCTGCTGTCCCTGCTTGCCGCCTGCGGCAGCGCGCCGCCGCGGCCCCAGCCCAGCGTCACGCCACCGCATGTCCTGCGGCCGGTGCAGGAACCGCCTGCGACCAGCACGATGCCCGCGCCACCGCCGCGACCCTCCGGTACCGTGCCAACGCCCGCGGAGCTGGCGGCCATACCGGATGCCGTCCCGCGCGTCGAACCACGCAGTGCGCTGGGCAACCCGCCGTTCTACGACGTTTCGGGCCAGCGCTATTTCGTGCTCTCGAGTGCCGAGGGCTACCGGGAACGCGGCGTCGCGTCCTGGTACGGCCCGACCTTCCACGAGAAGAATGCGTCGAACGGCGACGCCTACGACATGTACGCCATGACCGCCGCGCACAAGACGCTGCCCCTGCCTTCCTACGTGCGGGTCACGAACCTCGCCAACGGCCGCAGCATCGTCGTGCGGGTCAACGATCGCGGACCCTTCGTCGGCACGCGGATCATCGACCTCTCGTACACCGCGGCCTGGAAGCTCGACATGCTGCGGCAGGGCACGACCTTCGTGGAGGTCGAGGCGATCGTTCCCGGCTCGCTCTCGCAGGCCGCCGCGGGCATCGCACCGGCTGCGCCGGCGACGATCGCCGCCACCTCCGGGCTTTACATCCAGGCCGGCGCCTTCGGCGTCGAGGACAACGCCCGCCGACTGGCAGATCGACTGCGCGCCGCGGGCCTGGCCGACGTCGCGCTGCGCGCGTCCAGCGGCGCGACGCGGATCTGGCGCGTCCGAATAGGACCCGTCGCCGACGTGGCCGCATATGACCGCGTCATCGCACAACTGCAGGGCATGGGCGTCGAAGGACGCCTGGCCTCCGACTGATCACAACGCTTCCTGCTGGAGACTAGACCGATGAAATCCCTTCGACTGGCCGCGGCCACGTTTACCGTCACCGTGGTCGCCTCGCTGGCCGCGGCGCAGACGCCCACGCTCGTCTCGCCGCCCTCCGCCGCGGCGATAGCTGCGATGCCGTTGCCCGCTCCGCCCACCGTGCCGACGAACGCCTATGTGCTGATCGATTTCGACACCGGACGCGTGCTTGCCGCGCAGAAAGCCGATGAACGCCTCGAGCCGGCCAGCATCACCAAGCTCATGACGGGTTACATCGTCTTCGCGGCCGTGCGCGAAAAACGCCTGCGCCTCGACGAGGAAGTGGTGATCAGCGAGCACGCCTGGCGTGCCGGCGGCGCTGCGTCCGGTGGTTCCACGACCTTCCTGAAGGTCGGCTCGACCGTGCCGGCGGACGTGCTGATCAAGGGCATGATCATCCAGTCCGGCAACGACGCGACGATCGCGCTTGCCGAACGCATCGCCGGCACCGAGTCTGCGTTCGTCGAGATGATGAACCAGTACGCCGCGCGCCTCGGCCTGAAGAACACGCATTTCGACAACAGCTGGGGCGACCATTCGCCCAACCATTACTCCAGCGCCCACGACCTCGCGCTGCTCGGCCAGGCCCTGATCCGCGACTTCCCCGAGGACTACAAGGTCTATTCGATGCGCGAGTTCGTTTGGAATGGCATCAAGCAGCAGAACCGCAATGGCCTGCTGGCGCGCGACCCTTCCGTCGATGGCATCAAGACGGGACACACGGCGGCGGCGAAGTACTGCCTCGTGAGCTCGGCGAAGCGCAACGGGCAGCGGCTCATCGCGACGGTACTCGGTTCGCAGACGATCAAGGACCGCGAGGACGCCAGCGCGGCCCTGCTGAATTACGGGTTCACTTTCTTCGAAAGCGTGAAGCTGCAGGCCGGCAACCAGCCCATCCTGAAGCCGCGCGTCTACAAGGGTGCCGGGGACTTCGTGCCGGTCGGCACGGCGCGGGATGCCTTTGCCACCGTGCAGCGCGGACAGGGCGGCTCGATCGAGAAGAATGCCGAGGTGAAAGGCACGCTCATCGCACCGATCCGCAAGGGGACGACGGTGGGCGAACTGACGCTGAAATCGGGCAACCAGGTCGTCGCACGCATGCCGCTGGTCGCGCTGGAGGACGTGCCGGAAGGCGGCTTCTTCGGGCGCATGGTGGACACCGTGCGACTCTGGTTCAACTGACCCGAGGAATCAGGGCCTCTGCCCGGTGTGGTAGAGCGCCCGCACCAGGTCGGTCTGGGTGATGATGCCGCACAGCCTGCGTTCGGCATCGATGATCGGCACATGGTGATGGCCGCCTTCGGCGAACAGCGGCAACAGGTCGGTGACCGGCCTGTGGTCGCTCGCCACGCGGACCTGGCGGGTCATGATGTCGCCCACGACCTCGGGCTTGTCGGTGGCAAGCCCCGGCGAAGGACGCAGGAAATCCCGCAGCCGGCTCGCCACGCCCTCGCGCTCATCGAGCTTCGCATGCCGCATGAAATCGGCGATCGTGATGATGCCGATGATCCGGCGCGCGGCATCGACCACAGGCAGGGCCTTGATATGCCGTTCGCGCAGCAACCCCCAGGCCTCTTGCAAGGGCATCGCGTAGTCGGCCGCCACCGGATCGCGTGACATGACCTCCGCACAGCGCAGGCTGCCGAGTTTCCTGCCGTAGGCATGTGCTTCGGCGGATTCCAGCAGGGCGGCGAGATCGGCGCGGCTGAGGTCCAGCACCTGGCCGTAGCGCGCGATCGCGGCATCGAGATCCTCTTCGGAGAAGCGAGACGCGGGCACGGCGCTCGCGGCCTGGGGTCGGTGCGGATACCGGCGGCCGGTCAGGGTGTTGTAGGCCATGCCCGCCAGCACGAGCACGACGGAATCGGCCATAACCGGGAACAGGGGAAAGTGCAGCGACGTCGCATGCGTCAGCACGGCCAGCAAGGCCACCGCGCCACCCGGCGGATGCAGGCAGCGCGCCAGGAACATGGCGAGGATGGCCAGGCCGACCGCCAGCGCCCCGCCCCATGCCAGGTCCGGCACGAGTGCCCCCACCAGCAACCCGATGCAGGCCGACAGCGTATTGCCGCCGATGACCGGCCAGGGCTGTGCGAGCGGGCTCGACGGCAGCGCGAAGACCAGCGCGGCGCTGGCCCCTATCGGCGCGACGAGCCACGGCGAAACGCCCGCGGCCTGCCCCAGCAGTCGGCACGACAGGCCCGCTGCCAGCACGCCCAGCGCGGCACCGGCCGCGGCGCGCCATTGTTCGCGACGATCCACGCCGTTCACATGCGGCGCTCCGCGAAGAAGCCGGAAAGCAGTGCGCCGCACTCTTCCTCCAGCACGCCGCCGAAGACATCGACCCGGTGGTTGAGGCCCGGCAAGGTGAACACATTGGTCAGGCTGCCGGCTGCGCCAGCCTTGGGATCGAAGGCGCCGAAGACCACGCGCCGCACGCGCGCGTGGATGATCGCCGAAGCACACATCACGCAGGGCTCGAGCGTCACGTAAAGCACCGTATCCAGCAGCCGGTAGCTCTGCAGCGCCTGCCCGCCGCCGCGAAGGGCGACGATTTCCGCATGCCCCGTGGGATCATGGCCCGAAATCGGGTTGTTGGCGCCCTCGGCGATGATGCGATCGCCCTGCACGAGCACGGCACCCACCGGCACTTCGCCGGCTGCCGCAGCGGCCTTCGCGAGGGCGATCGCGCGGCGCATGAAATCGACGTCGGTCGGCGGCGGCATCAGCGGCCCTGCTGCAGCAGTTCCACCCAGGACGCCGCGTCGAAGCCGGCTGCCAGGCGGCCGTCGGTATCGATCACCGGCCGCCGGATCATCGAAGGCTGCGCCAGCATGAGGTCGATGGCGCGTTCGCGGGTCAGGCCCTCGCGGGCCGCCTCCGGCAATTTTCGGAACGTCGTGCCCGCGCGATTGATCACCCGCTCCCAGCCGAGCGCGTCGCACCAGGCCTCGAGCCGGCTGCGATCGATACCGGCCTGCCGGTAGTCGTGGAATTCATGCGCCACGCCCTGCGCTTCGAGCCAGGCGCGGGCCTTCTTCATCGTGTCGCAGTTGCGGATGCCGAAGATCGTGGTGGCCATGGCTTACCGCGTTTCGCGCAACTCCAGGCGCCAGCCCTCGCCCCAGGCCACGGCGGCAAGGGCCCCCAGCGAGCAGACGAAATAGGTGACGCACACGGGCACCACGGTGCCATCGAACAGCGTGCCCACGTACATGCCGATCCCGGTGCCCACCAGCGTCGCGATGAGGCCGGCCACGGCAGACGCCGTGCCGGCGACGCGACCTAACGGCTCCATGGCGATCGCGTTGAAGTTCGGCATCGTCAGGCACATCAGGAACTGCGTCGCGGTCAGCAGGCCGGCGAAGACGAACAGCGGTGGCTTGCCACCCCAGGCCAGCGCCGCGACCGCGCCGATCGCGGCGAACACGACGAAGCCGATCAGGCAGTAATGCGACAGCCGGTGAAGACCGAAGGACCGCACGAGCGCGGAGTTCGCGTAGAAGGCGATGCCCATGGCCCCGGCAATGGCGCCGAATGCCAGCGGGAACAGGTTGCCGAGGCCATAGACCTGCGTCTCGAAGATCTGCTGCGAGGAGCTCACGTAAGTCATGAGGCAGCCCATCTGCAAGGCTGCGGCCAGCGTGTAACCCATCGTCGGTCGCGTCCGCAGCGTGATGCCGACGCCCTCGACGATGCGGGCCATCGAGAACGGGCGACGGTGTTCGGGCTTCAGCGTTTCCGGCATGCGGAGGCCGAACCAGATGGCGACGACGAGCGCCATCACGAGCATGCTGGCGAAGACCGAGCGCCAGCCCGACAGGTAGATCAGGACGCTCCCGACGGCCGGCGCGACCACCGGCACGAGGATGAACATCATGAACGTGAGCGACAGCACGCGGGCCATTTCCTTGCCCTGGTAACGGTCTCGCACGAGTGCCACTGTCAGGACCTGCGCCGACGCGGCGCCCATGCCCTGCACCGCGCGTCCGGCCAGCAGCACCTCGTAACTCTGCGCGAAGCAGCCGATGAGCGCGCCCAGCGAGTAGATCGCGATGCCCACGAGCAACGCCGGTCTGCGCCCCACGACATCCGACAAGGTGCCATAGACGATCTGCAGGGGGCCCGAACCGATCATGTAGACCGTCACGATGAGCTGCAGGTCGTTCGGGTTCTCGATCCCGAAGGTCTGCTGGATGGGCACGAAGGCCGGCAGCAGGTTGTCGATGGACAGCGAGATCAGCGCCATGATCAGCGCCGCAAGGCCGATGAATTCCCGCAGTGAGGGTTCGCGGATCGCGCGCACGGGAAACCGCCTCAGGCCTTCGGCCGCGGCATGGCCAGCAGCGCGACAAGGGTGATGCCACCCACGGCGGCCAGGTACATGCCCACGGCAGGCAGGCCGTGGCGCGTCGCGAGCCAGGTCGCGAGATAGGGCGCCAGCGACGCACCCACGATGCCCGCGAGGTTGAAGGCCATCGACGCACCGGTGTAACGCACGGCGGTCGGGAACAGTTCCGACAGCGCGGTGCCGATCGGGCCATAGGTCAGCCCCATCAGCGACAGGCCGATCGCGAGGCAGGCCATCACGCCCGCCGTGCTGCCCGACCCGAGCAGGGGCGACAGCAGGAAGCCGAAGGCCGTGATGCCCAGCGTCGCAATGACCATCATCGCGTGCGACCCGATCCGCCCGGCAACGAGCGCCGACAGCGGCACGGCGATGCCGAAGAACAGGACGCCGATCATCTGCAGCACGAGGAAGTCCTGCCGCACGTAATGCAGCGCGCTCGTGCCCCAGCTCAGCGTGAACACGGTCATGAGGTAGAACAGCGTGAAGGTCGCCGCGCCGCCGAAGGTGCCCGTTATCAGCGCCCGCGGGTACTTCACCAGCACATCACGGATCGGCAACCGGACGCGCTCCGCCTTGTCGATGGCCTGCTGGAACTCCGGTGTCTCGGTCAGGCTCAGCCGGATCCACAGGCCGACGACGACGAGCAGCGAACTCGCCAGGAAGGGTACGCGCCAGCCCCAGGCGTCGAAGGCCGCGTCGTCGAGAACGCCACCCAGCAGCAGGAAGATGCCGCTTGATGCGATGAAGCCGATCGGCGCGCCCAGCTGCGGGAACATGCCGTACCAGGCCTTCTTGCCCGGCGGCGCATGCTCCGTGGCCAGCAGCACCGCACCACCCCACTCGCCGCCGAGGCCGAAGCCCTGCCCGAAGCGACAGATCGACAGGCCCAGCGGGGCCAGCACGCCGATGGAGGCATAGGTGGGCAGCAGGCCGATGCACACCGTCGACAGGCCCATCGTCAACAGGGCCGCGACCAGGGTCGCCTTGCGCCCGATGCGATCCCCGAAGTGCCCGAACACGACGGACCCGACCGGCCGCGCGAAGAATGCCAGCGCGAAGGTCGCGAAGGACTGCAGCATCCCCGAGGTCGGGTCGCTCGACGGGAAGAAATGCTTCGGGAAGACGATCACCGCCGCGGTGGCGTAGATATAGAAATCGAAGAACTCGATCGTCGTGCCGATGAGGCTTGCGAACAGGACGCGCGCCGTCGATGGCGCCGCGGGGGACTGGGCCGGCTGGTTCATCCGGGGATTTTGGCATCAATCCACCGGCCGGGGGTGAGGTCCTTCAGCCCGGCGGCGTCTCCACGGCATCGGCCACGAACTGGCCCTGACGGTCCAGCTCGGCAAACAGGCCGCCCTGCGCCACCAGCGCGTCGTAACGCCCCTGTTCTACCAGCTCGCCGTCCTTCATCACGAGGATCAGGTCGGCGGTTCGGACCGTCGACAGGCGGTGTGCGATCACGAAGGTCGTCCGCCCCTCGCAGAGCTGCGTGAGCGCAGCCTGGATGCGGGCTTCCGTCGTGTTGTCGAGCGCGCTCGTCGCTTCGTCGAGGATCAGGATCGGCGCATCCTTCAGCATGGCGCGCGCGATCGCCAGGCGCTGGCGCTCGCCGCCGGACAGGGAGCGGCCGCGTTCGGCCACCAGGGTACCGTAGCCCTCCGGCTTCACGACGATGAAGTCGTGCGCTTCCGCCGCCCGCGCGGCTTCCTCGAGTTGTTCGGGCGGTGCGTCGGGGTTGCCGATGCGCAGGTTATCCGCGATGGATCGGTAGAACAGCCCGGCATCCTGGAACACGACGGCGATGTTCTGCCGCAGCGAATTCACGTCGACGCCGCGGATGTCGATGCCATCCAACGTGATGCGGCCGCCCGTCGGGTCATAGCCTCGGTAAAGCAGCGACAGGGCCGTCGTCTTGCCCGCGCCGGTGGGTCCCACCAGCGCCACCGTCGCACCGGCGGGCGCGACGAAGCTCAGGTCCCTGATCGCAGGCTTGCTGGCCTCGTAACCAAAGGTCACGTTTTCGAACCGGACCTCGCCACGGACCTCCGCCGGCAGGCCCGGCAGCCCGCGGATGCTGGCCGGTCCGGCCTGCGAGTCGAGTACGCCGAAAAAGGCCGCGAGGGACGGCGTCTGGAAGAACAGGCCCGAAATGAAGTTCGCCAGCTGCTCGAGCCGTCCGACGAGCATCATCGCGAACCCCACGAAACTCACGATGCTGCCGACGCTGACCTCGCCGCGGCTGTTCAGTGCGGTGCCGAGCGCGAAGATCGCCACGATGGTGAGCGTGCTGGCGGCACGCGTCGCCACCGACAGCCAGGCCCAGCCCCGGAGGACCGGATACTGGGCTGCGAGCACGCGGGTCATCATGTCGCGGATCGCGGAAACCTCGGCCGCGACGCGCGTGAAACTCTGGACGACGAGCACGTTGCCCAGCACATCACCCGCGCGTTCCGAGATTTCGCTGTGCAGTTCCTCGACTTCACCCTGGCGCCGGCTCGTGCCACGGATCGCGACCGTGTTGAAGATGGCGAAACTCACCATCAGCACCATCATCAGCAGCGCCAGTTTCCAGTTCATCCGCCAGGCCAGTGGCAGCATCACGAAGACGGCGAGCACGGTGGACAGATGCTCGCGGAAGAAGCCGAGCCAGATGCCGAAAAGGCTGCTCGCGCCGCCGTGCAGGACGCGCAACAAACGGCCCGTGTGGTGGTCGCCATGGAAGCCGAGCGGCAGGGCTATGGAATGCTCGAAGAACTGCGCCATCACCGCCAGCCGGCGGCGATGCGCCAACCGGTCCGCGTGCAGGGACACCCAGACGCTGGCCGCGACGCCGCCGAAACCGACACCCGCCCACAACCCGATATAGCGCCAGGTCTGGTCGTGCCCTCCGGCGGACAGGGCATCGACGACCTTGCCGAACAGCCAGGGTTCGAGGAAGAACACGCCGGCAATGGCGAGGTTGCCGAGGGCCAGCACGATCGCGAGGCCCTTTTCCGGGGCCAGCAGCCCCAGCACGCGCAAATAGGTTTTCAGGATGTCCATCTCCTGATCCTAGCGCGTCTCCTATTTTTCGACGAAGGCCCGCTCGATGACGTAATCGCCCGGTTCGCCGACACGCGCCGAAACGGCAAAGCCCCGCCGGTCCAGGATTTGCGACAGGTCCTTCAGCATGTCGGCGCTGCCGCAGATCATGAAGCGGTCATCCGCTGTGTTGATCGGCGGCAGTCCCGCACGCTTGGCGAGTTCACCGTTGTCCAGCAGGTCAGTCAGCCTGCCCTGGTTCTCGAAATCCTCGCGCGTCACCGTCGGGAAATAGATCAGCTTTTCGCGCACGAGGTCTCCCAGCCACTCCTGTTCGCGCAGGTGCGAGGTGATGAAGTCGCGGTAGGCCAGGTCGCTCACGCGCCGCACGCCATGCGTCACCACGATCTTCTCGAAACGCTCGTAGGTCTCGGGATCCTGGATGATGCTCATGAAGGGCGCGAGGCCGGTTCCCGAGGACAGCAGGTACAGGTGTTTCGCCGGCTTCAAATCATGGACCAGGAGCGTACCGGTCGGCTTGCGGCTGACGAGGACCTTGTCGCCCACCTTCAGATGCTGGAGGCGCGACGTCAGCGGACCGTTCGGAACCTTGATGCTGAAGAACTCCAGGTGTTCCTCCCACGCCGGACTTGCGATCGAATAAGCGCGCAGCAGCGGACGTCCATCGACCTCGAGTCCCATCATCACGAAGTGGCCGCTCTCGAAGCGGAACCCGGGATCGCGCGTGGTGCGGAACGAAAACAGACTGTCGTTCCAGTGGTGGACTTGGGTGACCGTCTCGGTCGCGATTGCAGCCATGTGAGGGGCGGGCCTGTCGGCGTGGAAAAAGGGGATTGAATCCTGCCGCGGCAGCTTATTCCATGGGGTTCTATCGCCATGCCGGCTGCGCATCGGTTGCTGTGGCACCCATTGCATCGACAGTTGCGCAGGACCGGATAGAGTCGTCGCATGGGGGAAACGGAATTCGTCTGGCCGACGATCAGGCCACTGGCATCCGGAGCCGTATGGCGCTGGCTCGCGGCAGGCTGGGCGGATCTGCGGGCCGCACCGTTCGCAGGCCTGTTCTACGGCGCCGTGCTGGCCGGCATGGGAGAGCTGCTGCTCCGCAACGCCGATGGCGCGACCGGAATTTCCCTGATGACCGGTTTCCTGCTGGTGGGACCCTTCCTTGCGATCGGTCTTTATGACGTGAGCCGCCGTCGCGAAGCCGGCGAGGCTCCACGGCTGTGGCCGACCCTGTCGGCCTGGCGCTCGAACTTCCCGGCCATCAGCTT
>JBEEKA010000283.1:0-8840 GCA_041168985.1 Pseudomonadota bacterium | reverse complement strand
GGGCCTGTGCGTCCAGGACATCGGGCTCGCGCAGGCGGCCCGATGCGGCAAGCCGCATCAGTTCTTCGTCAGGGCCTTCGTTCCAGAGGAAGAACGACAGGCGCGAAGCAAGCTCGAGGCCCGACAGCGCATGGCTGCCGCCCGTCCCGCCGTCCACCTTGCCGGGTTCCTCGCGGATGAGGAACTTCGTGCTGGCCAGGATCGCCGTCAGTCCGTTCTCGATGCCTGCTTCCCAGTCCCGGGCCTCCCGGCCCATGGCATAAAAGGCCATCGGTGCCCGGAGATCCTCGTCGGAGACCGCGCGCCGGAAGGCCTGTCCCGCGAGCCGCGTCAGGATCTGCCTGGCGCAGACCGCTTCATCGTCCTTCGAGGCCGGCCGGCAGCTGAAAATGCGCCGGCGGCTTGGCGTTTCGCTGACGCCAGTGGCATTGAAGGGACCGGATACCTCGAAGCCGGGGATCGTCGGCGTGCGTTCCATCTCGGGCAGCATGGCGATCGGTTGCAGGGGGGAGTCGGACTGCGCAAAGGACCGCTGCACGAAGGTGGCGCCGATGCGGTGCAAACCCGCCTTCACGCGGACCCGGATGTGGTTGAACCGGGCCTGCATTTCGTCGGCGGCGATGGCCTGTCGCTTGTCGACGGCGAGCAGGTCATCCTTGCCACCCGCCGTCTGTTCGAAGACGCGCGTGCCGTCGATCGTCAGGATCACGCGATGGGGATGGTCCACCTTCGTGACATAGCCCGCGCCCATGAAGAAGAACTCGCGGATGTTGAACTCGTATTCACCGTCGGCGGGGAAGTAATGGTCGACGACCAGGCCGCCGCGCGTGCCCAGCGGCAGTCCGTCGATGTGGCTGGACTGGTCCGCGGCCGGATTGGCGCGATATTCGTGGCTGCTCGATTTCTCGTCGGTCCGGCCGACTGCCAGGCGCGCGATGTTGCGGGCCGCTCCCAGGTACTGGTCGAGGAAGGTGGGAGAGATCCGCAGCGACGCGGCGAGGTTGTCGAAGCCTTCGTTCGACACGTCCTTCGGCAGCATCGACTTCACGTCGATGGGCAGCGCGAGGATGCGCTCGATCTCTCGTGCGTATTCCGTGCGGTTCAGGCGGTGAAGGCCGACATAGCCCGGGTCCGGCGTGGTGGCCGCGGTCTTGTCGAGCGTGCCTTCCATCCACGCGACGAAACCGTCGATGGACTTCTGGTCCGGCTGGGGTTCGCCCGGCGGGGGCATCAGGCGGCCGCGGAGCTTGCGCACGGTCTTTTCCCAGACATCGGCTTCGGGGCGCAGGTCGTCCTTGGACAGCGTGTCGAAGGCGAGGCCGCCGGCCCAGTCGGTGCTGTTGTGGCATTTGCCACAGGTTTCGTCGATGAGATGCCAGGGCGGCGTTTCGGCCGTCCAGCCGGCGCCTGCCGGAAGGGAACCGGCAAGAAGCAGCAGTACACGCGCGGCGAGCCTGAGCTGGGACACGTCGAAAACCCCCCGGATGCGCCGTTACTGAAGTAGCAGCAATCATTCCACAGGCCAGCCCGGGACCGTAGTCCGGACTGTGTAAATGGGCCTCGAAGCGGCGGTCAATCCACTACTGGTACTGACACCACCAGTCTCGGCAAGTTCACGGCGAGGCGCGCAGGGGCAGGTGTTCCAGTCCACGCGTGAAGGCGGTCCGGCCCAGACGGGGTGCACCGTCCAGTGCGAGCCGCGAAGCCTTCGCTGCCAGCGCACGGAATACCGCGTGGGCTTCCATGCGGGCGAGGCCCTGACCGGCGCAGGAGTGGTTGCCATGCCCGAAGGCGAGGTGGTCCGACGGCGAGCGACGGATGTCGAAGCGGTCCGGATCCGGGAAGTGCCGTTCATCGCGGTTGGCGGCGGCATAGCTCACGACGACCCGGGATCCGGCCGGGATCGTGACGCGCTCGCCGACGTCGACGTCGCGCGTGGTCACGCGGCCGAAATACTGGATCGGCGTCTCCATGCGCAGGATTTCATTGAACGCCCGCGGGATCAGGGCCGGATCGCGGCGCACGATGTCCCACTGGTCAGGGTTCGTGGCGAAGAGCCACAGTCCGCTGCCGATGCCGCTGATCGTGGTGTCGAAGGCCGCCACCACATAGCCGGCAAGGAGTCCGATCGCGTCCTCGCGGGCGATTTCCCCGCGACGGGCAGAGTCCGCGATGGTCGAGCCAAAGCCCCCCGGGACGAGCTCGTTGCGGTCATAGACTTCCGCGATGAGTTGCATCATGGACTGCAGGCGCGGCAGCGAAGCCTGCATGCGGGAGTTGTCCATCGGCCCGCAGACCTCGAAGGCGCCTTCCGCCATGCCGCGCAGCGTGGCGCGCACGCGTTCGGGCCAGCCGATCAGGTCCATGATGAGGTTCAGCGGCAGTTCGTGCGCCACGTCGGTGATGCCGTCGAAATGGCCTGCAGCCACCACGCGGTCCGCCATGTCGGCGGCCATCCGGTCGATGACATCTTCCACTGGCTTGAGTGCCCGGGGGGAAAGTCGTTCCGTCAGCAGGACCTTGGCTTTGGTGTGCTCGGGCGGATCGAGGCAGATCAGTGCGGTCTTCCACGCCTCGTTGATGATCGCGTTAAGGCCGATGCCCTGCGCCGATGAAAAGGACGCCCAGTCCCCGAGTGCCGCACGCACCTGGGCATGGCGCCCAAGGAACCAGCTGTCGTGCCGCGACAGGTAGGCGGCGGGACCCAGGTCACGCAAGGCCTTGAATGCCGGGTAAGGGTTGTCGATGAGTCCGTCGGCGAAGAGATCAATGTCGGAGCAGAGCGAGGCAGGGATGGCGTTCATCCCGGTACGGTATGATCCGGAAAAACATGAAGCAATAGGGGCGGTTCATGAAGCAAGGCACAGGGACTTTGGCGGCCATCGCGCTGGCGCTGCTTGCCGGATGCGCAAACGCGCCGGCACCGGTGGTCATCGACAATGCGTCGCTGGCCAACGAGCAGGACGGCACGAACTGGCCCGCTTTCGGACGTACGTTCAGAGAGACGCATTACAGCCCGCTGTCGCAGGTGAATACCGAGTCGGTGAAGCGGCTGGGCCTGGCCTGGACGCTGGATCTCGATGTCACGAATTCGATCACGGCTCCGCTTGCGGTGAACGGTGTTATCTACCTCGGCGCGGGCCACGGCATCATCCATGCGGTCGAGGCGAAGACGGGAAAGCTGCTCTGGCGCCATGACGCCAGGGCCATGGAAAGGAACCCCGACAAGCTGCATGTCGCCTGGGGCATCCGCGGCATCGCGTTCTGGAAGGACAAGGTCTACGCGGGCACGAGCGACGGTCGCCTGATCGCGCTGAACGCGAAGGACGGCGCGGAACTGTGGTCCGCACAGACCGTGGATCCGAAGGACGGCGCCGTCATCACGGGCGCGCCGCGGGTGTTCAACGGCAAGGTCGTGATCGGATTCTCCGGCGGCGATTTCAGTCCGCTGCGCGGCTACGTCACGGCCTACGACGCCGAGAGTGGCAAGAAACTGTGGCGTTTCTTCTTCGTGCCGGGCAAACCGGGCACGACCGATGGCGAAGTGTCGGATCCGGCGATGGCCAAGGCGGCGGAGACCTGGACCGGTGAATGGTGGAAGTACGGTGGTGGGGGTTCCGCGTGGAACGCGATGACCTACGACCCCGAGTTCAACCGGCTGTATATCGGCACGGGCAATGGCACGCCGATGAACTGGAAGCTGCGTTCACCAGGCGGTGGCGACAACCTGTTCATCGCCTCGGTGGTCGCGCTGGACGCAGACACGGGTGAATACGCCTGGCATTACCAGACCACGCCGGGAGATTCCTGGGACTACGACTCGGCTGTCGACATGTCGCTGGTCGACCTGAAGATCGACGGACAGGACCGCAAGGTCATGCTGCATGCCGCGAAGAACGGCTTTTTCTATGTTCTCGACCGCAAGGACGGGAAACTGATCTCTGCCGAGAAGCTGGGAACGGTGACCTGGGCCGACAAGGTCGATCTCAAGACGGGCGGGCCGGTCATGACGGCCGGCGCGAAGTACGAGAAGAAGAACATCCTGCTGTGGCCGAGCTTCCAGGCAGTGCACCACTGGCTGCCGCAGTCCTGGAACCCCAAGCTGGGCCTGATGTTCGAGCCGACGCTGGAGATGCCGGCGGAGTTCGGCGACGACGGCGTGGATACGAAGCACTACGCGCCGCGCATGCGCACCACTGATTACACGGGCCTCACCGTGGGCGGCGGCGACGTGCCGCCGGATGCGGGCCGCAGCGTGCTGAAGGCCTGGGACCCGGTTGCGAAGAAGGTCATCTGGAGCGTCGAGACGCCGGGCGTTTCCAACGGCGGCACGCTGGCGACGGGCGGCGATCTCGTCTTCCAGGGCCTTGCCGACGGCAACTTCCACGCCTACTCGGCGAAGGACGGCACCGACCTCTGGTCCTTCTTCGCCGGTGTTGCGGCGACCGGCGTTCCGATCAGCTTCAGCGTGGACCGTGAGCAGTACATCGCGGTGACGGCCGGACCGCTGGGCGGTTCGACGGCGGCCTTCGGCTCGATCTCGGGTCGCTGGGGCTGGGACCCGCGCGTGCATCCGAGACGGCTGCTGGTCTTCAAGCTGGATGCCAAGGGCGTGCTGCCCGCGACGCCGCCGCG
The DNA here is from genome assembly GCA_041168985.1 of Pseudomonadota bacterium. Taxonomy (GTDB): domain Bacteria; phylum Pseudomonadota; class Gammaproteobacteria; order Steroidobacterales; family Steroidobacteraceae; genus ZC4RG30. The sequence continues at coordinate 4,205 of JBEEKA010000283.1, read as the reverse complement.
CAAGCCGGCCGTGCCGCTGGAGGGCGCGGAGTTCAAGGTCGATGCGGTGAAGGCCAGGACCGGCCAGCGCGAGTACGAGCAGTGCACGCTATGCCACGGCATGGGCGTCGTGGGTGGCGGCATCGCGCCTGACTTGCGTGCGTCACCGGTGCTGTTGTCGGCGGAAGCTTTTGCGCACGTCGTGCGGGACGGGTCCCTGAAGCCGCGCGGCATGCCGAGCTTTGCCGACATCACGGATGCGCAGCTGGAATCGCTGCAGCACTTCGTGCGGCAGAAGGCGCGTGCGGACCTCGCCACGGCGGCCAAGGCGCCGGCTGCGGCGGCCGCCGCTAAGTAGGCAGGCCGCACCAGGAACGGCTCTGGTTCCAGAGTCGTTCCTGCAGGTCGATGTTCCGCGCGAGGGACGAGGGCTCCTGCGGGAGCCCGTATTCGTCGAAGTACCGGCCCGTGACGCCGTCCAGCCCCGGGGCCAGTGACAGTTTCAGGGTGGTCGACGCGCCCTGCGTCGCGTCCAGGATCACCGGATCCCACAAGGATTTCAGCGACCGCAGCCAGCGCGGCAAGAGGCTTGTCGCGACGACGCCCGGATGCAGGCAGTTCGCCGTGATGCCGCTGCCTTCGAGCCTTCGCACCAGGGCCAGCGTGTGCAGGACGTTCGCGAGCTTGGACTGCGCATAGGCCGCGCCGGCGCGGTAGGGCGCACCCGGGTCGATGAAGGCTTCGACGTCGAATTTACGCGCCTTGGCATGCACGCGCGATGCAGTGTTCACGATGCGGCCGCCAGCGGTGATCCGGTCGCGCAGCAGTTCGGTCAGCAGGAAAGGACCGAGGTGGTTCACGGCGAAGCACAGTTCGAATCCGTCGGCGGAGCGGCGGTGCTTCATCGAGATGGTGCCGGCGTTGTTCACCAGCAGCTGCAGGTGCGCGTGATCGCCAAGCACGGCCGCAGCGGCGTTCCTGACCGAGGACAGGCTCGACAGGTCGCAGTGGACGGCGTCGAAGGAAAGGCGGGCATCCTGGGCGCACCACTGTTCGCACAGTCGCCGGGCGGCGACCCGATCCCGACACAGCATGACGACGTGCAGGCCGGCCTCGGCAAGGCGGCGTGCGACCACGCGGCCGATGCCCTGCGTGGTCCCGGTAATGACGGCAACGGGTTTCATGACGCGCAAGTATGGGGCGGCCCGTGACGGGGGAATGACACCTAGCGGCATCCGTACAAATCGCATTGCGGATGCGAAGCGTTCGCATTACGATATTTCGATGAGGAAGCTACTGTCACTTTTGGCCCTCGGAGCCGTCCTGTGGCCCGGATCCTTGCCCCTGCAGGCAGCGGACCGCGATGAGCCGGTCGAAGTGAGCCTGCGGATCCGCGACCACCGTTTCGAGCCGGAGGTTGTAGAGGTGCCGGCCGGACGCCGGGTGAAGCTGGTGATCCACAACGAGGATTCAACGGTCGAGGAGTTCGAGAGCTACAGCCTCGGTCGGGAAAAACTGGTCGCGGGCGGCTCGAGCATCACCGTGTTCGTTGGACCGTTGAAGGCGGGCGAATACGATTTTTTCGGCGAATACCATCAGGAGACTGCCAATGGCCGCCTCGTCGCGCGTTGAGGCTGTCCTCGCCGCGGCGCTTTTCCTGGGGCTTGGGATGGGTGCTCCCTGGGCCGTCGCCGGTCCTTCCGATTATGTCTACCCGGCGGTCGTCGAAGAAGGTGAGCGCGAGCTCGACTTCAAGGCGGGTTCGGCGTCGGTACGGGGCGGCGGACACGAGGAGCAGCAGTCGCTGGGCATCGGCGTCGGCGTGAATTCCCGCTGGTTCACCGAGGTGTACGCGAAGTGGCATCGCGAGCCCGGTGACGCGCGCAGCTTCGATGCGATCGAGTGGGAGAACCGCCTGCAGCTGACCGAGACGGGTCGTCATGCCGTCGATGCCGGGCTGCTGGTCGAAGTCGAACGTCCGCAGGATCGGAGCGAAGGTTATGAAGTCCGCTGGGGCCTGCTGCTGCAGAAGGACCTCTCGCCGGCGTGGCGCGCGAACCTGAACCTGCTGCTGGAGCACCACCTCGCCGCGGATGAAGGTTCGAAAGGCGAGTTCGGTTACCAGTGGCAGATGATGCGACGCTGGCGGCCGCAGCTTGAGTTCGGCCTGCAGGGATTCGGATCGACCACCGAATCCAGCAACCGGCTTGGACCAGTCCTCGCCGGCAGCCTGCGCCTGAACGGCAGGCAGAAGCTCAAGTACAACGCGGGCTGGCTGTGGGGCACGACCACGTGGTCCTCACCGCAGAATTTCCGCATGCAAGTCGAGTACGAATTCTAGCCCGCGCTGCCAGTCGGCGGCCGCCGTACCGTGACCGCGCAGGCGGGCGATCACTCAATCCTGTCCGTTCTGGTTGCGCCAGAATCGTTCGAGCTGGCGGCGCTCTCGCTTGTCGGGGCGCGTATCCGGCTGCAGTCGGCCGAGGTTCGCGATGCGTCGCTGTTCGCGCGCGACGGCTCGGCGTGCCGCGCTGTCGGGCGTTTCCTGATAGCAAGCCTGGGCCTCGGGCGCCGGACCGCGCCGTACCGGGAACTTCAGGACTTCGATTTCCAGGGTGTCGTCGCCGGGACTCAGGCTGAGCCGGTCGCCGAGGCGCACCGCATGCGAAGGCTTGGCGCGCTCGCCGTTGACCTTCACGCGTCCGCCGGCGACCGCGTCCGTGGCCTGCGCACGCGACTTGAAGAAACGCGCACACCAGAGCCACTTGTCGAGGCGATGGCGATCATCCTGGGATTCGTCGGGTTTACGTGTCACGGCAGCTGCATTTTAGCCTTGCCGCGAGCCGACACTGCAGTTGGGGGCGGCGGCGGGGGGGGAAGTCCGTCAACCGGCCGCGTCGGCCAACAGTTCGCGTCGCGGAGCGGGCCGGGACGCGGAGTGAAAGGCTGAAAATCCACACACCGAGAAAGCGAGCAGGCTCGCACCGAAATGAAAGTAGAAAACGACTGAAACAACATTAGACATGACTAATTCTCCGATGTAACTTAAGCCAGAATCGAGAACCAATTCGTTTCCCGAGCCGATTCAAAAAGCGGGCGGGGAAGGCGAATTGCCTGTAAATTTTGCAGCGCGCCGCAGCGCCAGTACTGCGGGACGGGGCCATTGCTGATGTCCGACTACCGAGCCGCTTTTGTCATACCGGGGCCCAACTGCTGCGCCGCCGTGACCGCGGTCGTCAAACAGCCTTGGTTGCTCCGGGAGGCGCCGCGCCTGCCGTTGTCGTACTGCACGCGCACCGACGCATGCGTCTGCCGATACCAGAAGATTCCGGACCGGCGTCAGAACACGATTGACCGACGTACGCTTGCGGCACGGGCTTTGGCTGCTGCAGGCGCCTGGCAGCAGGGTGATCGCCGTCACTCACCGGGGCGGCGCGCCACGGATCTTGCAGTCGCTGCGGCGATCTGAGCAGCGTCTCGTAATTCCTGCATACTGACAGCCTCTTCCTTAACTGAGGCTGAAGACCATGTCGTCTCCCGAAGGGCTGGATCGTCGCGGGCTGTTGGTCGGCGCCGCGGCGCTGGGCGTTGCAGGCGTCACGCCGGCGGCGTCGCCACCGCCTCCCGTTGCCGCCGTCGCGGCTGCGGTGCCTCCGCACGCCGAGCTCGTCTATGAAGCGCTGGCCTTGCTGGAACCCACCATCGAACACGGTCAGGGCAGATACGGTCATCGGGCCCGCGTGCCGATCATCGGGGGATGGGCCAGGGGACCGGGATTTTCCGCAAGGATCCTGCCGGGTGGCGCGGACTGGCAGTTGTTGCGTGCCGATGGGTACAAGGAGCTCGAAGCCGATTACTACATGGAGACCGAGGACAAGGCGTTGATCCACGTGATCAACCGCGGCCTCGTCTCGCCGATGAAGCCCGGCGCGGCACGGTACGCGATGTCGACGCCGTGGTTCGAAGCACCGTCGGGCCGTTACGAATGGATGAACCAGCACATCTTCGTCGGCACCGTGGGCCCCGGCGAGCCGGACAGGCCGTCCGTACGACTGATGATCTACAAGCTGCTGTAGGGCGGTTCGTCGCGCGTTTCGAAATCCTGTCGCGCTGAAATGAAAAGGGCGGCTGCATCATGCAGCCGCCCTTTGTCTTTACCGACCGAAAATCCGCCTAGATCGGGTAGTGGCGGTGCTGGGTCGCGATGCTGATCCAGCGCAGGTCGG
>JBEEKA010000282.1:0-18836 GCA_041168985.1 Pseudomonadota bacterium | reverse complement strand
CGTGCAGCCGGGGGTCGCGTCCTTCGGGTAGAAATACAGGACGAGGACCTCTCCCTTCGCGCCGGCGGGAGTGAAGTCGGCCCCATCCGTGGAGGGCAGCGAGAAAGCGGGTAGCGGCTTGCCAACGGCGATCTGAGCCATGCGCGGACCCCCCGGGGTTTCAGTTCTTGACGGGTTCGAGGATGGCGTCGAGGTTCAGGGAATCGCAGTAGTCCATGAAGTCCTCCCGCAACTGCGAGACGTGGATCCGGCTGGGAACGCTGATCGACATCTGGACCGACGACATGGCGGCGCCCGTCTGGGACGCGATGTAGCTGCGGGTGGCGACTTCGCCGACGTCGATGGAGCGGCTGGCGAAGAAACCGGCCAGGCCCGACACCACGCCCGGCTGGTCGACGCAGACGACGTCGATGGAGTAGGGGACGTGGTCCTCGCGCCGGGGGCGGGGCTCGGTGCGACGCAACTGCACAACGAGTCCGTTCGCTTCTCCCAGCCGCGCCAGTTCGGCCTCGAGCTTGGCGACGGCGTGCCAGTTGCCGGTTACCAGCAGCTGAAGGCCGAAATCCGCCCCGAGGGCAAGCATCCGGCTTTCGGAAATGCTGCCGCCGCAGTCGGCGATCGTCCGCGTGAATTCGTGGACCAGGCCGGTACGATCAGGTCCGATGGCGGAAACAGCCAGATAGAGGTTCATGCAGCCTGCGGGAGCGTAGTTGGGCGACAAGTTTACCGGTGCTTGCCCCGGATATCACGCGGCCCGTAACATCCGCCACCTTTGCGCAGGCCTTTTTCAAGGACCCGAGGATCTCGAATGCTTGCTGCCGGCTTTTCAGGCACCCACGTGGCGATCGTCACCCCGATGCGACCGGGGGGCGAGATCGATTGGGACGCCTGGTCGCGACTTATCGACTTCCACGTCGAGAACGGGACCGATGGCGTCGTCGTGGGCGGCACCACGGGCGAGTCCCCGACCATTCTGGATGACGAACTGCGGGAGCTGGTCCAGCGCGCGCAGCAGCGTGCCGCGGGGCGCGTCAAGATCATCGCGGGCGCAGGATCGAACAGTACCTCGGCGACCGTCGCGAAGGTGCGGGAGATGTCGGCGCTGGGCGTGGATGGCGTCCTGCTGGTGACCCCGGCCTATAACCGCCCGACGCAGGAAGGCCTGTTCCGCCATTACGAGGCGGCGGCGGCGGCCAGCACCGTGCCGGTGATCCTTTACAACGTCCCGTCTCGTACGGCCTGCGACATGCAGCCCGAAACGGTCGCGCGCCTGGCGGTGCTGCCCCGGATCCTTGCGATCAAGGAAGCCGTGGCTTCGCTGGACCGTATTCGTGCATTGCGCGCAGCCTGTCCGCCGCAGTTCGAGATCCTGTCCGGCGACGATGCCACCGTGCGCGAAGCGATGCAGGTCGGCTGCTGCGGCGTCATCTCTGTGACGGCCAACGTCGCACCCCGCCTGATGAGCGACATGATCCGCGCGGCCGGACGCGGTGAAGTGGCCGAAGCCGCCCGGATCGACGCGAAGCTTGCCGGGTTGCACGAAAAGCTCTTCGTCGAAGCCAATCCCATACCGGTGAAGTGGGCGCTGGCCCGCATGGGGCTGATGCAGGGCGCCCTGCGCCTGCCACTCACCGAGCTGTCGACCGCGTATCATCCGATCGTGGAAGCCGCGCTCCGCCAGGCGGACATCACGCTTCCTGCGACTGCCTGAATTTCCGAGGTACCGGATCCCCCATGCGAGCCTTCCGCGTCAGCACCTTTACCCGCGCGGCCTGCGTAGGACTCGGCCTGGTCCTGCTATCCGGCTGTTCACATCTCCCGTGGCGCAAGGGCGCCAGCGCCGAGAGCGCCAGGATCCGGGACTGCAACAAGCCGCAGGGCTATGAAGACGCGGTCAACAACCCGACCCTGCGCGTGCCGGCCGGACTCGATCCGCTGAATTCACGCAGCGCCCTGCGCATCCCCGATCAGCGCGACGCCGGTGCGACCCGTGACCTGGTCTCGCCCTGCATCGAGGAGCCCCCGCAGTTCGCGAATAACGTCCGCCTGTTGCCGCCGGTACTCAACAAGCAGCAGCGCAAGGAGCGGATCGCACGCGAAAAGGCCCAGTTCAAGGCGCAGGAAGCCGAGGCGAAACGGAAGAGGGTGGAAGAGAAGCGCAAGCGTGCCGAGGAAAAGGCCGCCCGCAAGGCCGCCCGCGCGAAGGCCAGGCAGGCCGCAAAGGACGCTACATCGACGGCCACTCCGTGATGCAGCTCTGATACACTTCCGCGCCCGGACGCCCTGCTAGGGTTTCCGTCGGAGAGGTGGCCGAGTGGTCGAAGGCGCTGGACTGGAATTCCAGTTATGCCCGCAAGGGTATACGTGGGTTCGAATCCCACCCTCTCCGCCAGTTTCCATGGTGGCCCGCGTCGGTTCCTCCGCGACGACAAACCGTGAACCCCGCCAGGCCCGGAAGGGAGCAACGGTAACGGCGATGTCGGGCGCCGGAGTTCGGCCGGCGCGGGTCGCCTCCCTCGAACGCCGCCACGCGGAGTCCGCCTCCCGATGACCTACACCGCACTGGCCCGCAAATGGCGTCCCAAGGCCTTTGGCGAGATGTCGGGCCAGGAGCATGTGCTCAAGGCGCTTTCAAACGCCCTGGATTCCGGGCGCGTGCACCACGCTTTCCTGTTCACCGGTACGCGCGGCGTCGGCAAGACGACCGTCGCGCGCATCTTCGCCAAGTGCCTGAACTGCGAGAACGGCATTACGGCGACACCCTGCGGGACCTGCTCCGCCTGCATGGAAATCGACTCTGGCCGATTCCTCGACCTCATCGAAGTGGACGCCGCCTCGCGCACCAAGGTCGATGACACGCGCGAGCTGCTCGAGAACGTGCAGTACGCGCCGACCCGCGGTCGATACAAGGTGTACCTCATCGACGAAGTGCACATGCTTTCGACGCATTCCTTCAATGCGCTGCTGAAGACGCTCGAAGAGCCGCCTCCCCATGTGAAGTTCCTGCTTGCGACGACGGACCCGCAGAAGCTCCCGGTAACCGTGCTGTCGCGATGCCTGCAGTTCAATCTCAAGCGACTCTCCGCGTCACTGATCGTGGCCCGCCTCGCGCATATCCTGCAGGCGGAGGGGATCGCCTCGGAGCCTGCGGCCCTGCGTCTGGTGGCAACGGCGGCCGATGGCAGCCTGCGCGATGCGCTGTCGCTCATGGACCAGCTTCTTGCCTTTGGCGGCGGGTCTGCGAACGAGGCCGATGCCGCGGCGATGCTTGGCACGGTGAACCGCGGCCATGTCGTCGAACTGGCCGAGCTGCTTGCAGCCCGGGATGCCGCCGGGCTCGTGCGCCGTGCCCGCGAACTGGAGCAGTGGGCGCCGGACTATGCCCAGCTGCTGGAGGAACTTGCCGGGCTGTTTACCCAGCTGGCGGTGCTGCAGGTCGTGCCGGAAGCCGATGCCGGCGAGGAAGGCCACGATCCGGTCCTGCTGCAGTCGCTTAAAGCGCGCATTGCCCCGGAAGACCTGCAGCTGTACTACCAGATCGCCTTGCTGGGGCGCAGGGACCTGTCCCTGTCGGCCGACCCGCGGATGGGCTTCATCATGACTCTCGTGCGCATGCTGGCCTTCCGGCCGCAGGAGGCGGGCGCCGTGCCGACGCCACCCGCTGCGGCGACCGTGTCGGTCCGCTCGCCTGCGGCGACACCCGCTGTCGCAGCCCCCGCCGCCCCGTCGGCTGCGGTTGCCGCGCCCGTTGCTTCGGCCTCGCTCGATTCGCTGACGCCTGCCAACTGGCCGGGACTGTCGCAGAAGCTGGAACTGGCGGGGCTCGCGCGGCAGCTGGCGTCGAACTGCGCGCTGGTTGCGCGCCAGGGAAGCCTGCTGCGATTTGCGCTGGATCCGCGCCATCAGGCCATCCGGTCGCGGTCGCAGGAAGAGAAACTCGCCCAGGCACTTTCGCGCCACTTCGGAACGACGCTGCGCGTCGAGATCGACGTGGCGACGGGGCAGGCCGCCGTGCAGGCGGAAACACCAGCCAGCGCGCGGGCGCGGGAGGCCGACGAGCGGCTGGTCGCGGCGCGGTCGTCGCTGGAGACGGATCCTGCCGTTCGGGCGATGAAGGAGCGCTTCGGCGCCACGCTGCATACGGACTCCATCCGGCTCGAGAACGGGGACGGTGGGGTCGCCACATCGGGGGAGAAGTAACGTGAAGATCGGAAACCTGCTGAAGCAGGCGCAGGCCATGCAGGAGAACATGCAGAAGGCGCAGGCCGAAGTCGCGCAGCTGTTCGCGACGGGTGAGTCCGGCGGAGGCATGGTCAAGGTCACGATGAATGGCAAGCACGGCGTTTCCCGCGTGCAGATCGAACAGGCCATGATGTCCGAGGACCGCGAGGTTCTCGAAGACCTGATCGCCGCGGCGATCAACGACGCGACCCAGCGTATCGATGCGCTGGTCCAGCAGAAGATGTCCGGTGCAATGGCCGGACTCCAGTTGCCGCCCGGAATGAAGCTCCCGTTCTGACGGGCGACGCGTGAAGTATTCCCCGGCCCTTGCCCGGCTCATCGACGCCCTGCATGCCTTGCCGGGCGTGGGGCCGAAGACCGCGCAGCGCATGGCATTCCGGCTCCTGCAGGATGGGCGCGAGGGGGCGAAGGAACTGGCCGGCGCACTGAACAACGCGCTGGGTTCGATCGGCAGGTGCCGCCGTTGCCGCATGCTGACCGAGGGCGAGTTGTGCCCCTTGTGTGCGGACACGCGCCGCGACGATTCGCAACTGTGCGTCGTTGAAACGCCCTCCGACGTGGTGGCCGTCGAGTCGTCCGCGAGTTACAGGGGCCGGTATTTCGTGCTGATGGGGCATCTGTCGCCCCTCGACGGCATCGGACCCGAACAGCTGGGGCTCGGTGACTTCGAGAAACTGCTGGCTGGCGGCGCGGTTCGCGAGGTCATCCTTGCGACGAACCCCACGGTGGAAGGCGAGGCCACGGCCCATGTCCTGTCCGGACTCGCGCACAGGCATGGCGTGCGGGCGACCCGCATCGCGCACGGCGTGCCGATCGGCGGCGAGCTGGAATACGTCGATGGGGGAACGCTGGCGCACGCGTTCCAGGGACGACAGAACCTGCTCTAGCGGCGGCCTTTGGCACGCGGGCCGCGTTCGGCCTGCAGCTGCTCCACCAGGCGACGAAGGCGTCGATAACTTTCGTAGCGACGTTCGCTGATCCCGTTCCCCACATGGCCGATGACCGCGCACTGCGGTTCATTCATGTGGCGGCAGTCCATGAACCGGCAGCCGGGTGCCAGTCGCTGCACTTCCACGAAACCCAGTGTCACGGGCTCGAGCTGGTCTATGGAGGGCGCGTAGTCCCGGACACCGGGCGAATCGATGATGCACCCGCCGCCAATGCAGTCATACCGGCGTGAAGCAGTGGTTGTGTGCCGACCTTCCGATTCGCGCATCAGTTCCCCCGTCGCGGCATCCTCACCATCGACCGCGAGGCGGCGGATCAGTGAGGACTTGCCCACGCCGGACTGGCCGACCAGGACGCTCGTGTGCCCGGAAAGGGCCCTTGCCAGGTCCCCGAGTCCTTCGCCGGCGCGGGCCCCCACGCGGTGCACCGCGTAACCCAGGTCGCCGAGGCCGGCGAGGCCTTCCTCGGTTTCGGGGTCCAGCACGAGGTCCTGCTTGTTCATGACCAGCACCGCGCCGAGCCCGGCGGATGCCGCTGCGCTCAGGTAGCGGTCCACCATGAACAGGTCCGGGCGGGGAACCGGCGCGAAGACGATGGCCAGCATGTCGAGGTTCGCGACGATCGGCTCGCTCTGCCCGCGAAGGTTGCTGCGCAGGAGGGCGCTGCGCCGGGGCAGGACCTCCATCGCCAGCACGTCGCCATGCGCGTCGAATTCGCACCGGACGCGATCGCCGCAGACGAACTGCAGCTGGCGACCAAAGGGTCGCGCACGCCAGACCTTGCCTTCCGCATCCCGCGCCAGCAGGTGTCGGCCAAAGGCACTGATGACGTCGGCGTCGAAGTGTCCGGTGGATGTCATGGGCGCGTTAGAATGCCACAGTGCAGGAAGGAGCCGTCATGCAGAGTCGCGACAACCTGATCTGGATAGACTTGGAGATGACCGGGCTAAGCCCGGAAAACGACGTGATCATCGAGATCGCCACCGTTGTCACGGATGTCCAGCTGCAGGTCCTGGCCGAGGGGCCGGTCATTGCGATCCATCATGACGATGCCACGCTGGCGCGGATGGATGAGTGGAACACGCGGCAGCACGGCGGTTCCGGCCTGACGGTGCGGGTGCGCGAGAGCGAGGTCGACACGGCCACGGCGGAAGCCCGGACGCTGTCGTTCCTCGAGCAGTGGGTGCCGACGGGGGTGTCGCCGATCTGCGGCAACAGCATCTGCCAGGATCGCCGTTTCCTGGCACGCCATATGCCGCAGCTGGAGCGCTACTTCCATTACCGCAACCTGGATGTCAGTACGCTGAAGGAACTGGCACGACGCTGGGCACCACAGGTCGCCTCGAAATTCACCAAGGCAAGCACGCACCTCGCCCTCGCGGATATCCATGATTCGATCGGCGAGCTGCGCTTCTACCGCGAGCATCTGATGTCCCCGTCCTGCGCGCCGCCGGCCTGAACGGGACGTTCCGGGACCGCATGCTATAGTCGGTCCAATGCAGACTGATGCACTTGTGCCCGTTTCCTGGCGCTCGAAGCCCCGCAGCTTCCTGGCGCTGATGTCGCTGTACGAAAGCAATTTCCTGCGGCTCAAGGGACTTTGTGGCGATACCTCGCGGCTCGTCGGCGAACGTGTCTCGCGCGTCGCGGATGACTGCGACCTGTTGCTGACGATCACGGAACAGACGCCCTACACGACGGGCATGAATCTCACTTACCTGTTGCCGGACGACACCGCTGCGGGAGGGGTTCCGGGAATGCTCCGATTTCCGGACATGGAGATCCGGATCTATTCGGATGCCCGCGTCGCCGAGGCGAGAGGCTGGTCGCCCCAGTTGCGCCATCCTGCATTGCTGGAGATGCGGCAGGGTCTGGTGCGGACCCTGGACCTGCGCTGGGCCATGAACATCATGCTCAACAAGTGGCTCGAGTATTGCCTCGAGCGCGGGCATCGTTTTACCTGATCGACCCAACCTGACACCAACCATGCGCGAATCCCCGTTCCGCCGGCTGCTGTCCCCGTTTCTGTCGCGGCGACCTCCCTCACTGGAGCAGGACGATCGCGTCCTGCAGTTGTTCCAGAACCGGGCGGCGCTCAAGAAGGAACGGTCGGATCTCCAGGACGAGATCCTGCGGCTAAAGGACAGCCTCACCCAGCAGCAGGGCGCTACGGCGCACGTGCAGAGCCAACTTGACCGGCTGGAGGCGCTGCTGGGAAATCCGGCCACCGGCCGCCAGGCGCTGGTCTTCTTCCAGCTCAAGGCGCTCTGGAGGGCGGGCAGCAGTGCCGTCGCAGCCCTCGTGCAGGAGCTTTCCCTGCAACAGGTAGAGCGCGAGCGTCGCAGCTTCCTGTCCGAACACATCGGACAGCAGCTCGAGCTGCGCCGATCGGCGGAATCGGCTTTCCAGTCTGCACAGCAGGCGGCCGCTGCTGCCAGGGAAAGCCTGCAGGGTTTGCAGCAGGGCCGGGACCAGGCATCGGCCTGGTGGCAGGTTTTCCAGCGGCGGAACCTCGATGCCCGGATCGAAGAGCAGGAGAGGGAACTCAAAGCCTGTACCCGTGCGCTGGATCTTGCGCGCGAGGACCTCGACCGGATCATTGACGAGGCGGCTCCGGACTTCCCGGGCCTTTCCCTGGCCGCACGACGCACGATCAACCTCGCGGCGATCGTCTATGCGGAAATCCTGTCGATGCCGCTGCAGCGTTCGAACCTGATGCCACTGGTGGCCCAGGCGGCCCGGCGACGCGAACCGGCCACGAACTATGGTGACTCCGCGGCCTGCGAGAGCTACATCGCGGATATCGCCCGGGCACAGGCGGCATTGCCCACGACCGCAGCGGTGGCGGTGGAACTTCGGCATCGTGCCGAATTGCTGCAGTCCCAGGCCAGTTACGCCTTTGCCGAAGACGTGGTCCCGGCCCAGGACTCGGTTTCCTCGAACGCGCTGCGCGAGGATTACTGGGGACTTCGCGACCTGCTCTTGTCCTGATCGGTCGGCATCGCGGCGACGGTCGACGGCCTGGCCGGCGCCGTCGCCAGCACGATGTCGGCCATGATCTGCGAAGCCTGGTCGAGCAGGATGTCAGGGCCCTTCTCGGTCTTTGCCGACGCGGGCTTTGAATCGCCTTCGTCGTCCTCTGTATCCGTGATCGCCTTCAGGGCGGGTTTGCCGAGCGCGACGCGACGTGCGTTCTCGCGGGCGAGGCGGTCGGCATCCTGCTTCGTGCGTTCGGTTCGCCGCTCCACGAGATTCAGCGACAGGGACTTCTGCTTGCGCAGCGCCTCGATCGCGCCGATATCCGAGACAAGCCAGCGGTAATCCGCATCGCCCTGGCCGCGCGCCGCCTCGTCCTTCGCCAACTGTGCGACCGCAGGCATGGCCTGTGGCTGGCGCCAGGCCTGGTAGGGCACGCCGGGGATCCGGTCCCAGGGCAGGGCAGCTTCCAGCGAGCTTTCGCCCACGTCGTCCAGGCTGATGGCCGACGGCAGGGCGATGTCCGGTTCGACGCCGCGGTGCTGGGTACTTTCGCCGGTGACGCGGTAGAACTTGCCGATGGTCACCGTGAGCTGGCCGTCCACGGGACGCTGCGACCAGCGGTCGAGCGGGATCAGGTTCTGCACGGTGCCCTTGCCGAAGGTGCGCTGGCCGACGACCAGTCCGCGGCGATAGTCCTGGATGGCGCCGGCAAAGATTTCCGATGCCGAGGCGCTGAAACGATCGACCAGCACGATGAGAGGCCCATCGTAGGTCGTGCCGGCCGCCGGATCGTCGAGGACTTCGATGCGCCCCACCGTGTCCTTGAGCTGCACCACGGGTCCCTTGTCGATGAAGAGGCCCGTGAGGGCCGTTGCCTCGGGCAGGAAGCCACCGCCGTCGCCCCGCAGGTCGAGCACGAGGCCGTCGATGCCGCCTTCCTGCGCGAGCTCATCGAGCAGCCGCTTCACGTCGCGCGTGGTGCTGCGGAAGTTGGCGTCTCCCTGGCTCTGGGCCTGCACGTCCTGATAGAAGCCGGGGACGCTGACGACGCCGATGTTGAGCGTGCGGTCGCCGCGCTGGACGATGCGCCGCTCCTTCTTGGCAGCCTGGTTTTCCAGCGTGACCTTGCCGCGGGTCAGTTCGACCACCTTTTCCGGCGTGCCGGGTGCAGCACCGGCCGGCAGGATCTGCAGGCGGACCTTGGTGCCGCCCTTGCCCCGGATGAGCTGGACGACGTCGTCGATCCGCCAGCCGATGACGTCCTGGAAGGGACCGTCCTTGCCCTGGCCAATGGCCATGATCCTGTCGTTGATGCCGACCGTGCCGGCCACGGCCGCAGGGCCGCCCGGAATGATGTTAACGATGCTGACCTGGTCATCCGCCGACTGGAGCGTCGCGCCGATGCCCTCGTAGCTCAGGCTCATCTGGATGCGGTATTCCTCCGAGTTCCGCGAACCGAAGTAGCTCGAGTGCGGGTCATAGGTCCGCGCATAGGCATTCATCAGGTTCTCGAACACGTCTTCCGGCGTGACCTGGTCGGCACGCTTCAGCACGCGTTCGTAACGCTTCTGCAGGACCTCGGTGGCATCCTTCCACGACTTGCCGGCCAGGAGCAGCGACAGGGCGTCGCTCTTCACGCGCTTGCGCCAGAGGTCGTCCAGTTCCTGCGACGAGGCGGCCCAGGCCAGCTTGGAGCGGTCGAATTCGAAGCGTTCCTGCAGCGTCCAGTCCGGCTCGGACTTCAGCTGTTCCAGCGCGAAATGGATGCGTTCGCGGTTGCGCTGCTGGAAGCGCGCGAAGATCGCAAATGCCGGCTCGATTTCGCCCGTGTGGATCATGTCGTCGAATCGCAGGCGATACGTCGAGAATTCGGCGACGTCGGCTGCGGTGAGATAGCTGCGCTGCCCATCGAGCGAATCGAGGTAGCGGTTGAAGACCTGCTCGGACAGGCGGTCATCGATCTGCGCGCGCCGGTAGTGCGCTTCCTCGAGGATCGCGCCGACGCGGCGGGCGACCAGCCGCTGGCGCTCGAAGGGCGCGACGGCGCCGGATGGCAGTCCGCTGGTTGCGGCTGGTGCGCCGTTCGATCCACTGCCAACGAGAACAAGCAGGCCGAGCGCGGCGAGCGCGACCCAGCTCAGGGGCTGACGGTACTTTTGCATGTCGGTCCGGAAACCCCGGGAAGGGTGATGCGTTACAGTGTCGCCGGGGCGCATTCGCCCGTCCACCGCTTTGTCCCCACGGGAGAACCCAGGTTGCGACCGCTTGCCATATTCCTCGGAATCGCTACCGGATCAGCCGTGTCGCTGCTGGCGGGGCTGGCGATGACGACGGCCGTCTTCCTGTTGTTACCCGAGTTCAGCGAACGGCTGCAGGGTGAGCGGCAGCCCCTGTTCGTCGCCCTGACCTGGGCGCTGGGGCTGTCGATAGCCGCTTCGTCGGCATTCATCGGCGAGTTGAAAGCCAGGCCTTGGCGGCGTCGCGCACAGATTGCGCTGGTCGGGGTCCTGGCCGGCATGGTCTGGCATTACTGGCCGACCTGAGCCGCGGCGGCCCTGCTGATCGGTTCAGCGCTTGGGCCCGTGGCTCCAGGCGTCCGGCGTCGGTCCCGCGGAGTTGTAGGGGTCGCCATTGTCGAGCGGATCGCCCGGCTTGCGCTTCGGGGGTCTGCCAGGGGTCGCCTCCTTCAGCGCGCGCTCGAGGCGGGACAGGGTTTCCTGCCTCTGCATTTCCAGCTCATGCCGGATCTGGTCATCCCTGGCAGGTTGTGAAGGCTTCAGTGGCTTCTTCACGGCATTCTCCGGGCGCGGTCAGACCTTGAGGAAATGGCGGCTCAGTCGGACGGACAGGTACACCAGATACGCCCCGCACAGGGCCAGCCAGTAACCGGGATTGCCATGCGCAAGGGCACCCAGGTAATCGGCCCACAGGGCAAAGGGGCCGCCCGGTTCCGGATTCAGCGGATCGCGGTTGTACTCTCCGAGCACGATGCGGCCCCCGATCCAGATGAGCGGCGGCAGCAGTACCAGGCCGAACGCGAGCGCGAGCAGCAGGTTCGCAATTTCGCGCCCTGCGCCGGACTGGCGCCGGTAGGCCTGCTTCGTCTTGGAGATCACTTTGGACACGCAGGCATAATACCGCCACCATGGACAAAATCAGAACCGCCGTCATCGGCGTGGGTTACCTGGGGCGCTTCCACGCGCAGAAGTACGCCGCCCTGGAGGGCAGCGAACTCGCAGGCGTGGTCGACACGTTCGAAACCTCGCGCGAAACCGTCGGGCGGGAGCTCGGCGTGCCGGCGCATGCCGACCACAGGGAACTGCTGGGCAAGGTCGATGCCGTCAGTATCGTCACCCAGACGCCGGCCCATTTTTCGATCGCAGCGGACTTCCTTCGGGCCGGCGCGCACGTCCTCGTCGAAAAGCCGATGACCGAAACGGTGGAACAGGCCCGCGAGCTCATCGACATCGCGAAGGCCGCCGGCCGCGTGCTCCAGGTCGGCCACCTTGAACGTTTCAATGCGGCGATCCTGGCGGCGGAACCGTATCTCAGGTCGCCGCGCTTCCTGGAATGCCAGCGCCTGGCGCCGTTCAAGGAACGGGGTACGGACGTCAACGTTGTGCTCGACCTCATGATCCACGACATCGACATCGTGCAGAGCATCGTGCGGTCGCCCATCGTGTCCATCGATGCCATCGGTACGCCGGTGTTTTCAGAGCAGATCGACATCGCCAATGCACGGATCCGCTTCGAGAACGGCTGCGTGGCCAACACGACCGCAAGCCGGGTCAGCCTCAAGACGGAGCGCAAGCTGCGCGTGTTCGAGGATGACGCCTACCTGTCGATGGACCTGCAGCAGAAGATCCTCACGGTCATCCGCAAGAAGGCCCCCGGCGAAGCGCCCGGGCTGCTGCCGGTGAACATCGAGGAGCAGAACCTCGAGCAGGGCGATGCCCTGAAGGCCGAGATCGAGTCCTTCCTCGACTGCATCCGCAGCGGCAGGGCGCCGGTGGTCAGCGGGGAAGATGGCTTGCGCGCGCTTGAAACGGCACTGCGCATCACCGAGCAGGTCATGGCAGGCAGGGGCGGGCAGGCGTGAAGCCTCCCGGCCACCTTGCGCGCGTGGCGCGGCCGGTCACCGTCGCGGCGACGCAGTTCGCCTGCAGCTGGGACCTGGACGCCAATCTGGTCCGCGCCGACACCGTCGTGAGGGAGGCCGCGGCACGCGGTGCGCAGGTCATCCTTCTGCCTGAGCTTTTCGAGACGCCATACTTCTGCATCGAGCAGGATTCGCGGCACCTGCGACTCGCGACGCCGGTCGATGGCAATCGTGCCGTGGCGCATTTCTCGCGCGTTGCGCGCGAACTGGGCGTCGTGCTGCCGGTGAGTTTCTTCGAACGCGCCGGCAATGCGTATTTCAATACCGTGGCGATGATCGATGCGGACGGCAGCGTGCTGGGCCTGTACCGCAAGGCACATATCCCCAACGGCCCGGGCTATCAGGAAAAGACCTACTTCAGTCCCGGCGATACGGGCTTCAGGGTCTGGAATACGGCGTTCGGGCGCATTGGCGTGGGGATCTGCTGGGACCAGTGGTTCCCGGAATGCGCACGCGCCATGGTGCTGCAGGGCGCGGAACTGCTGCTGTATCCGACGGCCATCGGCACCGAGCCGCCGCCGGCCCTGCCGGTCAATTCGCGCGAACACTGGCAGCGCACGCAGCAGGGCCATGCCGCAGCGAATCTCGTTCCGCTCATCGCCTCGAACCGGCATGGCGTTGAACGCTCGCTGCAGGATCCGGAAGGCCTTTACATCCGCTTCTATGGGGCGTCGTTCATCGCGGATCCGCTGGGTGCGAAGCTCGCCGAAGCCGGCGAGGATGAAGATGCCATCCTGCTGGCGCAGTTCGATCTCGCGGCGATCGCGGAGCTGCGCGACAACTGGTTCGTGTTCCGCGACCGGCGTCCCGATCTGTATGGTTCGCTGCTGACGCTGGATGGACGGACTGATGTCTGACGGGCCGCTGCGGGGCGGCGGGAACGACGCCGCGCCATTCCGCGTCCTGATGGTCTGCCTCGGCAACATCTGCCGTTCGCCGACCGCCGAAGCAGTGCTGAGGGTCCTGGCCGCACGAGAAGCGCCGGAACTGCTGCTCGAGATCGACTCCGCCGGCACGGCCGATTACCACGTCGGGGATCCGCCGGACCGGCGCAGCCAGCGCGCGGGCGCCGCGCGCGGCTATGACCTGGCGTCATTGCGCGGGCGGCAGGTGGAGAAACGCGACTTCGAGCGCTTCGACCTGTTGCTGGCGATGGACAGGGCCAATTACGAGACGCTGCTCGACCTGTCTCCTGCCTCCGGGCGGGACCGCGTGCGCCTGTTCCTCTCCTTTGCGCCTGAACTGGGGCTCGAGGAAGTGCCGGACCCGTACTACGGCGGGCCGGAAGGATTCGAACAGGTGCTGGATCTGGCGGAAGCAGCCAGTCGTGGATTGCTGGCGGCACTGAAGCGCTGAAAGCAAAACGGGCGACCGCTTTCGCGATCGCCCGTGTGTCACTCCCGTCGTCGGAGTGAGCGCAGCGTCAGGGGCCCGTCGGCGCCGATCGGTGAGTGGGGTCCTGCGCCTCGCCCTCTGCCAGTGGGGCTTCCTCGGCAGCCTGGACCGTCGGCTCGACGAGCGCCGGCGTGGCCTCGACCGGTGCCACAGCTTCTTCAATGCGCGGCGCCTCGACGATCACTTCCGCGGCCGGCGGTTCGACCAGTGCCGCCGTGGCTTCCGCTGCCTCGGCGACGGCCGGTGCAGCCACTTCCGCGACGGACTCGAGGACCGGTGCGGCCTCGGCCGCCGTTTCCACGACGGATGCCGTGACGGCCTCGACCACCGGCGCGGGCGACGTCCAGGACAGGCTGGCCTGTTCGGGTGCGCGCGGCGCGGGGAAACTCACTTCGCCCTCGGATGCGCTCGGTGCTTCGAACTGTGACTCCTCGGCACCGGTTGCGTCATTGCCCGACGACTCGGTGACATCGCCACCGCGACCGGCACCGCCACGACGGCGACGACGGCCACCACGACGCGAGCGTCGCTGTTCGCCGTCGGCACGCGGCTCGCGGGCCTCGCCCTCGGCGCCAGCGGTCCGCAGTTCGGCATCCTCGGCAGCAGGTACTGGAGTCGGTGCCGGAGCCGCCGCCGCGTCCTGGCGTGGCGCACGCGGTTCGCGCGGCTCCCGGGCCTCGCGCGGTTCGCGGGCCTCACCGCCCTCGCGATTCTCGCGGCCTTCGCCACCTCGTCCGCCGCGTCCCCGACGAACGCCTTCGCCACGGCCACCTTCCCGATGTCCTTCGCGCTGGCGCGTCTCCCCGGCCGAAGCGGCCTCGGTGGATTCACCGCGTTCGGTACGCTCCTTGCGCTCGCCGCGCTCGCCGCGCTCGCCGCGCTCGGCGCGGTCCTCGCGATCACCGCGTTCGCCACCGCGTCCGCCACCGCGTCCGCCACGTCCACCGCGGCCACCACGTCCACCGCGATCACCCCGTTCACCCCGTTCACCGCCGCGTCCGTCGCGACGCGGGCCACCGCGTTCGCCACGCTGGCCGCCTTCCTTGCGGGGCGTTTCGGTGGCCGAGTCCTCGTTCGCCGGCGCATCGCCGGTGATGAAGCGCTTGATCCGGCTCCACAGCGAACCGCCTTCCGTCGATGCCGCGGTGTGCCGCGTCTCGCGGGCCGTGCGCACCGGCGCCGGCTTCGGCTCGGGCGGCAGCGGGGCAGGCGTCGTCGGCATGATCGCTGCGACGGCCGCCGTTGGTGCGGCCGGCTTCTTCGTCTGCAGTGCGATGTCCGGCTGCTCCGGCGGCGTCGGCATCTTGTAGCTGGCCTGCGCATTTTCGGCGAGGCCGGCTTCGTCGTCCCGCACGCGGCGGATCGAATATTCCGGGGTCTCGATGTCCGGGTTCGGCACGACCAGCACGTCGATACCGCTGCGTTCCTCGATGGCGCGCAGCGCGGCGCGCTTCTCGTTCATGAGGTAGGTCGCGACGGAGACCGGCACCTGCACGATCAGCTTCGAGGTGCGGTCCTTGCGGGCGTCCTCGCTGACGAGACGCAGGATCGACAGCGCCATGGATTCGACGCTGCGGATGCTGCCGATGCCGCTGCAGCGCGGGCAGGAGAGGTGGCTCGATTCACCGAGCGAAGGACGCAGGCGCTGGCGCGACATTTCCAGCAGACCGAAGCGCGACAGGCGCCCGATCTGGATCCGCGCACGGTCCATCTTCATGGCTTCCCGCAGGCGCTCTTCGACCGCGCGCTGGTTCTTGCTCTCTTCCATGTCGATGAAATCGATGACGATGAGGCCACCGATGTCACGGATACGGAGCTGGCGGGCGATCTCGTCGGCCGCCTCCAGGTTGGTGTTGGTCGCCGTCGTCTCGATGTCCGAGCCGCGCGTGGCGCGGGCGGAGTTGATGTCGATGGAGACCAGGGCTTCGGTGTAGTCGATGACCAGCGCACCGCCCGACGGCAACTGCACGGTGTGCGCGTAGGCGGATTCGATCTGGTTCTCGATCTGGAAGCGCGTGAAGAGGGGCACGTCCTCGCTGTAGAGCTTCAGCTGGCGGAGGGCTTCCGGCGGCATGAAACGCTGCATGTACTCCTGCGCCTTCTGGAAGGCGCCGGCGTCGTCCACCAGGATCTCGCCGATGTCATCGGTGAGGTAGTCGCGCATCGCACGCGTGACGGCATCACTTTCCTGGTACAGCAGGAAAGGGGCCGGCCGCGAAGTGACGGCGTTGTAGATCGCATCCCACTGGGTGCGCAGGTTGTCGAGGTCCCACTGCAGTTCCTCGACGCTGCGGCCCACGCCCGCGGTTCGGATGATCGCGCCCATCCCGTCGGGGATGTTCAGCTGCGCCATCGTTTCGCGCATCTGGTCGCGGTCTTCGCCCTCGATCCGGCGAGACACGCCACCGGCCCGGGGGTTGTTCGGCATCAGCACCAGGAACCGGCCCGCGAGGCTCAGGTAAGTGGTGAGGGCGGCGCCCTTGTTGCCCCGCTCTTCCTTTTCGACCTGCACCACTATCTCCTGTCCCTCGGACAGCAGCTCGCGGATCGGGCGGCCCGGCTGCGCGCCGGTGCGGAAATAGTCCTTGGAGATTTCCTTCAGCGGCAGGAAACCATGGCGCTGGGCGCCGTAATCAACGAAAGCAGCCTCGAGCGAAGGCTCAATGCGCGCGATGCGCGCTTTGTAGATATTGGCCTTCTTCTGTTCCCGCGAGGGCAGTTCGATGCTGAGATCGTAGAGCTTCTGGCCATCGACCAGTGCGACGCGCAGCTCTTCCTGCTGGGTCGCGTTGACGAGCATTCTTTTCATTTATCCCGCTCAAATTGGGTTGAGGGGCCGACGAGGGGAGGGCGTGCGAGGGAACGCGCGCCGCAAAAAGCCGTGGCGGGCAGCAGAGCGCCGTCAGGAGGACGGTCAAGACATGGACGAGCGTGGTGAGGAGTTCCAGCACTTGCTTCGTGGAGCGATCGCGACGACTTGGCGGAAGTCGGCGCGCCAGCAACCTTTCTTGGTCTTCTGCTGTCCGAGCGGCGCGCCCCGCTAGCGAGGCATTGCGACCTGATCGGCCATCGACGATGGTCCCGACTACCGGGACCAACTAACATGCGGCACTTGCCGCGGTATGTCGCCGGACTTCAAAGCCTTGGCGACTCCCCGATTATAGTTGCAGATTCTTCCAAAACAAGGCCTTACATGACGAATGTCGAAGATGGCTTGCCTGACGGCGCGGCCCAGGGACCTCGCACTGCGGTGCAGCAGATTGCCCTTGGGGCTGAGGACGCCGGCCAGCGTCTCGATAAAGTCCTGACGCGCCTGTTGCCCACCGTGCCGCGGAGCCTCGTGTTCCGCATGCTGCGCAAGGGCGAGGTTCGCCTGAACGGAAAGCGCGTGAAGGGGGATGCCCGGACCGCCGAGGGCGACCTGCTGCGCATACCCCCGTACCGGGAGGCGCCCCCGGAAGCCGTGGAGGCGGCTGAAGCCCGAAAGAAGGCTGTGCCTCAGAAACTCATCGACCAGCTCGAGAAGGCCATCATCCATGAGGATGAACGCCTGCTCGTGCTGGACAAGCCCTCGGGCGTCGCCGTCCACGGCGGAAGCGGCATCGGGTTCGGGGTGATCGAGATCCTGCGTGCCTCGCGCCCGGAGGAAACACTGGAACTCGTCCACCGCCTCGACCGGGATACCAGCGGCTGCCTGCTCGTGGCCCGGAAGCGGTCCACGCTGCGGACGCTGCATGCGCTTCTCCGCGAAGACGCGTTTGACAAGCGGTACCTGGTGCTCGTCCGCGGCAAATGGGAACTGGGGGCGAAGCGCATCGACGCCCCGCTGCGCACGGATCTCCGGGTGGGCGGGGAACGCACGGTCAAGGTCGATCCGCATGGCAAGGCGGCGGCAAGCGATTTCCGGGTCGTGCAGTTCTACGGCAACCTTGCGACCCTTCTCGAGGTGAAACTGCTGACGGGGCGCACGCACCAGATCCGCGTGCATGCGCAGTACGCCGGTCACCCGGTGGCGGGCGACCCGAAGTACGGAGATCCGGAGTTCAACGCGCAGATGAAGGAGTTCGGCCTGGGCCGACTCTTCCTGCATGCGCACGCGGTCAGTTACGAGGACCCGGACCGCCGCGTCGAGGTCGCCGTGAACGCGCCCCTGTCTGACGAGTTGCGCAGCGTTTTAGATCGGCTGACGACCGTTCCGAACAAGGTTCGGCCCCGCGGGGTTACGGCAGGGCGAGCCCCTCGGCGCGGAGCGCCCCCGCGAGCCAGATAAGGGGCAGGCCGATCAGGCCCGTCGGGTCCGAGGTCTCCAGCGCCGCCATGAGGGTGACGCCCAGGCCTTCGCACTTGAATCCGCCGGCGCAGTCGAACGCCGGTTCATGCGCGATATAGCGTCCCGCATCGGCGGCTGAAAATGGGCGGAAGCGGACGCGGGTCACGTCGATGTGCGTGGCCAGTCGCCCGGGGCCGATCACTGCAACCGCGGTGTCGAACCGTGCAACCTGACCGCTGAGCGTCAGCAACTGCTCCAGGCAGCGTCCGGCAGTGCCGGGTTTGCGCAGGATCTGCGCCGCGCCCTGTTCGCCGATGCTCGCCACCTGATCGCTGCCGATCACGATGGCGCCGGGATGTTCGGTCGCCACGGCCCTGGCCTTGGCGACGGCGAGGCGCAGGGCGCGATCAGCCGGGGATTCGCCTTCGATCGGCGTTTCATCGACGCCCGGAGAGCAGGTTTCGAAAGGCAGGCCGAGTCTGCCGAGCAGTTCCCGGCGGTAGGGGGAGGTCGAGGCAAGGACGAGCAGGGGCGGCAGGGACATGGCTCGAGGTACAACTCCGGTTGCAAACAAGCACTTGCGTTCCTATGATACGCGCCCCATGCCGGACGACGGGTCGAAACTCAGAGACGTTGCGATCCTGGCGGACGAGGGGGCCGAAGTGTCGGTCGAGGTGGCCGTGGCGCGTTTACCGCGCCTGACGGCAGAACTCGCCGAATCCTCTGGGATGGCTCGCGGTACCGTGCGCTTTTCGCGCGACCGTGGCTTTCCCGTGGCCGATGTGCAGGTGGTTGCCGACGTGACGGTGATCTGCCAGCGCTGCCTGCAGCCGATGCAGGCACA
>JBEEKA010000281.1:0-11433 GCA_041168985.1 Pseudomonadota bacterium | reverse complement strand
TTCCCCCGAGCAGGTCGCGGCGGCAATCGGCGTGGAACCTGGCTACATCGGCCCCGTGGGCCTGAGGTGCCGGATCATCGCCGACCACGCAGCGCTGGCCCTGTCGGATTTCGTCTGCGGCGCGAACGTGAAGGACACCCACCTGACGGGCGTGAACTGGAGCCGCGACCTGCCGGAGCCGGAATGCGCCGACCTGCGCAACGTCGTCGCTGGCGACCCGAGTCCCTCGGGAACGGGCCGGCTGCGCATCGTCCGCGGCATCGAGGTGGGCCACATCTTCCAGCTTGGGCGCAAGTACAGCGAGGCCCTGAAGGCCGAGGTCCTTGATGCCGCCGGCAAGCCGCTGACCATGCTGATGGGCTGCTACGGCATCGGCGTCACGCGCATCGTGGCCGCCGCCATCGAACAGAACCATGACGACAAGGGCATCATCTGGCCGGAGCCGATTGCGCCCTGGCGCGTGCTCCTCGTCACGATGAACCACGCGCGCTCGGAAACCGTGCGCAACGCGGCGGATGCGCTGTACGCGGAACTGACCGCCGCCGGCATCGACGTGCTCTACGACGACCGCGACGCGCGGCCGGGCGTGAAGTTCACCGACGCCGAACTGCTGGGCATCCCGCATTGCCTCGTGGTGGGCGAACGCGGTCTCGGCAATGGCAAGCTGGAATACCGTCATCGCCGCAGCGGCGCCAACGAGGAAATCGCCGCCGACGGCGCGCTTACCTTCCTGCGCGAGCGGATGAAGGGCTGAAGCCCGGCGGAGGCACGATGGCCGAGATCCTCGTCGTCTATTACTCGCGCCACGGCAGCACCGCGGAGCTTGCCCGACAGGTATGCCGCGGCATCGAATCCGTTCCCGGCGCGCGCGCGAAATTGCGCAGCGTGCCGCCGGTGAGCAGTGAAGCCGAACGCCCGGTCATTGCCGTGCCGCCCGAGGGTGCGCCCTATGCCACCCTGGCTGACCTGCGGGCCGCGGACGGACTGGTCCTCGGCAGCCCGACGCGCTTCGGCAACATGGCCGCGCCCCTGAAGCATTTCATCGACCAGACCTCCAGCCTCTGGCTCGACGGAAGCCTGGTCGACAAGCCGGCGGCCGCCTTCACGTCTTCCCAGTCCATGCACGGGGGGCAGGAAAGCACGTTGCTGACGATGCTGCTGCCCTTGCTCCACCACGGCATGACGCTGGTGGGGATCCCGTTCACCGAAGCAGCGCTGTCGACGACGCGGGAAGGCGGCACGCCCTATGGCGCCTCGCATGTGGCAGGCGTCGCCACCGAGGGCAAGCCTTCGCAGACCGAATGCGAACTGGCGCGGGCCCTGGGCAGGCGCGTGGCGACCCTCGCGCTGCGCCTCGGCGCTAACGGCCGCTGAGGACGTCCCGCAGGAAGGGAACCGTCAGGCGCCGCTGCGCGGACAGCGACGCCACGTCCAGTCGGTCGAGGATGCCCTGCAGGCTGCCCATGTCCCGCGGGAAATGCCGCTGCAGGTACAGCGCGCAGTCTTCCGGCAGATCCAGCCCCCGCAACTCAGCCCGGCGCCTGAGCGCCTCGCGCTGTTCGCCCTCATCGAGTGGCAACAGGGTGCCCCGGAAAGCCGCGCCACAGCGCGAACTCAGGTCCGGAAGCCCGAACTCGACCTGCCCGGGCGGCCGTTCATCCGCCAGCAGGAGCCGTCCGCGGCGTGTGTCGAGTTCGACGTAGAGCCGGAATAGCATGGCCTCCCAGCCGGCACGGCCCAGGACTCGACCCACGTCATCGATGCAGACCAGAGACAGCGCCTCCGCGCCTTCCAGCACGCCCGGCCCCAGCGTCTCGAGTTCCTCCATCGGAAAGTAGGCGCTGCTCGCCACGCGCGCGCAGGCCGCCTGCAGCAGGTGGGACTTTCCACTGCCTGCAGGTCCGGCGATCCAGAAGCATCCCGCGGCCTCCGGCGCCGTGAACCCCCTGACTTCCTCAACAAGCCGCTGGTTGCGGCCGGCGTGGAAACTGTCGAAATCGGCGCGATCCCGGAGTCTTACTCCCAGCGGCAGCTGGTGCATCAGGCCTGCCCCGTGGCAAGCGCGCGCCGCAGGTAGCGCGACACATAGTCGGTGCCGCTGGCCAGGATCGTCACGAGAAGCACCACGGCCATGGCATCCAGTACTTCACGCGGCGGGAACCCGGTGGCGCTTGCGATGACCACGGCCAGCAGGTAGGCCAGCTGCAGCGTCGTGTTGACCTTGCTGACGACCGTGGGCCGGCCATTGAGAGGCCCGATCCACAGCCGATAGATGATCGCCCCTAAACCGATGACGAGGTCGCGCATGACGGCGGCGGCCGTCAGCCACCACGGCGCGATGTCGAGCCAGGCCGCGGTGATGAACACGGTCACGAGCAGGAGCTTGTCGGCAAGGGGATCGAGCACCCGACCCAGGTCCGATGTCCAGCCATATCGCTTCGCCAGGTAGCCGTCGAGCCCATCGGAGACGGCCGCGATGCTGAAAAGCACGATGATGCGTTCCTGCTGACCTTCCCGCATCGCAATGACCAGCGGCAGGATCAACACGATTCGCAGCAGGCAGATGAGGTTCGGTATGTGGCGCATGCCGGGTCAGGGCTCCCTGCGGTACTATAACGGCTCGGCCTTCCGGCCGCCCGACCGTGGAATCCCCTACTCCCATGCAAAAGCCGCAGGGCCTGACCTACCGTGACGCCGGCGTCGACATCGACGCGGGCGATGAACTCGTCGAACGCATCAAGCCGCTCGTGAAACGCACGCAGCGCCCGGAAGTCCTCGCCGGCATCGGCGGCTTCGGTGCGCTGGTGGGCCTGCCCACCCGTTACCGGGAGCCGGTGCTCGTATCCGGCACCGATGGCGTGGGCACGAAGCTGCGACTCGCGATCGACACCGGCCGACACGACCGCATCGGCATCGACCTCGTCGCCATGTGCGTCAATGACGTGGCCGTACAGGGCGCCGAGCCGCTGTTCTTCCTGGACTACTACGCGACCGGCAAGCTGGACGTGGATGTCGCCCAGTCGGTCGTCGGCGGCATCGCCGAGGGTTGCCACCAGGCGGGCTGCGCGCTCGTCGGCGGCGAAACGGCCGAGATGCCGGGCATGTACCACGGCGGCGACTACGATCTCGCCGGATTCTGCGTCGGCGTCGTCGAGCGCAGCGGCATCATCGATGGAAGCAAGGTCGCGCCGGGCGATGCCGTCATCGGCATGGCGTCCTCGGGGGCCCATTCGAACGGCTATTCGCTGATCCGCAAGCTGGTGCAGGTCGCCGGCGCGGATGCGTCCACCCAGCTCGACGGCAGGCCGCTTTTCGACCGCCTGCTCGAACCGACCCGCATCTACGTGAAGTCGATGCTGGCCCTCGCCGAAGCAATGCCCGTGCACGGCTTTGCCCACATCACCGGCGGCGGCATCACGGACAACGTACCGCGCGTGCTGCCCGAGGGCATCGAGGCCGTCCTGCAGCGCAAGGCCTGGGCGCCAAATCCGCTTTTCGACTGGCTCGCCGCGGCCGGCAACATCGACACGAACGAGATGTACCGCACGTTCAACTGCGGCATCGGCATGGTTGCCGTCGTCGCCGCCGACAAGGCCGACGCCGCGCTCGCGCTGCTGCGTGCCCGGGGCGAGGACGCAAGCCTGATCGGCGAAATCCGCAAGGGCGACCGCGGCTGCGTGATCGAGGGATGACCGCCGCCGCCGTGAAGCCGCTGCGGCTCGCGGTGCTGATCTCCGGGCGCGGCAGCAACATGCTGGCGATCGCCCGGGCGTGCCGGGAAGGCCGGGAAGGCCGGATTCCGGCGGAGATCGTGACGGTCCTGTCGGACGTCCCCGGCGTAGCCGGACTCGATTCGGCCCGCGAACTCGGTCTGGCGGCCGACTGCATCGACGCCGGCGGCTTTCGCCCCGGTGGTCGATTCGACAAACCGGCTTTCGAGGCAGCACTGTCCGCCGCGATCGACGCCAGCCAGCCGGACCTCATCATCCTCGCGGGATTCATGCGCGTGCTCTCGCCCGCATTCACCGCGCGGTACGCCGGCCGCCTGCTGAACATCCACCCGTCCCTGCTGCCTGCCTACAAGGGACTGCACACGCACGAGCGGGTGCTGGAGTCGGGTGATGCCTGGCATGGGGTCACCGTCCACTTCGTCACGGCTGAACTCGACGGTGGCCCCCTGCTGGGACAAGCCAGGGTGCCGGTGCTGGCAGGAGACGACGTGGCCCGCCTGTCAGCGCGCGTTCAGCGCCAGGAACACATCCTTTTCCCAACGGTGATCGACTGGATCGCCCGGGGCCGACTGCGATGGAACAATGGCTCGCCGCAATTCGACGGGGTCGCGCTCGTAACGCCACGGATGCTGCCCGACGCGCAGGCGTCCTGATCGCGGCCTGCCTGCTGCCGCTCGCCGCGCGCGCCGCGGAGCTGTCGCCCTTCAGCGCCGATTACACATGGACCATGAAGGGCATGTCGGCCGGGCACAGCACCCTGACGCTCGCGCGGCGCGATGACGGACGGTGGAGCTACAGCTCGCGCAGCACCGCACGGGGAATCTTCAAGCTCGCCGCACCGGGGGAGATAACTCAGATCAGCATCTTCCGGATCGAGAACGGCGAAGTCCTGCCGGACCATTACCGCGGCGACGATGGCACGTCGGCAACGCGACGGGACGCCAACGTCACCTTCGACTGGCGCAACCACCGCGTCACGGGCGTGTACGAAGACGTACCGGTCGACCTGCCGATCGAACCCGGCATTCAGGACGACCTGTCGATCCAGATCGCATTGCTGAACGCGCTGCTGCACGAACGGCTGCCGAGCGGCTTCAGGCAGATCGACAAGAACACGGTCAAGGAATACCAGTACGTTCCGGAAGGACGGCAGCGCATCGATACGGCGTTGGGCGCGCTGGACACGGTTGTTTTCCGCAGCCGGAAGATCGGCGCCCGGAGCAGCACCCTGTTCTGGTGCGCCCCCTCGCTGGGGTACCTGCCCGTCAAGGTCGAACGCCACGACGGTGGCGACAAGGTGGACTGGTCGCTGGCCATTCGCGCCGCGCGGCGCGAATGACGCCTGCCGGCGGCCTCAGGCCTTTGGCAGCGTGACGCCTGTCTGCCCCTGGTACTTGCCGCCGCGGTCGCGGTACGACGTGGCGCAGACCTCGTCCGATTCGAAAAACAGCATCTGCGCGACGCCCTCGTTCGCGTAGATCTTTGCCGGCAGCGGGGTGGTGTTCGAGAACTCCAGCGTCACGTGTCCTTCCCACTCCGGCTCGAGCGGCGTCACGTTCACGATGATGCCGCAGCGGGCATACGTGGACTTGCCCAGGCAGACCACGAGCACGTTGCGCGGTATGCGGAAGAATTCCACCGTGCGCGCGAGTGCGAACGAATTGGGCGGGATGATGCAGACGTCGGATTCGACATCGACGAAGCTCTGCGGGTCGAAGGCCTTGGGGTCGACGATCGTGCTGTTGATGTTCGTGAAGATCTTGAATTCGCGCGCGCAGCGCACGTCGTAACCGTAGCTCGACGTGCCATAGGACACGATCTTGCGCCCATCGGTCTGGCGGACCTGGCCCGGCTCGAAGGGCTCGATCATGCCGTGCTCGGCCGCCATGCGGCGGATCCAGTGGTCGGACTTGATGCTCATCAGGTTTCCTCGACGACGATCTTCGGAAAGGCGCTACTGCGGTCCCGGCCCCGCTTCGCGAGGGCCACGGCAGTGCGGCGCGCGAAATCACGGTATGCCTTGGCGCGCGCCGAATCGGGCGCGGCCACCACGCTCGGCATGCCGCCGTCCGCTTCGGCACGGATGCGGGCGTCGAGCGGGAGACGCCCCAGCAACTCGGTGCCGCACTCCGCGGCCAGTCGGTCGCCGCCGCCCTCGCCGAAAATCGCTTCAGCATGACCGCAGGCGGAACAGACATGGAGGCTCATGTTCTCGACCACGCCCAGGACCGGCACCGCGACCTTCTGGAACATGGTGATGCCCTTGCGCGCATCGGCCAGCGCGATTTCCTGCGGCGTCGTCACGATGACGGCGCCGGCGACCGGCACGCGCTGCGCCAGCGTGAGCTGGATGTCGCCGGTTCCGGGAGGCATGTCCACGACCAGGTAATCCAGATCACCCCAGTCGGTGTCCGACAGCAGCTGCGTGAGCGCCGAGGTCGCCATGGGACCTCGCCAGACCATGGCCTGTTCCGGCTCGACAAGCGCGCCGATCGACATCAGCTTCACGCCATGGGCCAGCAGCGGGTTGATCCGCTTGCCGTCCGGCGACGACGGGCGCTGGCCGGCTACGCCCAGCATGATGGGCTGGCTGGGGCCATAGATATCGGCGTCCAGTAGCCCGACCCGCGCCCCCGCGGCAGCCCAGGCGAGCGCGAGGTTCGCGGCCACCGTGGACTTGCCTACGCCGCCCTTGCCGGAAGCGACGGCCACGACATTGCGGATCTTCTCGAGGGGCTTCAGCTGCCGCTGGACGGCATGCGCTGGAATGTCCGAAACGAGGGACAGCTGCAACGGCAGCTTCACACCCGCCGCACCCAGCTGCAGGTTCAGGGCATCCTCGAGTTCCTCGCGGTAGTCCCCGACCGGGATCGGGAGTTTCAGGACGACCTGCAGGCACCCGCCTTCCTCGCGGAGGGACTGGATGGCGCCCAGATCGCCCAGGCTTCGCCCGAGCCAGGGATCCGTGCAGGCCTCGAGCACCGGGCGACAGTCATGGGACATGGGACATTAACGGTGTGTGTAGGGGGCCGGCATTCTAGCAGCCCCGAAGTCGGGATCTGGCGCCACAAGAGCCGCACCGCACTGTGGCATAATGCGACGGGACTGACCTCACGGGTATTCGTCAGAGTTTCATGGCATTTCTCGCTAATTTCCGCGCGGCCCGCATCCTCGAACAGCTGTCGGCATCGGACGCCGTAGCCGGTCAGGGGCGGGATCGTGCGGTGGCCGATCTCTGTGCGCTGGGTGCCGGTGCGATCGAGCCAGTATTGGCTGCCTTGCCAAATGCCAGCCGTCCGGTCATCAACACCCTCGTTGAAGTACTGGGCACCCTGCTGAGCCCGAAGACATTGCCCCAGATCCTGGACGCCCTCGCCGAGGGAGGGCCGCGACTCGCGCCCAGCCTCGTGGCAGCCATGAAAGCCGCGCCGCAACTCCCGCCGGGAGCATTGATCGACGCGCTGCGTCGCGCGGACCTCCCCAAGCCACCGCTGCTTGAGGTGATCAAGTCACATATAGGCCAGATCCCGCCCCGCGACCTGCTGAATGCCACGGCTTCCCTGGAAGGCAATGACAAGACGGCGATGTTCCGGCTGATCGGCGAGGCGGCCACACCCGCGCTGGTTCCCGAATTGATCAATAGATTGCAGGGCAAGGACACGCTGGCACGCCTTCATCTGATCGGCATCCTGGGTCGTTTCGACACTGCCGAAGTGCGCTATGCGATGCAGGCACAGCTGAACGATCCGAACAAGGTCGTTCGATCCGCGGCGCTGGGCGCGCTGGCGAAACTCAAGGGTCCGATCAACGTCGAACTCGTCTGTCACATGCTGCTCGACGCCGAGATCGAAGTTCAGAACCGCGCGGTGGACGTGCTCATCAATGCGCGTGACCCCCAGACGGTGAAGCACCTCATCCCCGTACTGAAAGACGAAAACGAATACGCACGGCGGGCGGCCGTCGAAGTGCTGAACGAAGTCTGCGACGAGAATTCGATCAAGGTCCTGCTCGGTACGATGAAGGACAGCGATTGGTGGGTCCGCAGCCGCGCCGGCGACGCGCTCGGAAAGATCGGCGGACCGAAGGTCATCCAGGCGGTCCTGAAGCTGGCGCGGGACGACGACCCGGAACTGCGTCGCTCCGCCATGGAGATCCTGAACCAGACCAAGGACGAGCACGCGGTAGCCCAACTGATAGAGGCCACGCGGGACGCCGACTGGTGGGTACGCGAACGGGCCGTCGACGCACTTGCGGCAATCGGCAGCAAGCGGGCCCTTCCCCGACTGCTCGAGATGGTCGGCACCAGTGACGACAAGCAGCTGCCGGTCATCATCCGCGCGGTTACCGCCGTGGGGGGCTCGCAGGTCGTCGATCACCTGTTGCCCCTGCTCCAGCGCGCGGACCGAGGCGTCCGCATGGAAGTCATCCAGAGCCTCACGGGCCTGACGGACGAGAAATCCCTGTCTCGCGTCGTGCCGCAGCTCCAGGCGGCCATGGCCGGCGTGGACCAGACCATCATCCGTGCGGCGGATGCCGCGCTGGTAGAGCTGTCGGCGCGTTTCGGACAGGGTGGCGGTGGCCAGGCTGCGCCGGACCGCAGCCCCTCATTCACCGGCCGGTACCGCGCGCCAGGTACGGAGATGCCATTCGGCCTGTTCCAGGTGGACCCGGAGCCCTCGGTCGCCAGGTCGCGCGTGGAGGTGGTCGGCGACATGACGAACGGCCAGCTGGACATCGCCGGCCTGAAGCCGGGTGTCCTTCTCGATGGCCGCTACAAGTTCATCCAGCGGATCGGCAAGGGCGCATTCGGCACGGTGCTGCTGATGGAAGACACCGTAGTCGGCGAACAGCTGATCCTGAAGTTCCTGAATCCCGGCGTCGCCAGCGACGAGGAAGCGATCAAGCGCTTCGTCCACGAACTGCGGTATTCACGCAAGATCACCCACCACAACATCATCCGCATCTACGACTTCCTCAAGATCGGCGGCAACTACGCCATCTCGATGGAGTACTTCCCGTCTCACACCCTGAATGGGGAGATCGTCGACGAAAAGCCGGTCGAGCTCCGCCGGGCGCTCCGTTTCGCCATGGACATCTGCACGGGCATGGAAGTCGCGCATGGAGCGGGTGTCATCCATCGCGACCTCAAGCCTGCGAACGTCCTCATCAACGACGCCGGCGAACTGAAGGTCGTGGACTTCGGCGTGGCGGCCGCGCACCGCGAAGGTGACACCCAGCTCACGAAGACCGGCTTCGTCATCGGTTCACCCAAGTACATGGCCCCCGAGCAGATCCTCGGGCGCGCCGTCGACGAGAGGGCTGACATCTATGCCGTCGGCGTGATCCTCTACGAATTGCTGACAGGGGTCCCGCCCTATTCCAACGGCGACCATATGGCGGTCATGTACCAGCACGTGCAGGGCAAGGCGACGCCGCCGTCGGAGAGGAATCCCTTGCTGCCGCCCGGTCTCAGCGAGGTCGTGATGAAGGCGATGTCGGTCGACAAGAACAAGCGTTACCAGAGCATGGGCGAACTCAAGTCGGCCCTGGCGGCTTTCGCCTGACGCGGCATGAACGCCACCGGCCCTGCGCTGTGTCACACTGCCGAGGTGACCAGGTAGCGGTCATCGCGGGAGAATAGCGGCATGGCGCGGATCGATGCCTTCCTCAAGCTCGGCATGCAGCAGGGCTGCTCGGATATCCACCTGGCGGTTGGCGTTCCGCCGATGCTGCGTATGGCCGGCGATCTGGTTCCCATCAAGTTCCGCGAGCTGCGGGACACGGAACTGGACAGTTACCTGGACGAGATCATGACGGCTGCGCAGCGCGAGCGGTTCTCGCGCGGCAGCGATCTGGACTTTTCCTACGTATCCGGCGAAGGCGGGCGCTATCGCGTCAATGTATATCGCAAGGACACGGGAATCGGCGCGACGTTCCGCGCCATCCCGACGGCAATCCCGTCGCTCGAGAGCCTCGACCTGCCCCCGATCGTGCGCAAACTGTGCGACGCGCACCAGGGAATGGTCCTCGTCACGGGTTCGACCGGAACCGGCAAGTCGACAACCCTCGCCTCGATGATCGACATGCTGAACCAGACGCGACAGCTGAACATCATCAGCCTCGAGGACCCGATCGAGTTCGTGCACCGGAGCAAGCAGAGCCAGGTCATCCAGCGCGAGCTCGGGACCCACATCCCCAGTTTCGCCGAGGGACTCCGGGCCGCGATGCGCGAAGACCCGGACGTGATCCTGGTCGGCGAACTGCGGGATGCCGAAACGATTTCGATGGCCATGACGGCCGCGGAGACCGGACACCTCGTGCTCGGCACGCTGCACACCACTGGAGCGGCCAAGACGATCGACCGCATCATCGACGCGCTCCCTGCCGACGAACGGGAACAGACAAAGAGCTTCCTGTCGCAAAGCCTGCTGGCCGTCGTGACGCAGACGCTGGTCCGGACGCCGGACGGCAAGCGGCGGCGTGCCATATGCGAGGTATTGGTCATGACCAAGGCGATCGCCAAACTCATTCAGACCGACCAGACGCACCAGATACAGAGCCAGATGCAGACCGGGCGGGACCTGGGCATGCAGATGCTCGACCAGGCACTGATTGCCGCGATCGAGGCGCGCGAAATAGATCCCGACGCGGCCTACCTGCAGGCCACGGACAAGAAGCTCCTTGCCCGATACGTCACGGACTCGACCCTGCTGCCGCGCTCGTCGGAAGGCTGACCCCGCCATGGCGATCATCGACAGGTACCTGATGGAAATGGTCGACCGGAAGGGCTCCGACCTGCATCTGATGGCCGGCGACCTGCCCCGGATCAGGGTCCATGGGGACCTGATCGCCCTGTCCGACACGCCGCTTCCGGCGACTGCGGTGCAGGAGGCCCTGTTCGAGATCCTGCCCCCCAAGGCCGTCGACCGGCTCGAGAAACTGGACGGCGCGGACTTTGCCTACGCGCTTCCAGGATACGGCCGGTTCAGGGCCAACGTGCTCCGCCAGCTGAACGGCCTTGGCGGGGTCTTCCGCTCGATCCCCTCCCGGATGCTGACGATGGAACAGCTCGGCATGCCACCGGCCATCCATTCGCTGGCCCGGGCGCACAATGGCCTGATCCTCGTCACCGGCAAGACTGGCTCCGGCAAGTCGACGACGCTCGCTTCGATCATCGACGACATCAATGCGCGCACGAAGGGTCACATCATCACAATCGAGGATCCGATCGAGTTCGTGCACCAGCGCAAGGGATGCCTGATCAGCCAGCGCGAGATCGGCCTTCACACGCAGGGTTTCGCGGCCGCTCTGCACTCGGCATTGCGCGAGGATCCTGACGCCATCCTGGTCGGAGAGTTGCGCGACCTCGAAACGATCAGCATCGCCGTGACGGCCGCTGAAACCGGAATCCTCGTGCTGGGCACCCTGCACACGAACGGCGCCGCGCAGACCGTGGACCGCGTCATAAACGTCTTCCCGGCCGACAAACAGCAGCACGTGCGCACGATGCTCTCGACGTCCCTGCGCGGCGTCATCTCGCAGCAGCTGATCAAGCGCGCGGACAGGAGTGGCCGGGTTGCCGCGCTGGAAATCCTCGTCAATACGCCGGCGGTCGCGAATCTCATCCGTCAGGGAAAACTCGACCAGCTCGAGAATTCCATGCAGTCTGGGCTTTCGACCGGCATGCGCACCATGGACAACT
>JBEEKA010000280.1:0-5812 GCA_041168985.1 Pseudomonadota bacterium | reverse complement strand
ATCTGCTCGTGGATATCGGTCTGTTCGAGCAGCTCGTTGCGCTGCGCGTAGATGACCTTGCGCTGGTCGTTCGCGACGTCGTCGAAGGTCAGCAGCTGCTTGCGGATGTCGAAGTTGTGGGCTTCGACCTTGCGCTGCGCCTTTTCGATCTGGCGCGTCAGCATGCCGCTCTCGATGACCTCGCCCTGCTTCATGCCGGCCAGGGCCAGGAGGCGTTTGGTGCGGTTCGGGTCGCCGAAGATGCGCATCAGCTGGTCTTCCATCGACAGATAGAAGCGGCTGGAGCCCGGGTCGCCCTGGCGGCCGGAACGGCCGCGCAGCTGGTTGTCGATGCGGCGGGACTCATGGCGCTCGGTGCCGATGATGTGGAGGCCGCCCGCCGCCAGCACCTGCTGGTGGCGCGACTCGTAGTCGGCCTCCAGCGCCGCACGGCGTGCGTCGTCGATCGCTTCACCGGCAGCCCCGAGATCCGCCAGCTCGAATTCGAGGTTGCCGCCCAGCTTGATGTCCGTGCCGCGGCCGGCCATGTTGGTCGCGATCGTCACCGCGCCCGGCCTGCCGGCCTGCGCGACGATGTGCGCCTCGCGTTCGTGCTGCTTGGCGTTCAGCACCTCGTGCGCGATGCCCTGCTGCTTCAGCAGCCCGGAGAGGTATTCGGAGGTCTCGATCGACGTCGTACCGACCAGGGCCGGCTGGCCGCGCTGGGCGCAGTCCTTGATGTCCTCGATGATCGCGTTGAACTTGTCTTCCTGCGACAGGTAGACGAGGTCCGGCTGGTCCTTGCGGACCATCGGGCGATGCGTCGGGATGACGACGACCTCGAGGCCGTAGATCTGCAGGAACTCCGGCGCCTCGGTGTCCGCAGTGCCGGTCATGCCGGACAGCTTCTTGTAGAGGCGGAAGTAGTTCTGGAAGGTGATCGAGGCAACCGTCTGGTTCTCCTCGCGGATCTTCACGCCTTCCTTGGCCTCGACGGCCTGGTGCAGGCCGTCCGACCAGCGGCGGCCCGGCATGGTTCGGCCGGTGAATTCGTCGACGATGATGACCTCGCCGCCGCGCACGATGTACTCGCGGTCGCGGTGGTACAGCGCATGCGCGCGCAGCGCTGCGTTCAGGTGGTGCATCAGGCGGATGTTCGCCGCGTCATAAAGGCTCTCGCCGTCGCGCAGCAGGCCGGCCCCGGACATCAGCTGTTCGACGCGCTCGTGGCCCGCTTCGGTGATGTGGACCTGCTTGCCCTTCTCGTCGACGGAAAAGTCGCCGGGACCGTCTTCGGCCTGCTGCCGTTCGAGCTTCGGCACCAGCACGTTGATCGCCTGGTACAGCTCGGTGCTTTCCTCGGCCGGGCCGGAAATGATCAGCGGGGTCCGCGCCTCGTCGATGAGGATGGAATCGACCTCGTCGACGACCGCATAGGCCAGGGGCCGCTGCACGCGGTCTTCCAGGCGGAAGGCCAGGTTGTCGCGGAGATAGTCGAATCCGAATTCGTTGTTCGTGCCGTAGGTGATGTCGCAGGCATAGGCCACGCGCTTGTCCTCGGACGTTTGCTGGTTGTTGATGACGCCGACCGTGAGGCCGAGGAAGCGGTACAGCGGGCCCATCCAGTCCGCGTCACGCTGCGCCAGGTATTCGTTGACGGTGACGACGTGGACGCCTTCGCCCGGCAGGGCGTTCGCGTAGGCGGCGAGCGTCGCCATCAGGGTCTTGCCCTCGCCCGTGCGCATTTCGGCGATCCGGCCCTCGTGCAGCGTCAGGCCGCCGATGAGCTGCACGTCGAAATGACGCATCTTCATGACGCGGCGCGAGGATTCGCGCACGACAGCGAAAACTTCCGGCAGCATCGAATCGAGCGTCGCACCGCCAACCAGCCGCTCGCGGAATTCCACGGTCTTCGCGCCGAGCGCCTCGTCGGACAGGGCCTGCAGCATGGGTTCCAGCTCCCCGGCGGCGCGCACGATCCTTCCGTATCCCCGCACGATGCGTTCGTTGCGGCTGCCAAAAATGCGCGTCAGGAACTGGAGCACGTAGGAATCCTTGAGGAGGGTCGGTCGACCCACCATTTTACGGCATAAACGGAGCCGGGGCGGCTACCATGCGGCCGAACATCGACTTTTCAACCCGCAACGCCCGAGTCCCCGATGCCCCGCAGACCCTCCCGCTCCCGACCGATCGCCGCCGGGGACCTGCTGCAGCGGACGCTGCGGGGGGACACGCTGGCCGCCGTACAGCTCGGGGCCGAAGGCGCCGAAGCCCTGCGGCAGCGACTCCAGTCACAGTTGCCTGCGGAACTGCAGGCACACGTCGCGGCGGTGATCGCCAAGCCCGGCGAGATCGTCGTGTTCGCCGATGCGGCAACCTGGGCGGCGCGTCTGAAGCTGGCCCTGGCCGAATCGCCTCCGGACCTGTCGCCCGCGGCCGCCGCGGGCAGTCCGGTCAAGGTCCGCGTGATGCCGACGGGCAGCCTGCGCCGCTGAGAGGCTCCCCGGGGCACGGGGAGCGGACGGGTCAGCCGTTCGACGCTTCCGGTACCGCGTGAGGCTGCGCGTAGGAAATCGGCGCCTGCTCGGGCTTCTCGAACGTGAGCTCTTCCCAGGCCGAGCGGTCGGACAACAGGGCGCGCAACAGGCGGTTGTTCAGCCCGTGGCCCGACTTGAAGCCCGAGAACTCGCCGATCAGCGAATGTCCCAGCAGGTACAGGTCGCCGATCGCATCGAGGATCTTGTGCTTCACGAACTCGTCCTCGGACCGCAGGCCGTCCTCGTTCATGACACCCGCGTCATCGAGCACGATGGCGTTGTCGAGGTTGCCGCCCAGCGCGAGGTTGTGCGCACGCATGGTTTCGAGGTCGCGCATGAACCCAAAGGTGCGAGCGCGGCTGACTTCCTTGAGATAGGTCGTGGTCGAGAAGTCCATCGCCGCGGTCTGGGAATGCCGCTTGAACACCGGATGATCGAACTCGATCTCGAAGTTCACGCGGAACCCGTCGTGGGGATCGAATCGCGCCCACTTGTCGCCGTCCCGGACTTCGACACGCTTCAGAACGCGGACGAAACGCTTCGGGCGGGCCTGCTCGGCGATACCCGCCGCCTGCAGCAGGAAGACGAAGGGGCCGGCGCTGCCGTCCATGATCGGGACTTCGCCCGAGTCCACTTCGACGATCACGTTGTCGATGCCGAGGCCGGCGATCGCGGACAGGAGGTGCTCGACGGTGGACACCTTGGCGTCGCCGTCGACGAGCGTGGTGCCCAGCCGGGTTTCACCGACATTCGTCGCGCGGGCCTGTACTTCCGGGGAACCCGGCAGGTCGACGCGACGAAACACGATGCCCGTGTCCGGGTCTGCGGGCCGCAAGGTCATGACGATCTTGGTGCCCGTGTGGAGACCCACGCCGGTGGCGCGGATGCTGTTCTTAAGTGTGCGTTGCCCGACCATTTCTGCAATGACGATGGGGTACGGTAGCCCCCGGATGGGGCGCTACCGTACCACAGCCGGGCCGGGATCCGGCGGTCAGTCCGCCTGGCGGCGCAGGAAAGCCGGGATGTCCAGCAAATCCTCGTTCAGCGGCTCGGCGGCCGACAGGCCGTCGCCCACCGCGCGGCGCTGCTGGTTCTGGCGCACGGAGGTCGGCGCATCGAAGTGGCCGTAATCTACCGGAGCGGCGACCGGGCGCTGCGCGGCCGCGGCCGGCTGGCGCACGACCCGCACGGCCGGCTCCGCGGCGACGCGCACCGGCTCCGGCTTCGGCTGCTGGCGCGTCACGGCGGCACGGTTCAGGCCGGTGGCGACGACGGTGACCCGCAGCTCGCCGGACATTTCCGGGTCGATGACCGTGCCGACGACGACGGTGGCGTCGTCCGACGCGAACTGCTTGACGATCTTGCCGACTTCCTCGAACTCGCCGATCGACAGGTCCATGCCGGCCGTGACGTTCACGAGGATGCCATGGGCGCCCGCGAGGTCGATGTTCTCGAGCAGCGGCGACGAGACGGCGGCCTCAGCGGCGGTGCGGGCACGACCCTCGCCGACCCCTGCGCCACTGCCCATCATCGCCATGCCGGTCTCGGCCATGACGGTGCGCACGTCAGCGAAGTCGACGTTGATGAGGCCCGGGCGGGTGATCAGCTCGGCGATGCCCTGCACGGCGCCCTGAAGGACCTGGTTCGCGGCCTTGAAGGCGTCGAGCAGCGTCGTCTGGGCGCCGAGCACCGTCAGGAGCTTCTGGTTCGGGATGGTGATCAGCGAGTCGACGTACTTGGCGAGTTCGTTGATGCCGTTTTCCGCGGCGACCGAACGCTTGTTGCCTTCCATGTCGAAGGGACGGGTCACGACCGCGACGGTCAGGATGCCGAGTTCCTTCGCGATCTGGGCGACCACCGGCGCCGCGCCCGTGCCGGTGCCGCCGCCCATGCCGGCGGTGATGAAGAGCATGTCGCAGCCGTCGATCATCTCGACGATGCGCTCACGGTCCTCGATGGCGGCCGAACGACCCACTTCCGGGTTGGCGCCGGCGCCGAGACCCTTGGTGATGTCGCCGCCGATCTGCAGCGAGGTCTTGACCTTGGAGTGCTTCAGCGCCTGCGCGTCGGTGTTCACGCACAGGAAGTCGACTCCATCGATGCCGCAGGTGGCCATGTGCGACACGGCGTTGCCGCCGCCGCCGCCAACACCAATGACCTTGATGACGGCGCTCTGGCTGTAGGCGTCCATGAGTTCAAACATTGCGCGAGCTCCTGAAGTAAAAGCGTCAAATACCGGAAAAGCTAGAAATTTCCCTGGAACCAGGACTTCATCCTTGCAAGCACGTTGCCGACGTCCACCGGCAACTGACGGCCCTGGCGGACGGGCGTCGAATTCTCACGGCCGTAGAGCAGCAGCCCCACGCCGGTCGAGTAGATCGGATTCTGGGTCACGTCGGACTGGCCGGACACGCCGGTCGGAAGACCGAGCCGCACCGGCATGTGGAAGATTTCCTCGGCGAGGTCGATCGCGCCTTCCATCTTGGCGCTGCCGCCGGTCAGCACGATGCCGGCCGCGATGACTTCCTCGAAGCCGCTGCGACGCAGCTCGTCGCGGATGAGGCCGAAGAGTTCTTCGTAGCGGGGCTCGACGATTTCAGCGAGGGTCTGGCGCGCGAGCCGGCGGGCGGGTCGGTCACCGACACTGGGGACCTCGATGCTTTCGTCGGGGTCGGCCAACTGAGACAGCGCGCAAGCGTGTCGGATCTTGATGTCTTCTGCGTAGTGCGTCGGTGTTCGCATCGAGACCGCTATGTCGTTGGTGACCTGATCACCAGCGATTGGAATGACCGCAGTATGACGGATTGCTCCGCCAGAAAAAACTGCTAAATCGGTCGTCCCGCCACCAATGTCGACGATGCAGACGCCGAGTTCCTTTTCGTCCTCGGTCAGGACCGAATAGGCGGACGCCAGCTGCTCGAGTACGACGTCCTCGACGACGAGCCCGCAGCGCTGCACGCACTTGACGATGTTCTGCGCGGCGCTGTCCGCGCCGGTCACGATGTGCACCTTGGCTTCGAGGCGAACGCCCGACATGCCGATGGGATCGCGGATGCCCTCCTGGCCGTCGATGACGAATTCCTGCGGCAGCACGTGCAGGATCTTCTGGTCGGCCGGGATCGCGACCGCCTTGGCGGCATCGATCACGTGCTCGACGTCAGCCGGCGTCACCTCGCGATCGCGGATCGCGACCACGCCGTGGGAATTCAGGCTCCGGACGTGGCTGCCGGCAATGCCCGCGTAGACCGTGTTGATCTCGCAGTCGGCCATGAGCTCGGCTTCCTCGACCGCGCGCT
>JBEEKA010000279.1:0-3131 GCA_041168985.1 Pseudomonadota bacterium | reverse complement strand
TCCGTTCGAGTGGCACCACCACCCCGAGTTCGAACTGACGCTCACGCTCAACAGCCGCGGCCACCGCTTCGTGGGCGATCATCTGGGTCTGTACGACGACGGTGACCTGGTGTTGGTGGGCCCGAACCTGCCGCACTCCTGGTGTTCAACGGAAGCCGTGGATCCGGATCGCCCCCACGCCGCGCTGGTGGCGTGGTTTTCGGAAAGCTGGTTCGAAAAGCTGAACGGCCTGATTCCAGAGATGGCGGCGATCGGCCGTCTGCTGGGCGAAGCGCGACGGGGCGTGATGTTTTCTCCCGAGGTGTCACGCACCGCAAGGACGCTGATGCTGGGAATGCCCGCGGCGGCGCCCGACGGTCGCGTGCTCGCGCTGTTGCAGGTTCTGGGCCTGCTGGCCGCGGACCGGCGGCGCGAAGTCCTGGCGAGCCATTCAGGCAGTCCGGTGCCACATGCCCCGGACGCCAGGCTGCAGAAAGTGCTGGACCACCTGCATGCGAATTTCATGCACCCCCTGCGTATCGATGAGCTGGCCGGGCTGGCGTGCCTGAGTCCCTCGGCGCTTCATCGCCTGTTCCGTCAGCACACCCGGGTTACGCCCATCCAGTACGCGATGCAGTTGCGCGTGGGACGTGCGTGTTCGCTGCTGATGCAGGACAAGAGCAGCATCGCCGCCATAGCGGCGCGAGTGGGATACACCAACCTCGCCAATTTCAACCGCCAGTTCCGGGCGCTCAGGGGCACGACGCCACGGCAGTTCCGTGCGTACTATGCGGCGAGGTGAGTTCATCGAGCAGGCGCGCCACGCAAGCGCCCAAAGGAAAACCATGGCCGTGGAACGTACGCAAACTTCCTTGTCCCGTCGCATGTTGTTGCGCCATGCGACGGCCCTGGGGGCGATCGCAGCGGGTTCGCCCTGGTGGGCGGCTCGCGCCCAGGCGGGCGATGCGGCCTCGGGTGAGCGGGTGACCGTGGACACGGTGGAGGGGCGACTGCGAGGTCGGCGTGACGGCGATGTCGTCGTGTTCAAGGGCATTCCCTACGCCGAGCCACCGGTCGGCCAGCACAGGTTCCTGGCCGCACGACCCCTCCAGCCCTGGAAGGGGGTGCGCGACGCGCTGCGCTGGGGGAATCCCGCCCTGCAGGAGCCTGGCAGGGTCTATGGCGTCGACGAGCCAGACTCGGACGAGGACTGCCTCGTGCTCAACGTCTGGACGCCTGCCGTGGAAGACGGTCGCCGGCGACCGGTCATGTTCTATTGCCATGGCGGTGGCTTCACAGCCGGGTCAGCGGCGAGCGCCATGCAGGACGGCTCCCGTCTCGCCCGCGAAAACGATGTTGTCGTCGTGCAGTCCAACCACCGTCTCGGGATCATGGGCTACCTGTTCCTGGCGGACGTCCTCGGCGAACGCTATGCGTCGTCGTCGAATGTCGGGATGCTCGACATCGTGGCCGCGCTGGCCTGGACACAACGAAACATCGCGGCCTTTGGCGGCGATCCGCACAACGTCATGGTCTGGGGCGAATCCGGAGGCGGTGCCAAGACATCCTGCCTCTACGCCATGCCGTCGGCTGCACCTTATTTCCACAAGGTGTCGATCGAGAGTGGTCCGGGCGTCAGGATGACCGACCGGGAAACCGCGAATCGAACGACGCAATGGGTGCTCGACCAACTGGGCCTTGCAAGGAAGGACGCGAAGAAGCTGCTCGAAGTGCCGGCCAGCAGGCTGCTGGAGCTACAGATGAATCCTCCACCTGGAGGCGCACTGGGTCTGCGGGGTGGGCGTCGTGGCATCGGTGCATCGGCCTTCGGAGGATTCAGTCCCGTCGTGGACGGACTTGTCCTGCCAGCCCATCCCTTCGATCCGGTGGCTCCTGCCGTTTCGGCCGACAAGCCCCTGATCGTGGGCTCCAACCGCGACGAGATGGTGTTCTTCCACATGCAATCGCCAGACCGCTCGGCGCTGGCGCTGAGCGAGGAAGGCCTCTCTGCCTACCTTTCAAAGCACTATGGGGAAGATGGCGGCAGGCTGCTGGCCGCGTATCGCCGGTCCCGACCGGACGCCTCGCCCAGCGAAATCGGCGTCGCCATCGACAGCGCCGCATTCTCCGGCGCCGGCTCGATCGCCATTGCCGAGCGCAAAGCCCGACAGGGCAGGGCGCCCGTGTTCATGTACCAGATGACGGACCACCTCAACGCGCTGGTTCCGGGCACCAACTATCCGATGGGCGCTATGCACGCCATGGACATCCGGCTCAAGTTCGACAACGTCGCATCGTCCGACCGGATGGCGCCGCCCCTGAGTCCGGAGGAGCGCGCGGACCACGAGAAGGCCGGGAAGAACATGAGCGGGATGTGGGCCGCGTTTGCCCGCACGGGCAAGCCTGCCGCGGCCGGACAGCCCACATGGCCTGCCTACGACCTCGTCACGCGTTCAACGATGTACATCGCCGCGAACTGCCATGTGGCGAACGATCCCTATCCAACGGAAAGGAGGATCTGGGAAGACATCGGCGGTGACGGTTAGCGACGCCGCCGCCTGATCAATCGGAATCAGTGGCCGCCGTGGCCGAGTCGCGTCCGGATGGCCTCGAGCCCCGCCTGTGCACACACCTCGTCGGCATGGCCAATGGGCATGCCCGCCGCGCCGCTGACGCCGATGGCGCCGATGACATTGCCACCGACTTTCATCGGCACAGCGCCACCCTCGACGAACATCGCGGGCGTGACCCGCTTCAGCAGCGACGGGTCGGTCTCGACGCGTGCGAGCGCGTGTGCGCTGGTGTCTGCGAAGGCCACCGATACGATGGCTTTACGCATCGCCACGAAGACATGGCTCCCATCGGACCCGTCTGCGGTGAGCAACGCGCGCGCCTCGCCCACTGAATTGACGACGGCCACACCCACCCGATAACCCTGTGCCTCACAGGCCTTGATGGCCGCACGCGCCGCCACCGTGGCCAGCACCAGACC
The DNA here is from genome assembly GCA_041168985.1 of Pseudomonadota bacterium. Lineage (GTDB taxonomy): Bacteria > Pseudomonadota > Gammaproteobacteria > Steroidobacterales > Steroidobacteraceae > ZC4RG30. The sequence goes on along the minus strand of JBEEKA010000279.1, from coordinate 160 downwards.
TGGGCCCGCGGCGGTAGATTCGGGAGGGTCATCCTTGCTGCGATGTAAAGCGCCTTCCGGGATGGGCGGCATGGGCTTGAGGCGCCCCTGGGCATCTAGCATGTTGAAGGGCGGCAGGTTGTCCGCGGGCAGACTCTGCGGGGACGCGGGCTGATCATGG
>JBEEKA010000278.1:0-6609 GCA_041168985.1 Pseudomonadota bacterium | reverse complement strand
CTCGATCCGATAATCGGTCGAGCAGAACGCCGTCGCCATGCCCGTGTCCGTCGAATCGAAGGCCCGCAGGATCACCCTGATCGGCGTCCGCGACAGCATCAGCGACCGGCTGCCGTAGCCGGCCACACTTTCCGAGTAGACCTGGAGACGCACCGGATAGCCGAGATACGATTCGACCGCATCCATCGCGCGCAGGTAGAGCGTCTCCAAGAGCACGTCATCGCTGGCCCCGGTGATCCCGAGGAGCGACTTGACCGAATCGATCTCCCCGCCGCTCAGGCCGGTTGAGGAGGTGCAGACTGTCAGGCTCATGGCAGGCGCTACCCGAACACCGTCAAGCTGACTTCCGGCCCGGACGCGGTGGCGATGAAGCTCACGAGATCCGACCCGGACGGCAGCGACGGCCACCACAGCGATTGTCCCGTCGAGACCCAGCAATCGCCCGTCGTGGCCGCGCCGTCGAGCGACAGATAGATCGGCTTCGCCCCCGTCGGCCCGAGCGTGAGCGCCAGCGCCTTGATGGTGAAGCCGGGCGTATACGTGATCGCCACGCCGCCGCAGGAGCAGGCGACGAACGCCGAATATTGCAAGGTGCGATTCGCGGTGAGCGCCATCTCGCCCTCCTTAGCCCGAGGTCACGTAATCGATCTGCACGTTCGCCATCTGCGCGCAGGAGGTCGTGCCCGGCAGCGCAATCTTGACGCGCACGGTTTCGCACGCGGTCAGATTGACGCCCGTCGAGTTCAGCACGAAGCACGAATTGACCTCGCCGACCGTCTTCATCACCGCCGTCGTGCTGGCGTTGTAGGTGCAGATCACGCCGGCTGCGCAGGACCAGAACTCAAAGACCGACCCGGACGTCGCCACCGTCCAGGCCATGAGCGGCGCGATCTTGATGGCCGTGATCGTGGCAGGCGCGGGCGCCGTCCAGAGGCCGAAGGAGGTCGACCCAAACGCCGATCCGGCCGTCGATCCGATTGTGACGGACACCGAGCGCGTGGCCAGGTTCGCGCTGGCCTTCTCGCTCGTCACCTGGAGCGCGCCGAGGTCGGCGGTTTTGATGTCGCCCCCGCCAGGCGTGCGGACCATCGCTCCCGCACTCGTCGAGGTCGTCCCGCTGAGCATCCACCAGTCAGCCATGATGTCCTCTCCTCACGACGTCTCGGTCGGATATGGGATCTGCGCGCCCCGCAACCGCAACTCGAGGATCTGCCGTGTGAAGTCGCACTCCTGCAGCGCCCCGTCGACGGTCTGGATCTCGGCAATCGCCTTGTTCTTCCGCGCGGTCAACGCATTCTGCCGCTGCTCGAGTTCGGAGACCTTGATGATGGCGTCCGGCTCGAGCTGCCACCCGTAGCGGTATTGGTGCTTGCAGAGCGCCGTCTCGGGCGGCAGGTTGACCTCGATGCCACGCCCGCACGCCTGTCCGATGTAGTACTCGACACAGGCTTTCTGGTGGAAGTATTCGGTCCCGACCACGAGGTCGATCCCGAAGATGCCGATCGTGTACTGGGCGTAGGCGGCCTGAAGCGCCTTCGCATCGGGAAAGACGCCCTGCGCCACGCGCCCGTCGATCTCGTCGATGGCGAGCGCCAGCATGGCCGCCACCGTGCTGGTAAAGTAGTCGCCGAACTTGGCGATCATCCGCTCGATCGGATACCGAATGCCGGTCGGGATGTCGGCCGGCGGCTCGACCATGTAGATCGGCCCCGGAAACTGCTTCAGCCAGCGCGGATGATCGGTGCCCTCGACGTTGCCCTCTTCCCACTTCGCGTGGATGTCGAACTCCCGATCCGCGCGCGGGATGTGCCGATAGAGTTGATTGAGGCACCAGATTTCCCAGTCCGGCTCGAGGACGGGCATCCGATGCCGAGACGAGGACGCAAACCCGCAGATGGCGATCTTCTTCCGGGGCTCGCCCTGCGGCACCGCCACCAGATCGCGGGCCCCATACTGCGATCCACCCGGCGGCTCGACGTACGTATACGTGACAGTCAGCGGGTGCGCGATGTCGACGCCCACGGCGCCGGGCGCCACGAACGCAAAGTCGGTGTTGCTTGGCATGATCAACGGCCCTTTCGTTTGAGAAAGTTGTCTTTCTTGATCGGGGCCGTCTCGATCATGCGATGGACCGCGGGCGCCTCGACGGCACGCGCAATCCCCTGGACAATCAGATCGGTGGCGAGCGGATCAGGCAGGCTGACCCGCTCGCCGACGTTGTAGGCCGGTCCACCCCGTTGCGTGAACCGTTTGAGGAGCGTAACGGTCATCATCAGACGGCCCTCCAATGACGACGGGGTTACGTGCTCGTCGAGCAGGCCGACGTGACGTGAATGCGTCCCTGCTTGTTGGGGTTGGCCGGTCGCTCGACCGCCCCCCCGAACAACAGGCTCCCGGTGACGGTCACGCCGTTGTGAACGGCGCAGTCCGTGGCGAAGATCGTCGGCGTGACCACCATGCGGACGAACCGCTTGGCGCCGCTCAGGTCGAACGCCTGCGACACCGTCACCACGCCCGGTCCGGTCGACGTGCTGTTCTGCAGCCCGTCCGACGTCGAGGTGGCGGTCGTCAGGAAGCCCTGATGCGTCGAGCAGCAGCAATACATGTACGCTGCCGTCCGGTCGCTCCACTGGCCCGTGGCGTAGGCCGTCCAGCCCGCGCCGGTTGAGCAGTTGTGGTCGAGGCCCACGCTGAGCCCGACGTAGTTCGCGTGCAGCCCCTGCGCACCGAGCACGCCCGTCGAGGACATGTCGGGCGAGAACTGCCCGCGCGCGATGACCAGGACCGAGTTGAACTGCCCCGGCAGTCCCAGCCGGTCGATGATACGGCCATTGAACCCGTTGTCGGTCGGGTTGTAGCCGCTCGCCGTGCAGTTCGGGAACCCCGCCCCGATCTCCTGCGCCGACGAGCCAAACGTCTTCTCGTTGAAGGCCTGCACGTAGAACGAGCCGGCGAGATCCCGCGTGATCATGGTGTCTCCTGTCTCCTCTCAGGCTGCCGAGTTACACGCCCCAGCGCACGCCACGCAGCACGCCGAAGCTGGTATCGCGGCGCAGCGCGAAGTCGTGCTCCTCGATGGCCCGGACGACCGTCTGATCCTGCGAGAACGCGGCCACGACGTTCGAGCCGTCGTAGTAGGCCGCTTCCTGCGAGGCATCCACGATCAGGTTCGCCGACTCGCCGATGACCGCTTCGTCGAGGTCGCCGAAGTAGACCTCCGACTCGTCGGTGCCGCCGTTGTCGGTCAGGTTTTGCGGGACCGTGGTGGTCACGGCATACGGGAAGCCCCACAGCGATCCCCGCAGCATCTCGTCGCGGAACACGAAGAACCCGCTGGAGTTCTGGACGGTCATGAGGTAGTGGCGCGAGCGCGGCGCCATCACCCACGCCGGGCGGGTCATCGGGATATTCCCGTTCTCGAGCAGCAGAATCAGCCGGCCGAGGTCGGTCGTGGCATTCGCCAGCGATACGCCGCCCGACGTCACCATGATCAGGTTGGTGGTCAGGTCGATCGCGTAGCGCACGCCCTTGGGCGTGCCGGCGGTCCCGTCGTCGCGGAGGAACGCCTGATCCTCGCGGACCTGCAGCGCCCGGACCACGTCGTTGCGGATGATCACATCACCGCTCGGCTGCGAGTACCGCAGCAGGTCGTTGCTGACCGGCACCAGGCCCACCAGTTTCTTGAAGGTGAGCTGGATATTACCGGTCTTCAGTTCCGACTTCGTCGCGTTGGTGTTCTCCCCGACGTAGTACCCGGTCGAGCCCTGTGTGATCTTCGGAATGTTGAACGTGCCGGTGTTCATCTGGATCACCGGCGTCCCGAGTCGGCGCATGACGGTGCGGGCCCGCAGGACATCGATGATCTCCTGCGAGTACTGCTGCGGCACCAGGTAGCCGCCGGCCGTGGCGACACCGGCCGCCATCGCCTTCTTCCGCGTGTCGACGAGCTGCTCGGCGAGGTCGCCGTCGCCCCACTGCTTGAGGTAGGACGGGGCCGCGTCGATGCCGTTGCCCTCGAACTTCGACAGGGCCAGGGCCTTCAGGACGCGCGCAAAGGCGAGGCCCTTCTCGCGCTCGATCGGCTTGACCGGCGCGGCGACGGCCGCGAGCGGATCGCCGATGGGCTGCTTCAACTGGTCGACGCGCTTGGCGATCGCATCCTCGACCAGTTTGGCCACGTTCCCCTCGACGTGCTGCTTGATGAGCGGCAGCGTCTGCTCGGTCAGGAACGTGCCGAGTTCCGACTTGGTCATCTCCATCTGTGATCTCCTCAGTCGAGGCGGCCCCGCAGGGCCGAGAGTGCCGAGCCCACGCGGGCATCGACGACAGCGGCGAGGCAGTCGATCGTCCCCTGGGCAATGACCTCGCCGATCATCGCCGGGTCCACCACGATGCGAGGTTCAGGATCTTCGACCAGTCGAAAGACGACTGGTTCGTCGGCAATCGTGATCGCCGTCTCTGGCACGACAGCCGCGACCGCCACGGACGGCGCCTCCTCGGCCTTCACGACCACCGGTTCGGCCGCCTTGCCATCGCCCTCGCTGGCCGGTTCATCGCTGGCGAGTTGCGCCAGCACGGCGTTGAGTTGTTCCATCGCCGCCGCCATCGCCGCCAAGCTGTCGCGAATCGCCGACTCGTTGCGCCCGGAGAGCACACGACCCGCTTTGACCGTGACGTCGGGCGCCGGCGCGATGGCCGGGGCCACTGGTGCGGGGGCTGGTGCTTCTCCGGGCGTCGCCTTCGCAGGCTCTCCCGCGTCCATCTTCAACACGGCCTCGGACCAGGCGCGCAGGTCATCGACCTCGATGCCGATGGCGCGCGCCTCGACCAACGCCTGCGGGTTGGCGGGCACGGGACAGACCGACACTTCAAGCAGGTTCTGCTCGGAATAGCGCACGCCACCGCGGTCCTCTTCGTAGACCCACTTCAGCGGCTTGAAGCCAACGCTGGTGGCGTTGAGAAACCCGCCCTTCACCATCTGGTAGACGGTGTCGGCAAACGGGTAGACCTCTTTCGTCGGGAACTGCGCGACCATCGACAGCCCGTGCTCGTCGGCGTTCAGGCTGACCGCGCGAGCCACGGGCAATGAGTGGTAGTCATGGCCGAACAGCACGACCGGGTTGCGGCGGAACTCGTCCAGACGCCAGCCGCGCGCCTCCACGATGTCCCGCTGCCGATCCTCGACATCCGTCGACACGCGGAACTGGATGGTGCGCTGCTCGTCGCTGACGGCCTTGATCTCGTCACAGACCGCGAGTTTGTGGACGACATCGGGCACGGCGGGCGGTGTGGATGGGACGGCGGCGGGAGCGGCTTTGACGGCCTTCGGTTTGCTCGCCATGCCCGACAGCGTAACGGCGAGCGGGCGGGAACAACAGAGGGTGCGTGCCGAAAACGCCTAACTCTAGCGGTCAGTCGGCTCGAGGATGCGCTGGACGGCCGCGGCGGGCACCCGCACGACCCGCGCATTCAGGCGGATAGCGGGCAGCACGTCACACTGGATCAGCTTGTAGGTGGTATGCCGGTCGATGTTGAGGATCTTGCAGACTTCCGAGATGCGGAGCAGGCCATCGCTCGTGATGATGACTTGCCGGTCAGCCTCCGGAAAGCCGAACGTAGCGCAGTCGTCACGGGTGATCATTCGGCCTCCTGGAGCCCCTCACTGCAACGGCAGTTGTGTGTTAAAATACCTTGAGCGAGGTAGACACCATGCGCCGTCTCCATGTTCCAAACGGTTCCCCGAAAGCGCGTCGATACGACCTCGACGACCCGCAGGTATGGCAGCGCGTGCTGAGCGATTATGCGGAAGGGATGTCGGTCAAAGCCCTCGCAGATCGCTATGAGGCCGTGCGAAGTAGCGTCGATACCCGATTGCGCCGATCGGGCATCACGCCGCGCGGGCAATCTGAGGCCGAACTGACCAAGTGGCGCCGCATGTCCCCCCGCCAGCGCGCGCATCAGGTCAAGGCCGCGCATCAGGCCACGCTCGGAATGCCGAAATCGATGGCGGCCAAGGAAGCCCATGCGCGCGCGACAGAGGCGCGTTTGCACCATGTCAGTCCACTGGAGATCACGCTCATCGACGCAATCCGACAGCGCGGATACCGCCCGCATCAGCAAACGGCGATCGGCCCGTACAATTGCGACTTCTCCCTGAACGGCGTCGCCGTGGAAGTCTTCGGCGGACAGTGGCACTTCTACGGACGACATGCCGCACGCATGCCCGAACGCACGCGCTACATCCTCGATCGCGGTTGGCCGATGATATTCACAGTGATCGATAACAACTTCCCGATCGGCCCTAGACTGGCCGATGAGGTCATCGCCGCTACGCACGAGATGCGCCGCGACCCAACCGCGCCGGCTCAGTACCGGGTGATTCGGGGTGACGGCCAACTCCTGTCCGCTGGCTGTGCGAACGATGCACAGTTCGCCATCGTAGGCACGCTGCGTCAGGCCAAGCGTTTGCGGGCCACGCACGAGCACATTACCGGGTAGGCATTGCGGGTGAACCTCTTGCGGTGTTTCGATGTCCTCGCCATCAACGCTCCACGGCTCGCCGATGCCAGTCGTCTGCCCGTCCATCGGCCCGCAAATCTCGCACACCCG
>JBEEKA010000277.1:0-2785 GCA_041168985.1 Pseudomonadota bacterium | reverse complement strand
TCATCGTCGTTTACCTGCACATGTTCCGCGCCTTCCTGTACGGCTCGTACAAGCAGCCGCGCGAACTGCTGTGGCTGTTCGGCATGGTGATCTACCTGGCGCTTATGGCCGAAGCGTTCATGGGCTACGTGCTGCCGTGGGGCAATATGTCGTTCTGGGGCGCGCAAGTCATCGTGAACCTCTTCGGCACCGTCCCCGTCATCGGGCCGGGCCTCGTCGAGTGGATCCGCGGCGACTACGGCATCGCCGACGCGACGCTGAACCGCTTCTTCTCGCTGCACGTCGTGGCGGTGCCGCTCGTGCTGCTGCTGCTGGTGACGCTGCACCTCGTGGCGCTCCACGAAGTCGGCTCGAACAACCCGGACGGCGTCGAGATCAAGGGCAGGAAGGGTGCGGACGGCAAGCCGGTCGACGGCATTCCGTTCCACCCGTACTACACCCTGAAGGACATCGTCGGCGTCGGCGTGTTCCTGATGCTGTTCTGCGTGGTGGTGTTCTTCGTTCCGACTTTCGGCGGCATCTTCCTCGAGGCGCCGAACTTCGAGATGGCGAACCCGATGTCGACGCCGGACCACATCGCCCCGGTGTGGTACTTCACGCCGTTCTACGCGATCCTCCGTGCGGTCCCGGACCAGCAGCTCGGCGCACTCGCGATGGCGCTGTCGCTGGTCTGCCTCGTCTTGGTGCCCTGGCTCGACCGTTCGCCGGTCAAGTCCACGCGCTACCGCGGGTGGATCTGGAAGACGGCGCTGGCGCTGTTCGTGATTTCCTTCATCGGCCTGGGCTACATCGGCCTGAAGGCCCCGTCGCCGCTGTTCACGCTGATGGGCCGGGTCTTCTCGGTCGTCTATTTCGCCTTCTTCGTGCTGATGCCCTGGTACACGAAGATCGATCCCGTGAAGCCGGTGCCCGAGCGAGTGACCTATGAGAAGCATTGAGACCGTGATGCACCGTAACCTCTCCGGGCGTGTTGCCCGTTTCGCCGCCGGCCTGCTGGCCGGCGTGGCCGTCCTGTCTGGCCCGGTCGCATTTGCCGCCGAGGAAAAGGCCGCCGGCCATGAGTCGCATGGCGTGGACTGGCAGGGCTGGAAGGCCGGCAACCAGATCAACGACACAAGCTCGCTGCAGCGTGGCGCGTCGAACTTCATGAACTACTGCTTCGGCTGCCACTCGTTGAAGTACATGCGCTATGAGCGCATGGCCAACGACCTGCGCATCGGCGACGAGCAGCTGCGCAAGAACCTGCTGCCGGCCGGCGCGAAGGTGACGGATTACATCCTCGCCTCGTTCCCGAAGGCCGAAGCGGAAGCCTGGTTCGGCCGCCAGCCGCCGGACCTGTCGCTGATCACCCGAGCGAAGGGCAGCGATTACGTCTTCCGTTTCCTCAAGGGCTTCTACCTCGACGAAACGAAGGCAACGAAGACCGACAACCTCGCCTTGCCGGGCGCGGCGATGCCGGCTGTCCTGTCGGATCTCGAAGGCGTCAAGCGCGTGGTCTTCGGCCACGGCGAGTCGGCCCACGGCGGCAAGAACGTCGAGCGTTTCGAGGAAGTGCAGGCGGGTTCCATGACCCCGGCCCAGTACGATGCCTTCGTGCGCGATACGGTGAACTTCCTGCAGTACGTGGGTGAGCCGTCCCAGACCGATCGCGTCAGCATCGGTATCTGGGTGCTGTTGTTCCTGATGGTGTTCACGGGCTTTGCGTGGATGCTCAAGAAGGAATATTGGAAGGATGTGCACTGAATCGGAACCTGCGGGGGCCGGCCGGACGCCGGCCCCCGTGTTTCCCATTCGTGCCAGTGAATGCCGGAATCTCCCGCCGTGATGACCCTTTTTTCTTCCCCGACCGACTCCGCCAGCCATCGCACGCGCATCGTGCTGTGTGAAAAAGGAGTCGAGATCGACATCGTCAGCGTCACGCCGGGCCGGTTCCCGGAAGACCTGCTGGACCTCAACCCCGACCATTCGCTTCCGACGCTCGTCGACCGCGATCTCGTCCTGTACGACTCGCGCGTCATCATCGAGTACCTGGACGAGCGATTCCCACATCCGCCGCTGATGCCGGTCGATCCGGTCACGCGTGCGCAGTTCCGATTGGCACTGCTGCGGATCGAGCGCGACTGGTATTCGCTCGCCGGCCGGATCACCGCGGACGGTGGCAAGGAAGCGGACGAAGCACGCGCCCAGCTGCGCGACCTCGTGCTGCAGTCGGCGCCCTTCTTCACGGTGAAACCGTATTTCCTCAGCGATGAATTCTCGCTGGTGGATGCCTCGATCGCGCCGATCCTGTGGCGCCTCCAGCATCTGGGGATCGACCTGCCGGCCGATGCCGCGCCGCTCGTGAAGTACGCCAACCGCCTGTTCGCACGTCCCGCTTTCCGATTCAGCCTTACGGCCGAGGAGCGGGAGATGCGGCGTGGCTGAGTTGTCCCGACGCCCCTACCTGCTCCGCGCGATGTACGAATGGATGGCGGACTGCGGCCACACGCCGCACGCCATCGTCGATGCCACGCAGCCCGATGTGCAGGTGCCGGCCGGTTTCGTGAAGGACGGTCGCATCGTCCTGAACATCTCGCCGACCGCGACGCAGGGCCTCGTGATCGGCGCGGATACCATGGAGTTCAGCGCGCGCTTTGGCGGCGTGAGCCACTATGTCCGCGTGCCCGTCAACGCCGTGCTGGGCATCTACGCCCGCGAATCCGGTGAAGGCATGGTGTTCGCGGACGACGTGCAGACCGAAGGCGGAGGACCGGAAGGTCCTTCCGACAGTCCCCCGCCCAAGGCG
>JBEEKA010000276.1:0-13730 GCA_041168985.1 Pseudomonadota bacterium | reverse complement strand
TGCGCGACACGCAACACGCTAAGCTTCTGCCGTGATCGTGTCGTTCCGGCACAAGGGTCTTCAACGCTTCTACCTGTCCGGAAGCGTTGCGGGCATCCAGCCGAAGCACGCCTCGCGGCTGCGGATGCTGCTGGCTGCGCTGGATACGGCACAGACTGTCGCAGACATGGATGTCGCGGGATTCCGCCTTCATCGCCTGCGCGGCGCGCTGGCGCCTGTCGTTTGAATTCAGCAACGGCAAGGCTTGCGTACTCGACTACGAGGACTACCACTGATGGTCATGCACAACCCGCCACATCCCGGTGAGTTCATCACGGCGGCGTATCTGGAGCCGCATGGCATCAGCGGACGCGAACTCGCTTCAAGGCTGGACGTATCCGCGTCTACGCTGAACCGGATCCTCACGGGCCGCAGTGGCATCAGTCCGGAAATGGCCTTGAGGCTTTCGAAGTGCCTTGGCCGTACACCCGAAAGCTGGCTGGCCCTGCAACAGAATTTCGATTTGTGGACAGCCCGTCAGCGGGTGGACTTGAGCACCGTGCGCGCGCTCAAGCTGTCGGCAGCCTGACGCCTCAATCCTCGCCGTAATCCCGGTCCGGATGATCGGTCTCGCCGAGCTTCCAGTACCCGCGCGTGACGATCTGCGTCGGCGGCAGCCCACGCTCCTGCAGCAGGTGCCGACGGATGCGCCGGATGGCGCCGGCCTCGCAGGCGACATAGAGGCGCGCACCGTCGGGCAGCGTCGCCCCACGGATGGCGGCTTCCAGCAAGGAGCCCGGTTCCGCACCCCCATCGGCCCGAAGCAGACGGTGCAACCGTGCGCCCGGGTGGGTGACATTCAGCGCCGCGGCTTCTTCCAGAGCCGGCAACTCGAGGTACACATCGGCCGTCGCGGTGGCCGGCAGGTTTTCCAGAATCGTGGCCAGCGCGGGAATGGCGGTGTCGTCGCCGGCCAGCACCCAGTGGGTGGCGTTGCCATCCACCGAATACGCACGTCCCGGTCCGCCGATGTTCAGCGTCTGACCCGGCGCGGCCTGTGCCGCCCAGGTAGCGGCTGGACCTTCGCCATGCAGGACGATGTCCACCGTGAGTTCGCCGGCCGCGGCGTCAAAGCGACGCGGCGTGTAAGTGCGCATGAGCGGTCTGGTGTCCGGCGCAGCATCGCCAAGGATCAGCTTGATGTGCGAGGCAGGGCCGGACCACTCGAAGTTGCCCAGCGTTTCGCCCGTGAAGACGACGCGCCGCATGCGCGGCGTGATGTCGGTGACGGACTTCACCGTCACGGCGTAGCGGGGCTTCTTCGGTCGGGCGGGGGCGTCGGGGGTGTTCATGGCCGCTATTATCGTTGTAATCGCATCAGGGAGTTGTCCATGTCATCAATACGTCCGCACGTTGCAGCGCTTTTCCTGGGCCTTGCCGCTGCCGCACCCCTGGCCCTCGCCCAGCAGACTCTCCCCGGCCCGCTGGCCGGCGGCACGCCCTCGGATGTACCGATCGCGCTGCAGATCGCGCGCTGGCACATGAATGACGGCGACCTCGCGAGCTTCACGTTCCGCAGCATGGACCGCCTGTTCACGACGCGGGTCGTGCCGCGCAGCGGGTCCGTGTGGCAGCTGCCGCAGTCGGACCACCCGCTCGATTTCCATTACAGCTTCCACGGCAAGTCCTACACGCCTGAGCAGTTCCTGGAACGCACCTACACCAACGCGCTGCTCGTCATGAAGGATGGCCGCATCGTCAGCGAGACATATCGCAACGGCTCGGACGCGTCCTCGCGCTTCATCGCGTGGTCCATGACGAAGTCGGTGACGTCGATCCTGATCGGCTGTGCGCTGGCCGAAGGCAGGATCGATTCGCTGGATGCGCCGATCTCGAAGTACATCCCCGAACTGATGGGGGGTGGCTACGAGGGCGTGTCGATCCGCCACGTGATGGAGATGCGCTCGGGCGTGGAATACGAAGAGCGTTACGACTTCGCGAATCCGGGCCGTGCGGCGGGCAACCACATCAGCTCGCTGGTGAAGAACCAGACGCGCTTTGCCGACGTGGCGCGGGTGCTGCCGCGAAAGCATGCGTCCGGTACGGTGTTCGAATACAAGACGATCGACACGGCCGTTCTGGGCTGGCTCGTGGAACGGGCCACGGCGGGCAGCGTCGCAGCCTACACGGCGCACTGCCTCTGGGAACCGCTCGGTGCGGAAGCCGACGGCTTCTACATCATGGATGGCGCGCCGGGCACGGGCCGCGAATTCAGCGGAGCGGGCTTCAACGCGACGCTGCGCGATTTCGCGCGCGTGGGCCAGATGGTGCTGGACGGTGGCGTCGCGAACGGCAAGCGCATCGTGTCCGCCGACTGGATCCGCCAGTCCACGCGGCCCTTCGGACCTGAAGATGCGCGGCGCGGCGGTTACGGCCTGCAGTGGTGGACCTATGCGAACAGCGACGCCTTCGCGGCGATCGGCCTGCAGGGGCAGTACATCTGGATCGATCCGGCGACGCGGACGGTGGTCGTGAAGCTCAGCTACTTCCCGCCGGGCGACAACAGCGCGCTTGATGAAGAGACCGCGGCGTTCGCGGCGGCGGCCTCGGCCTGGACGCCGCGCTGAGTTGACGTAGTCTGCAGGGCCTATCGGCCCTGCAGCCCGCCGGTGAGCACGATGCGCATTGCCGCTTCGACGGTGAGGTCCGTCGGCTCGATCCGGTCGCGCGGCAGATAGGCTGTGTACCCGCCGATCTGGTAACTCATCGGCAGGTACACCGCGACGAGATCCTGTGCGGCCTCGATGCCGGGCAGCGACGCGTTTTCCTGGGTGACGAAACCGATCAGCCGCGCTTCGCCGAAGCGAACCACCACCACGCGCTCGAGTTCGCGCTTGCCATCGGACTGCATGAGTTTCGCGACGTCGCGGAAGGCCGTGTAGACCGTCCGCACGATCGGCACCTTCAGCACCAGCTGTTCGCCGAATCGCAGCACGCGGCCGACGACATAGGCATTCACCAGCAGGCCGAGGACGAAGAGCACGACGAAGCCGGCGACAAGGCCCATGCCGGGGATGTAGTGGTCCGGGTCGATGAACCAGTGCAGCGGGCCCGACAGGACCGATTCCAGCGTCACGCCGAGCCAGTAGACGAGATAGAGCGTCAGCCCGATCGGCAGGATGGTGACGACGCCCTTCAGGAGGATGCGTCCGGGATGCTTGAACATGGTCCCCGGATTCTACGACCATCAGGCGGTGCACTTCCTGTCGCGAGGTTCCCATGCGTGCCTTCAAGCTCCTGGGCTTCATCATCGGGGGGCTCGTCGCCCTGGTGGCCCTCGCCGCCGTGGCGGTGCTGGTCCTCGTCGACCCGAACGACTTCAAGGACCGGATCGCCGCCGCCGGCGAGGCGGCCACGGGGCGCCGGTTCACGGTCCGCGGCAACATCGAGCTGAAGCTCTTCCCGCAGCTCGCGCTGTCGGTGGAGGATGCCAGCCTCGGCAACCCGGAAGGCTTCGGGGATGCCCCTTTCGCGACGGTGCATCGGGTCGCGCTGCGCGTGGCGGTCATGCCCCTGCTTCGCAAGGAGCTGGAAGTCGGCCGTATCGAAATCGATGGCCTGGATCTCCGGCTCGAGCGTAACGGCGACGGCAAGGGTAACTGGGAGGACTTCGGGCAGAAGGAAGGGAGCGACAACGAGACCCGCGCTGAAGCGGGCCCCGGATCGACGGACCTCGAGGGCCTGCGCATCACGAACAGCCGGGTGCAGATCGATGGCACGGTCATCGACCGGCTGGACGTCGACGTCGGCCGGCTGTCACTGGGCGCGCACCACCGTCTCGAATCCCTGGTACTGAAGGGGGAACTGCAGCCAAAAGGCGCACCGGCCCCGCTGCCCTGGCTGTTCAAGGCGTCCGCGCTGGACCTGGACCGCGCCACGCAGCAGCTCGCGAAAACCCGCTTCGAAGCCCAGCTTGGCCTCGCGAAGCTGTCGGGGGAGCTGTCGGGCCGGCAGTTTCTGGATGCACCTTCCTTCGAGGGTCAGCTGCACGTGGAACCGCTTGCCCTGCGCGACTGGATGCAACAGCTCGGCGCGAAGCCTCCGGAAAGCCTGCCTTCCAGGCTGGGGGGCCGCCTGGCCTATGCGGTCGACCTGAAGGACAAGCGTTACCGCTTCACGGACCTCGCCCTCGAAGGGCAGACCGGGACCGGAGCGTCACCGCTGGCCTGGTCCTTCGGATCGCCGGCGCTCGAACTGGATCTCGCCGGCGGGAAGCTCAAGGACACCGCTTTCACGGCAAAGCTGGGGGCTGCTGAACTGTCCGGTCGTATCGCCGGTGAAGGGCTGCCCGACGCGCCGGCCGTTTGGGGCAGTGTGACCCTGAAGCCCGTCGCGTTGCGCGGTCTGATGACGCAGTTCGGGCTGACGCCTCCGGTCACCCGCGACGAGAAGGTCCTGTCCCGCTTCGCCCTGTCCGGCCGCTATGCATACGGCGGGGGACGGCTGCAGGCGGACGGGCTCGACCTGCGACTCGACGACACGCGCATGCAGGGTCGGCTCGGTCTGGATACCGCCAGCGGCGCGAAAACCTTCGACCTGAACATCGACCGGATCGATGTGGACCGCTATCTCCCGCCGTCGACCACCGCGGACACGAGCAAGAAGGCACCCTTCGAACTGCCTGTCGCCACACTCAAGACGCTTCACGCGAAGGGCTCGATGTCGGTCGGCAGCCTGAAGGTGTCGGGTGTGACGCTGACGGCGGTGCAGCTGGGCGTGGACGCACGCGACGGGCTGACGCTGCTCTCGCCGATCAAGGCCAGGCTGTATGACGGGCAGTATGCCGGCACGGTCCGCATGGACGCCCGGTCCGCGACGCCCGTGATGGCACTCGACCACAGCCTGAATGGCATCGACGTCGCCGCGCTGTTGAACGAGTTCGCGAAGACAAAGCGGTTATCGGGGCGTGGCACGATCGCCATGAACGTCACCGCGCAGGGCAGCGGCGGCGATGCATTGATGAAAACGCTGCGGGGAACGGCCAGCGCGAATCTGACCGGCGGCGCCGTGGAAGGCGTGGACCTCTGGTACGGCATCGCTCAGGCCCAGTCGCTGCTTCAGCAGCGCAGCCTTTCCGCGACGCCCAACACGAAGCGCACGACCTTCGAGACCTTCAAGGCCTCGGCCGATATCGTCGAGGGCGTGGCCATGACGAAGGACCTGGCCATCGTTTCGCAGCAGCTGCGCGTCACTGGCCAGGGCAGTACGAACCTCGTGACGCAGGCGCTCGATTACGCGCTGGAGGTCACCATCCTGAAATCGCCGGCTGCGGAAGAGGCGGCCCTGTCGCAGTACACGCTGGCGACCATTCCCGTGAAGGTCAGCGGCAGTTTCGAGGATCCGAAGGTGCGGCCGGACTTCGCCGGCATGGCCAAGGCCCGCCTGCAGAAGGAAGTCGACAAGCGGAAGGATGAGCTGAAGGAAAAGGCCCAGGAGAAGGTACAGGGCGTGCTGAAGGGTCTGTTCGGGCGCTGAGACGGCGATGCGGTCTTTCGGTTTGCCATCGTGAACACCTCCGGCGGCAACAAGTCATCGAGCCAATTGATCCGCGATCCAGCGACCCGTCACCGCTTGGCCTGCACTACGGGGAGGGCAATGCCCTGGGGCGTTGAATACCAGGGTTTCACTGTTCGAAGCTGCGTCCTGCAGCGGCTTGAGGTCCTGCACAGGCGCGACAGGATCAGCGTTTGTCGTGACGATGAGCAAGGGGGTTTTGACGGGAGCTTCGCGCCGGTACAGACCTTGAGCTTGTATCGAAAGCCTCGGCAGGACTTTTGCCAACTCATCGTTGGATGAACCCAGCAGGCCGACTCGAGCCTTCAGGCCATCGGTGGTCAGCGTTGGCAGCGCATCGAGTGACTGAGCCGGCGCCATGAATGGGCGATGCAGGGGTGCGCACATCGAAACCACCCCGGCGAACTCCTGTGTCAGGAACGCGCGCACAGCGGCGTTTCCGCCTACGCTGCTACCGACGAGATAGACCTTGGTCTCGTCAATGGCGGGAATTCTCCGAAGGTAGGTCGCGGCAGCCGTGATGACTGCATCACTGCCGTTAAGCAGGTTGAGATCAGCGGAATCTCCCAGCCCGGGCATGTCAACCGAGAACATGGCGATCCCGCGCGGCGAGAGCTCCCTCAAGAAGAAGTCGAGGTTGTGCTCCTTGGATACGTCGGTACCACTGGTATAGATGACGACGGGAAATGGCCCGGCGCCCTTCGGCAGATGCAGGAATCCTTTTGACGTGGCTCCACCCACTGCAAATTCGCGATGTTCAATGGGATTGGGGAGCAATTTTCCGAGCGCAAGATAGGCCTCGCGTGCCTTTGCCAAGGCCGCACGATCATCGGGCCGGCCGAGGTGGGGCCAGGAAGCCGTGGTGAAATACACCAACGCACTTCGATACAGCACTTTCGCTTTCTCGCGATGCCCGGCCGTGGCCTGCTTGCGCGCCGCGGCCATCGACGCGTCTCCTGCCTGGGCCCACTCGTAAGCCCAGTTGCCCGGACCGTCTGCGATTTGCGTGTCGACGAGGTTCGAGTCGCGCCGTTCGCCCCTGCTTTCGCCCACGCGCTTCAGAACGTCGTCGATGACATTCCTTTCCGCACCCGCTGCAACCCAGGAATCGATCTCGTGTCGGTGATACCAGCCCTTGACGCTCTCATGTGCGGGTTTGAATACGGGGGCATCGGGAGCTTGCGCGAATACTTCCGCGGTACCCAGCGTGAGGGGAAGCAGCAGGGGAAGGGCGCGAGAGGGAGGGAAATGGTTCATTGAGGCTTCCTTCACATCGAGTTCCAACGACGAGTCGATGGAGCGATGATGAGGTGCCAGCGTCAAGCTCTCATTTACAAATGTTCAGAAGTCCTTGGGCGCCGCAGAATCCTCTTTCAGTTTGCGTCTTATCCGGCTCAGATGCACGGCGCTGACGCCTAGATAGGCGGCCAGGATATGCAACGGAATGCGGTCCACGCTTGTCTTGTGAGTCGCCAGCAATTTGAGGTAGCGCTGGGTTGGCGAGTCGGAAATCGCGCTGGTGTACAGATTGATGTAGTGGACAAGACGCCGCTGGGTCAGTGCTTGAATCTCCAGCTGGAGAGCCTGATCGGTTTCCGCACGCTTGATGAGGTCTGCGGCCTTCACCGTCCTGACCCGACAGGCCTCGATGGTGCCCAGGTGTTGGACACTGGGCCGACCTGTCAGCAGGCTTTCCAGTGAACCAACGGTATCGCCCTCGAAGAAGAATTGGAGGCTGACCTCACGCCCGCCGGCGTCGATCACGTACAGGCGCGCACAGCCCTGCTCGATCAAGTAGTAGAACTGCGCCACCTCTCCGGCGTGCAATAGGGTCTGACGCGCATCGTATTGGCGGATCGAGCCTTGCTCAAGGAAGAAGGCACGGAGTGCGTTCATGGCGATTCCCGAATGGATCATTCCTTGCGCATTGTCCCTGCTGATGTGGCCGCATGGGCTGCAAGGGGTCTGCAGCAGGGTAGCCGCTGGTAGCAGGGTTACTTGCCGATGCAGAAGCTGCTGAAGATCCGGCCCAGCAGGTCGTCGGGCGTGACGGCGCCGGTGATTTCTCCCAGCGCATCCTGCGCGATCCGCAATTCCTCGGCGACGAGTTCGCCATGGCGCCGCTTGAGGATCTGACCCGCCTGGTCGAACGATTGGCGCGCGCGGGCCAGTGCTTCGATATGGCGCGCCCGCGCAGACACGGCGGTTTCGGTTTCGCCGTCGAAACCCATCACGGACTTCAGGTGTTCCCGCAGGGCATCCATGCCCTCGCCGGTGAAGGCGCTGATCCACAGCGTTGCGCCGGCCGGAGCCGGGCCGGTGGGATGACCAGCGAGGTCCGCCTTGTTGAACACGCGGGTGACCGGGACGCCGATCGGCAAGGATGGGCGCTCCGCCTTGAGGCTTTCGCCTTGGGGATCGTCAACGGCATCGATGACGAACAGGACGCGATCGGCCTTTTCGATTTCAGCGCGTGCGCGGCGCATGCCTTCGACTTCGATTTCGTCGCCACTGCCGGCGCGCAGGCCTGCGGTGTCGACCAGATGCAGCGGCATGCCGTCGATATCGATCCGTTCGCGCAGCAGGTCGCGGGTGGTGCCGGCGATGGACGACACGATTGCGGCCTCGTGGCCGGCGAGGCGGTTCATCAGCGTGGATTTGCCGACGTTCGGCCGTCCGGCGATCACGACATGCATGCCCCGGGACAGCAGGGCACCCCGCCGGGCCGCCATTTCGGCTGCGTCGAGCCGGTCGCTGGCTTCCTTCAGGTGGGCCTGCAGGGCGTTCCCAGACAGGAGGTCGAGGTCCTCGTCCGGGAAGTCGATCGCGGCCTCGATATAGACCCTGAGGGTCGTCAGGGCATCGACCGCCGCGTGCACGAGGGTCGAGAATTCGCCGTTCATCGAGCGCAGGGCCGCCCTTGCGGCCTGGCGCGAACCGGCTTCGATGAGGTCGGCCACGGCCTCGGCCTGGGCGAGGTCCATGCGGTGGTTCAGGAAGGCGCGTTCGCTGAACTCGCCGGGTCTTGCCCGCCTTGCGCCGGCCTGGACGCAGCGATTCACGAGCGCTTCGAGGACGACCGGGCTGCCATGGGTCTGCAGTTCGACGACGTCCTCCCCGGTGTAGGAGCCCGGACCCGGGAAATGCAGCATCAGGCCCTGGTCGATGACGCTGCCATCGGCGTCCCGGAAGACCCGGAGCTGGGCCCGGCGGGCGGGCAGTTTCTCGAGCCCGCCGGCGATCGCAGCGATCGCGCTGGCGCCCGGCCCGGAGAGGCGGACGATACCGATGCCACCGCGCCCCGGGGGGGTCGCGATGGCAACGATGGTGTCGCGATGGCTTATGTCAGGTGGCTCCATCGCGCCATTCTTACTCAGCGGACAGCCGGCCGAAAGGCCGGCCTTGCTTCAGGCCGCTTCGAGCCGGCGGTTGATGTTCCACTGTTGGAGGATGCCGAGCACGGTGTTCGTCACCCAGTACAGGACGAGACCCGAGGGGAAGAAGGCGAACGTCACCGACATGACCAGCGGCAGGATCATCATGACCTTGGCCTGCATCTCGTCAGCCGGCTTCGGGTTGATCTTGTACTGGACGAACATGGCGATCGCCATCAGCGCCGGCAGGATGAAGAACGGATCCCGCGAGGAGAGGTCGTTGATCCAGCCGATGAACGGCGCCTGGCGCATCTCGACGCTCTCGAGCAGCACCCAGTAGAAGGCAAGGAACACCGGGAGCTGGATCAGCATTGGGAGGCAGCCCGCCGCCGGGTTGATCTTCTCCTTCTTGTACAGGTCCATCATGGCGCGACCGAGTTTCTCGCGGTCGTCCTTGTACGTGTCCTGCAGGTTCTTGATGCGGGGGCCCAGCGTACGCATCTTGGCCATCGACTTGCCGCTGGCTTCCGACAGCGGATAGAAGAGTAGCTTCAGCAACAGCGTCGTGATGACGATCGTCCAGCCCCAGTTGCCGAAGAACTGGTGCACGTTCTTCAGGACGTAGAACAGCGGTCGGGAAATCATCGTCAGCATCCCGTAGTCGGCGACTCGCGTGAGTTCCGGGTGGATGGGCTCGAGCTGCGCCTGCAGCTTCGGGCCGACGAACAGCGTTTCCTTGAAGCTGGCGGCGGCACCCGGCGCCACGGTCTGGGTCGGGCCCATGATCGTGGCGAGGTATTCGTGGCCGCGGACCTTCAGGGTGTAGTGGTAGGCCGCGTCCGCCGCCGGGATCATCGCACCGACGAAGTGGTGCTGGAGCGCGGCGAACCAGCCGTGCGTCACGTCGAGCGCGACGTTCTGGTCGTCGGTCTTTTCGATCTTGAGCTTGCGGTACTTCGTACCGTCCCACATCGCGGGACCGGTGAAGGAATAGCTGTCGACGTTGAAATACGACCGCTCGACCGGCGGCATGTCGTGCTTGATCTGCACGTAGGACGCGGCGGTCCAGGGCGCGCTGCCCGCATTCTGCACGCCGTATTCGAGGTCGACCTTGTACGAGCCGCGGCGGAAGACGAAGGTCTTCGTCACGGTGACGCCGTCCGGCGAGGTCCAGGTCAGCGGCACCTTCAGGACGTCGGTGTCATCGAGCATCACGTAGGAGTCGAAGTTGGCCTGGTACAGGGCGCGGTGCGTGGGACGCGCGCCGGACGCGGCGTCGCCAGCCAGACCCGACTGCATCACGTAAAGCGAGTCCGGTCCCTCACTGCGGAAGATGCGCACCGGAACGCCCGGCTGGTTCTTGACCAGCGGGTACTGGAGGATATCCGCCCGGTTCAGTTCGCCGCCGCGCAGGTTGATCGAGAGTTCGAGCACGTCGGTGTGCACGGTAATGTTGCGACCTGCCGGCTCGGCCTCCGGCGTGGACGCGCCAGCCAGTGCCGCGGTCGGCGCAGGGGCGGCGGTTGGCGTCGCGGCCGCAGCGGTGGTTCCGGCCTGCGGGGGTGCCGCATCGAGGTCCGGCGCATGGGCGGCGCTGGCGATTTCAGCGGCGTTGGCGGTTCCGCCGTAATCCTTCATCCACGTCTCGTAATTGACGAAGAGGATCAGCGCGAGGGCGACCCAGAGAAACAGTCTCGGATTGTTCATTGGCGTTGGGCTTTACCGACAGTGGGTACCGGATCGAATCCACCGGCATTGAAGGGATGGCAGCGGCACAGTCGCTTGGCGGTCAGCGACGTGCCACGGAGGAAACCATGCTCGCCATACGCTTCATAGGCGTATTGCGAACAGCTGGGATGGAATCGGCAGCGCGTCCCCAGCCACGGACTGACCGCAAGCTGGTAGAGGCGGATCATTGCGCGGGCGAGGCGGCGCATTGTGAGGCGACCTTCTTCCAGAGTTCCGCGAGGCTTTCGCGCAGTCGCGCATTATGCGCGGTACGCGCCATCGCGCGCGCACCAACGACCAGGTCGACCTGCGGCAGCAGGTGCTGGTGTTCGCGGAAGGATTCGCGGACCGTGCGCTTCACGCGGTTGCGTGACACGGCATTGCCGACCATCTTGGCGCCGACGGACAGGCCGAGACGGGCATGGCCGACGTCGGCCGGCCCGAAATTCACGGAGAAAAAGCCGTCGGAAACGCGCCTGCGAAGAGCGTAGACGCGTTGATAGTCCTTGGGCGAGAGTAGCCGTTGGCGGAGCGCGAAGCCGTGGGAACGGCAGTCCCCGGGCAGCATGAGCGCTATGCGCTCAGGCAGCAGATCAGGGGATCAGGCGCTTGCGGCCCTTGGCGCGACGACGGGCCAGGACCTTGCGGCCATCGGCAGTCGCCATGCGGGCGCGGAAGCCGTGCGTGCGGACACGCTTGATCTTGCTCGGCTGATAAGTACGTTTCGTGGCCATTGGGGTGTCCCGCGGCGGTCTGATGTCAGAAAGGCCGGGCAGGGTACGCAGGGGAGCCCCCGGTGTCAAGGCAGTAAGGTATGCTGCGCATCCTTTCGCCCCCGTCGATGCCGTCGAGCCAGCACCCCTCCTTCCATGACGAGCCCGGATTCCCCACTGTCCGTCCTTTGGTCGCAGATCGCGTCGGCGCTGGAACAGGAGCTGCCGGAGACGCAGTTCAACACCTGGGTTCGGCCCTTGCAGGCGATGGACGCCGACGGAATTCTGCGCCTAATGGCGCCGAACCGCTTCGTCGTGGATTGGATAAATGCCAATCTGGGGTCGAAAATCGGCGAACTTCTGGCGGAGGGCGCTGGCCAGACCGTGCCCTTTGCCGTCGAAGTCGGGTCCCGTGCCCCTGGCCTGGCGCCCCCGCCCCCGGTGATGACACCTGAACCCGGCAGCCGGAGCCGGCCGCCACCGATGATGCTCGTGGGCGCGCGGCTCAACCCGGAATCGACCTTCGACGCTTTCGTGGAAGGCAAGAGCAACCACTTTGCCAAGGCCGCCGCGATCCAGGTCGGCGAGAACCCGGGCAAGGCCTACAACCCGCTCTTCATCTACGGGGGCGTCGGGCTGGGCAAGACCCACCTGATGCACGCCATCGGTCATCTCATCAAGACGCGTAACCCGGATGCACGGGTGGCCTACGTTCATTCGGAGCGGTTTGTCGGCGACATGGTGAAGGCGCTCCAGCACAACACCATGAACGAGTTCAAGGCGGCCTATCGCGGGCTGGATGCGCTGCTTATCGATGACATCCAGTTCTTCGCGGGCAAGGACCGCTCGCAGGAAGAGTTCTTCCACACGTTCAACGCGCTGCTTGAAAGCCAGAACCAGATCATCCTGACCTGCGACCGCTATCCCAAGGAAGTGGCCGGGCTGGAGGAGCGCCTGAAGTCGCGCTTTGGCTGGGGCCTGACGGTCGCCATCGAACCGCCCGAGCTCGAGACCTGTGTTGCCATTCTCATGAGCAAGGCGCAGGGCGCGAACATGGAGTTGCCGGATGAAGTCGCCTTCTTCATCGCCAAGCGCATCCGCTCGAATGTGCGCGAACTCGAGGGCGCCCTGCGTCGCGTAATCGCTAACGCACGTTTCACGGGTCGGCCGATCACGCTGGAATTCGCGAAAGAATCGTTGAAGGACCTGCTGACGCTGCAGGCCAGGCTCGTGACGATCGAGAATATCCAGAAGACCGTTGCCGATTACTTCAAGGTACGGATCGCGGACCTGCTGTCACACCGCAGGAGCATCTCGATCGCGAGGCCGCGGCAGATCGCGATGGCGCTCGCGAAGGAGCTGACGTCGCACAGCCTGCCGGAAATTGGTGACGCATTCGGGGGCCGCGACCACACGACGGTCATGCACGCCTGCAAGCGGATCAAGTCGCTGCAGGAAACCGAACAGAAGATGCGCGAGGACTACTCGAACCTCCTGCGCACGCTGACCGGTTGAGGCCTGTGGAAAGCGTTGTGCGCAGCGTTGGGGACAAGTCGGTGGGCAAGGTGTGGACGACATTGTGGATGAATCCATCCACAGGGCGCCCACAGTGAGTGGACAGGTCGCGGGTGTTTCGGCGCACAGGCCGGGCGTACGCAACGTCGTGATTCCACAGGGCCTTCTGGTTTATCCTCGTTTCGCACAGGCCTAACTGTTACTACTACTGTTTTAAATAAGACCTTTTCAGGAATACAGAGGGCGCATCCCGGCCATGAAACTTACCGCCTCCCGTGAACAGATCCTCCAGCCCCTCCAGGGCGTGATCGGTGTCGTCGAGCGCAAGCAGACAATGCCCATCCTGGCGAACGTGCTGATCGCGGCGAAGGGAAGCGGTGCCGGGCGGCTGTCCATGACCGGCACGGACCTCGAGGTCGAACTGGTGGCCAGCGGCGAAGCGACTGTCCAGCAGCCGGGTGAAGTCACCGTGCCGGGCCGCAAGCTGCTCGAGATCATCCGGGCCCTGCCGGACAAGACCCAGGTCAGCCTCACGCAGGACGGGGACAAGGTGAAGGTCAGCGCCGGGCGCAGCCGTTTCGTGCTGTCGACGCTGCCGGCGGCGGAATTCCCGATGGTCGAGGAGATCAGTGCGCAGCAGGCGCTGACGGTGCCGCAGTCCGAGATGAAGCGGCTGATTGAAAAGACGCATTTTTCAATGGCGCAGCAGGATGTCCGCTACTACCTGAACGGCACGCTGCTGGAGACGAGCGGCGCTTCCCTGCGCGCCGTGGCGACTGATGGCCACCGCCTGGCGATTGCCGAGACGACGATGTCGGAATCTGCGAAGACGGCCCAGCAGGTCATC
>JBEEKA010000275.1:0-4774 GCA_041168985.1 Pseudomonadota bacterium | reverse complement strand
CTTGACGCCCATGGCAGCGTACTTCTTGCGGAACTTGTCAACGCGGCCAGCGGTATCCAGCATCTTCTGCTTGCCCGTGTAGAACGGGTGGCAGGCGGCGCAGACGTCGAGGCCCAGGTCGTGGCCGGCGGTCGAACGCGTCTTGAAGACGCTGCCGCAGTTGCAGGTCACGGTGATCTCGGCGTACTCGGGATGCGTATTGGCTTTCATGGTCGGCTCCAGGTCTTGTGGGCTTGGCGAATCAGACCGCGGGCCACGCTGGGCCATGCCGGACTGCCGCCAAAGGGCCGTGGAGTCTAGCGGCCCCGCTCCGGAGGGGCAACCGGGGCGTTATCCACAAATTCTGTGGATAACTCTGTGGACGGGAAGCAGGGCCCAAGGCCGGGCGCGTTGAAAAATCGAGTATCTGTGTCATTGGTCAAATATTGACCACCCTTGTTTGTTCCATGTATTCAATAGCTTGCGGCACATTCGTGCGGCGGGTTGGGCGAATTGGCGCGTAATGCCTTAATACTCGTGAGGCGTCGATCCGCTGTGGATAGAACTTGACAGAAAGGCGCCGAGAACATCGTTCAGGAAGCGGAATCCGAGCGGGGTCGTACGCCAGCCTCCCGGGGTGGGCTCGGCAAGGCCACGGCCGGCGAGTCGCTGCAGCGGACCCTCGATCGATCCGAGCGGCAGCCCGGTGCGGGCGACGTAGTCCATCGCGCGGAAGCCTTCGACAAGCCGAAGTGCATTCATGGCGTACTCGAAGGGCAGGTCGTCGAGCGGCACGTCGCGGCAACTGATGCCATCGACGGGCGCGGCCAGGTAACGGCGCGGCTCGCGCTGATGGGAACTGCGCTGGACGCGGCCGTACTGCGGCCAGGTCAGCTTGCCGTGCGCGCCGGCGCCAATGCCGAGGTAGTCGCCGAACTGCCAGTAATTCAGGTTGTGCGCACACTGCCGGCCGGGGCGCGCAAAGGCCGACACTTCGTACTGCCCGAACCCCCTTGCCGCGAGTTCCGCATGGCAGGCCTCCTGCATCGCCCAGGCCGCATCGTCTTCCGGCAAGCCAGCGGGAGGCAGCGCGCCGAACACCGTGCCGGGCTCCATCGTCAGCTGGTAATGCGAGAGGTGCGCCGGCTCCAGGGCCAGTGCGGCGCGCAGGTCCGCCAGCGCGCCGTCCAGCGTCTGACGCGGCAGGGCGAACATGAGGTCGAGGTTGAAGTTCGACAGGCCGCTGGCATGGAGCTCTTCCGCCGAGCGCGTGACGTCGGCCGGCACATGGATGCGGCCGAGGACCTTCAGGATGCCCGGATCGAAACTCTGCGCGCCAAGCGAGACGCGCGTGACGCCCGCGGCGCGGTATTCAGCGAATCGGCCGCGCTCGACGGTGGCGGGATTCGCTTCGAGCGTGACTTCGGCACCGGGCACCAACGGCAGCACGCGATGCAGGTGTCCGAGCACGTCGCCGATGGCCTCGGGCGAGAACAGACTGGGCGTGCCGCCGCCGAGGAATACGCTGACGATCGGGCGGCCTTCGAGCGCTTCGTGCTGGGCATCGATGTCGCGCTTCAGCGCATCGACATAGGCGCGTTCGGGCAGCGCGTCGTTCAGCGTGAAGGAATTGAAGTCGCAGTACGGGCACTTGCGCACGCACCACGGGAAGTGGATGTAGGCCGCGAGGGGCGGCGCGAGGCTCAGCGGCTCTTCCACGGTTCCTGCGCCACGAGGGCGCGCAGGGCCTGTGCGCGGTGGCTCATCGTGTTCTTTGCGTGGTCATCGATCTCGGCGACCGTCAGCGTGCTGCCGAGCGGCAGGAAGATCGGGTCGTAGCCGAAACCGCCTTCACCGCGCTTTTCCTGCGTGATGGTGCCTTCCCACGCGCCGCGCGCGATGAGCGGCTGCGGATCGTCGGCGCTGCTGACCATGACGATGACGCAACGGAACCGCGCCGTCCGCCGCTCTTCGGGCGTGGCGACGAGTCTGGCGAGCAGCAGCTGCAGGTTCTGTTCGTCGGTCGCATGTTCGCCGGCGAAGCGAGCAGACCGCACGCCGGGATGCCCCCCGAGCGCGTCGACTTCAATGCCCGAATCATCGGCAATAGCGGGCAGCCCGGTGGCGCGTGCGGCATGACGGGCCTTCAGCAGCGCGTTCGCCTCGAAGCTGTCGCCGGTTTCCTCCGCGGACGACACCCCGAGATCGGTCTGGTTCAGCAGGGTGAGCCCATGCGGGGCGAGCAGCGCCGTCAGTTCGCGCAGCTTGCCCTTGTTGCCGGAGGCCAGCACGACCTTCATGTCGCAAGGGCCTGCGCCAGCGCCTCGCGCTGCAGTTGGAAGAGGCGGGACGTGCCCTGGGCCGCGAGCGCGAGCAATGCGTCGACCTCGTCGCGGCGCATGGGATGGCCTTCAGCCGTCCCCTGGATTTCGATGAAGCCGCCGCCGTCGTTCATCACGACGTTCATGTCGGTCTCGGCGGTCGAATCCTCGAGGTAATCGAGATCCAGCACCGGCCGGCCCGCGACGATGCCGACGGAGATGGCGGCGACCTGGCCGTGCAGCGGATTCCTGATGTCGCGCGTCGCCACGAGTTTCGCGCAGGCGTCGGCCAGCGCGACGAATGCGCCCGTGACCGAGGCCGTCCGCGTGCCGCCGTCGGCCTGCAGCACGTCGCAATCGAGCGTCACAGTGCGTTCACCCAGGGCCGTAAGGTCGAGCGCGGCGCGCAGGCTGCGGCCGATAAGCCGCTGGATCTCCTGCGTGCGCCCGGACTGCTTGCCCTTGGCGGCCTCGCGGGCGCCGCGCGTGTGCGTGGCGCGCGGGAGCATGCCGTATTCGGCCGTGACCCAGCCCTGGCCGCGGCCGCGCAGGAACCCGGGCACGCCCTCTTCGATGCTCGCCGTGCAGAGCACCCGCGTCTGCCCGAATTCGACCAGGACCGAGCCTTCCGCGTGGCGGGTGAAGCCGCGCGTGAAACGGACGGGGCGCAGGGCATCCGTCGCGCGTCCATCGTGGCGCACGGCGGCGGAGGGCTCGGTCATGGTGTGGTCCTTAAGAAACCCGCAGGGCAGCGGCAGTCGTATTGTCGCTGGATGTGCCCGCGCGTTGCACGGCAAGTTCGGCAAGGCGGGTCAGCACGTCCCCCAGCGGGACGTCAGCAGTGATGCCCCGACTGATCGCGGCGTCGCCCAGTGGCACCCAGAAGCCGTCGCTGCAGACCAGCAGCGCATCGCCGGACCGCAGGTGTACGCAGCCGCCGATGTCCATCTCGGGGATGACCTCGGAGCCGCCGATGCAGGATTCCACGTAATTGCGCATCGGGTGCACCTGGGCCTGCGCGTCGTTGATCAAGCCTTCCCGGATCAGGAGGCCCACGTGGCTGTGGTCCACCGTGCGATGCGCGACCGCGCCGTCACGAAAATGGTAGATGCGGCTGTCGCCGAGGTGGCCGAACCAGGCGGTATGTTCCTGCACCAGGCAGGCCGCCAGCGTGGAGCGGGGACGGCGGTCGAAGGGCAATGTTTCGCCCAGCCGCGCGACAGCTTCATGGGCCTTGACGAGCGCACGGTGGAGGAATCCCATCGGGTCGAGCAACGGCACGCTGGGTGTGCCGAATTCCTTCAGCACGGCCACCATGCCCGTTTCCGCGGCTTCCGCGCCGTTTGCGTGCCCACCCATGCCATCGAGCACGACGAGCAGCGCCGCGGCCGGCGCTACGGCGATCGCGACGCGGTCCTGGTTGTCCTCGCGCGCACCGCGAAGGCTGATCTCGGCAAACTCGACGCGCAAACGAAGGGTCCCGGGTGGGCTAAACTCGCTGTCGTTTATAACATTTACAAGTCATTCCAGAATGATCGCCAGCATGACCGGCTTCGCACGTTGCGAAGAAAATCTGCCCGCAGGTGCCCTTGTCTGCGAACTGCGCAGCGTGAACCACCGGTACCTGGAAGTCGGGCTTCGACTGCCGGAGGAGCTTCGCAGCCTGGAGCCCGAGTTCCGCGCCCGTCTGCAGAAGGATCTGCGGCGCGGCAAGGTGGACTGCACGATCAGCTTCCGCGCATCGGCCCAGGCGGACCGTTCGCTGGAGATCGACCCTTCGATGCTGGCCCAGCTGAAGGCGCGACTGGCTGAGATCGCCACGGCAGTGCCCGTCGGCGAGGTGCAGCCGCGGGTGGAGCTCGTGGACCTGCTGCGGTTCCCCGGCCTGCTGCGCGAAGCCACGACCGACAACGAGCCCCTTCTGGCGGCAACGCGATCGGTGTTCGATCGCGCGATCCGGGATCTCTGCGCGATGCGTGCCGGTGAGGGCGCCCGGCTGTCGGAACTGATATCCCAGCGCTGCGACCAGCTCGAGGCACTGGTGGCCCGCGTGAAGTCGAGGTTGCCGGAAGTGCATGCCCTGATCCGCGTGCGCTTCGAGGAACGACTCGGCGATCTGCGGAAGGAACTGGACGGGGATCGTCTGGAGCAGGAGATCGCCCTGTTACTGCAGCGGCTGGACGTGGCGGAGGAAATGGACCGCCTCGCGGGTCATCTGACCGAGACGCGCCGGATCCTCGACAGCCCGGAAGCCGCCGGGCGGCGGCTCGATTTCCTGATGCAGGAGTTCAATCGCGAGGCGAACACGCTGTCGTCCAAGGCGCAGGACCTTGAAACGACGCGCGCGGCGGTGGACATGAAGGTGCTGATCGAGCAGATGCGCGAGCAGGTGCAGAATCTGGAGTAGTGCGACTTGCTTCTATTTGCCTCCAAAGCGCCATAGACTTTTGCCCCTACTCGTGGTGGAGGCGCGG
>JBEEKA010000274.1:0-45933 GCA_041168985.1 Pseudomonadota bacterium | reverse complement strand
GGCGTCGACGTCGGGCGCGTCGCGCGCATCTCGCTCGATCCGCGCACCGCCGAACGGGTAAAGGTCCTCGTCGACATCGACTCCAACGCGCCGGTATCGCCGCGCACGCTGGCGCGGCTGTCGCTGCAGGGCGTAACGGGCCTGCTGTACGTGGACCTGCAGCAGGCCAGGGCCGGCGAGAACACCGGCCCCCAGGTGCCGGGCATCAAATTCCCGGTGATCCAGGCCGCGCGGTCCGACTTCGACGTGCTGCTCGCGACGCTGCCCGACGTGGCCGGACGCACCCGCGAGTTGCTCGCGCGCCTGCAGGACCTGTTGTCGCCCGAAAATACGGCGGCGGTCAGCACCCTGCTGGCAAACGTCAGTGCCGCATCGGCCACGCTGCCCGAGACGGTGCGGAACGTCCGCGACCTGGTCGCCGACCTGCGGTCGACGAGCAGTGACGCGCGCGAACTGATGAAGACCCTGCAGGGCGCGACCCGGCGCATCGGTCCGGACTTCGAGAAGGCCGTGGTACGGCTTGGCGAGACGGCCGAGAACATCGCGGCCCTCTCGCAGAAGCTCGACGGCATGGCGGCCGAGAACCGGGGCGACCTGCGCGCCTTCTCGCGCGACAGCCTGCCGGAATTCGACCGCACGCTGCGCGAGGCCCGCGGAACAGCCGACGACCTGCGCACCCTGCTGCGACAGCTCTCCGAAGACCCTTCCCGCGTCCTGTACCAGCCGCGCCAGCGCGGCGTGGAGATTCCCCGATGAGCCCGCGTGTCACGGCTACCCTGTTCCTGTCCCTTGCGCTTGCCGGCTGCGGTGGCCTGACGAGCCGCAGCCCGGTCGAGCAGCTCTATGTCCTGCATCCGGCGGCCGAGCCGGTCGAGGGTCCCGTTGTCGCAGCGACCCTGCAGGTGCTGCGTCCAGTGGCGCAGGCGGGTCTCGATACCTCGCGCATCGCGCTCGTGCAGCCGGGCAACCGGCTCGATTACTTCGCCGGCGGACGCTGGGCGGGGCCGCTGGAGCAGGTCGTCGAGTCGATGCTCGTGCAGACGCTGCGAGGCAGCGGGCGGTTCGCGCAGGTCGCCAGCGATGGCGCGGGAATGGGTGCGGACCTCGTGCTGGCGGTGACGGTGCGCCGGTTCGAAGCGGACTATGCCGGCGTGGAAGTGGCACCCGTCGCGAAGGTCAGGCTGGAATGCACGCTGTCGAGCCGCCGCACGCATGCGCAGGTCGCGGGCTTCGACATCGAAACGTCCGTCGCGGCCGGCGCGAACCGCCTCGGCAGCGTCGTGGCGGCACTTGAAAAAGCCGCGCAGGATGCGACGCGGCAGCTGGTTCGGCGCGTGGCCGAGATCGGGCCCGGCCCGGTCAGCCCTGCGCGCTGAGGATCGAGAACCGGTTTCCGCTGTCGCCGGACAGCCGTTCGAAGAAACCCGCGAACGGAGGTGCGCCAAGTTCCTGCTCGATGAGCAGGGCCCCCAGGCCTTCGGTCGTGCACGGGTCGCCGAACAGCAGTCCCTGCGCGTAATGGCATCCGAGCCGGCGCAGCATCGCCAGATGCTCCGGCGTTTCGACGCCTTCGGCGATGACATCCATGCCGAGGGTCCTGCCCATCTCGATGATCGTGCGGACGATCGCCTCGTCGCTGGGCGAGTTCAAAGCCTGCCGCACGAAGGATTGGTCGATCTTCAGCGAGCCGATGGGAAAGTGCTTCAGCGCCGAGAGCGAGGAGTACCCTGTCCCGAAGTCGTCGATCGACAGGTGCAGCCCCAGATCCCGCAATTCGCGCAGCATCCCGACGATGCGCTTCGGGTCCGCCATCAGGGTCGTCTCCGTGATCTCGAGCTCGATGTTCTGCGGATCCACCTTGTGCTGCTCGAACACCGAGCGGCAACGGAGGATGAAGCTGGCCTGGCGAAGCTGCTTCAGGGAGAGGTTCAGCGAAATGCGGCCCGGATTCCTGACGCGGTCGGACAGGTGTCCGTACTCGATGCAGACGCGGTTCATGACCCATTCGCCGACATCGTTGATGAGGTTGTTCTCTTCGGCGAGCGGGATGAAGAGCGAGGGCGGAATGTCGCCGTGGCCCGGCGGACGCCAGCGCAGCAGCGCCTCGGCGCCGACGATCTGGCCGTTGTTCAGGTCCACCTTGGGCAAGTAGCGGACGACCAGTTCATCGCGCTCGGCGGCGCGTTTGAGCTTGCTCTTCAGCACCAGCCGCTCGTTCGCCGCGGCATTCATTTCCGATTCGTAATGCACGCAGCTGTTGCCGCCGTTCTGCTTGGAACGGTACATGGCCGCATCGGCGTTGCGGATGAGGTCGATCACGTTGCCCGCATCGCGCGGGCAGAGCGCGGCGCCGATGCTCATGGTCATGAAGATTTCCTGCCCCCCGACCAGCACCGGTTCGTCGGACACGGAGTGCAGGACCGATGCGGCGATCTGCTGCAGGGCCACGCGGGGGTCGCCGCGTGGCAGGCCATCGAGCATGACCGCGAACTCGTCGCCGGCCAGGCGGCCGAAGGCCGCATCGGCCGGCAGCACGCGGGACACGCGCTCGGTCAGGGACTCAAGCACCCGGTCGCCTGCGGCGTGGCCGAAGGTGTCGTTGATTTCCTTGAAGCGGTCCATGTCGAGGTACAGCATGGCCACGCTGTGGCCATTGCGCAGGCAGCGCGCGATGGCCTGTTGCAGCAGGTGCTGGAACTGCATGCGGTTCGGGATCTTGGTCAGGGCGTCATAACGCGCCAGGTACCGGATCCGGCGCTCCGCGCGCTTGCGGTCCGTGATGTCGCGCAGCACGTAGATTCCGCCGCTCTGCTGCTTGTCGTCCGTGCTGATGTCGGAGCCGCTGAAGGAAACAGGCAGGGTCTGTCCCGTGCGCGTGCGGATGACCGTCTCTCCCGTCTTGATCGCGCCGGCAAGCAGCTTCGCCGGCGGCAGTTCGGCGGGATTTTCAATCAGCGACGCGACCTCGCGCGTCAGCAGTTCGGCCTCCACGTGGCCGGTGAGGCGGCACGCGGCGTCGTTCGACATGCGGATGCGGCCAACGGAATCGGTGACGAACACGGCATCCGTCATGCTGTCCAGCAGGCTGTGGAGGTATTCGAGGGAGACCGTGGTCTGTGCGAGACGCTCGCGCATCCGCTCGACCGCACGCTCGAGTTCGGCATGTTCTTCGTAGGCCACCAGGCGGGGCAGGGGGCGCGTCGGATCGAATGGGTCGTCGGAAGAGGCCAGTGCCGATCGGCGGCGGCGGGCGATCCGGCGCCCGGCCCACTCCGCGAAAAGGCATGCCGCGGCGACCGACAGGAAGGCGATCAGTCCGTGCGGCAGGGACAGCCTGCCCAGGCCGGCCACGCCCGCTGCGCCGCCCAGCCACAGGAGGAGCGTCGACAGTGCCGCGACGGCCAATGCGGAGACGAGTCGGTGCTTTGCAGGTTTTTGTGGCGTGGTGGACAACTTGCGTTCCTTGCGCGGGATACTAACCTCGCGGAATCGCGGTGGCACCCATGTGGATCACAGAACGCAGCGTAGAAGATGCCGGACTCCAGACAACTCGGGGAATTCCTGTGCACGCAGCTGACAGGCCGGGATGCGGGTCATGTCGTAGACCTGCCCGGGACCGGACTGCGTATCCATCGTGACGCACTCGAGCCGTTCCTGGCACTGAGGGCGGCTGCGGCCCGCGACGGCATCGATCTGCAGGCCGTATCGGCTTTCCGCGACTTCGACCGGCAAAGGGCGATCTGGAACGACAAGTGCCTGGGCCGGCGCCCGCTTCTGGGCCGCGATGGCCAGCCGCTGGAGGCCGCGCAGCTGGCGCCGGATGCGCTGGTCGATACGGTGCTGCTGTGGTCCGCCCTGCCGGGCGCCAGCCGCCATCACTGGGGAACGGACCTGGACGTGATCGATGCGGCGGCCGTGCCGGCCGGCCATGTCGTGCAGCTGACGCCGGAGGAATTCGCGCCGGACGGGCCTTTCGCGGTGCTGGACACGTGGCTTGCTCGGCATGCCGCTGCGTACGGGTTTTACCGGCCCTATGCCCATGACCGGGGCGGCGTGCAGCCGGAGCCCTGGCATATCAGCCATATGGGTCTGGCTTCACGCGCGATGGACTCGCTGACCGTGGAGGTGCTTGCCGACGCGCTGCGCGACGCCGGGCTGGAGTCGGGGGAGATCGTGTGCGCGCGCCTGCCGGAACTGCATGCGCGCTACGTGAGGAACGTCGAGCCCGTGCCCGGCGTCACTCCACCATCCAGGCCTTCCTGAAGTAGCGGGTCATCAGTCCGCGCACGCTGCGCATCGTGTCCGGGCGCTCGGCGAACAGCTGGGGGCTGCGCTGCAGGCGGGACCAGTTTTCCGTCCGCAGTACCTGCTTCAGGAATTCGAGGTTGCGGTCGATCGCCTCGATGTAGGGATTGCGGCCGTTGAAGACCTGTTCCATGTAGCGGTAAGCCTTCGCGAAGCCTTCGTCCAGGCGTTTGCGGCGCGTCTCTTCCATGAAGATCGGCGTCTGTCGGAGCAGGTCCAGTCCCGAGGCGTATCGGACTGCCGGGTGCGTGCCACCGATCGGCAGCGCGACGCCGCCCAGCACGAACTCCGGATAGAGCCTGTCGCGGCATTTCTCGAGGTAACAGCGGTCCGCCATCTGCGCGACCATGTCGGCCGTGCCAAGCAGGTGACCCAGCTGGATGTCGCGCGGATCCTTCACGGCCTCGCCGATCTGCTCGAAGGTCTTTTCGTAGCCGGTGAAATGGACGATTTCGCGGGTGATCGGCGCCCAGTGGCCGTATCCGATCGTCGGCAGGTAGCGGTCCATGAATCGCGCGCTGCGCGACACGTGGTTGCGGGTGAATTCGGCGCCGTTGACAGCCTCTTCGCCGATTTCGCGCAGGTATCCGATGTCGTGGAACAGGGCGAGCAGGATGCCGACGCCCGCCCGCTCGGCACCCATGGCGAAGGGGGTGCCGCGGTGCTGGCGCTCGTAGCCGACCAGCAGCCGTGCCATGGCCAGCGTGACGTCCAGCGTGTGCTGCTGGTCGTGGTAGACCGTGTCCAGCCCGCGGTAGCCCGGCAGTCGGCCGGAAAATGCCCGTTCCAGGTCATGGAAGGCGCGGGCGATCGGCGTGAAAGGTTCGCCGGGCCAGGTTTCCGCATACAGCGAGCGTACAGCGGCCCTGACTTCAGAGGGGGAACTCACCCTCACGGTGTCGGTGACGTCCAGGTCGCTGTTCAGGATCTCTTGCATCGGGGCTCGCCCAAGGAGGCTGCCCGGAGTCTAGGTCCGCGCCGGGGCCCGGGCCGCGACGCACTCCACATTTCAGCCCAATCGGGGCGGCTTCAGGGCGGCCCGAAGCGGGCAACGACCGGCGCGTGGTCCGAGGGTCGCTCGAGCTTCCGGGGGGCCGTGTCCACCGTGGAGGAGAGGCAGCGTCCGCGGAGGGCCTTGCTGGCGAGGATGAGGTCGATGCGCAGGCCGAGGTTGCGCCGGAAGCCGGCCTGGCGGTAGTCCCACCAGCTGAAGGTCGCGGGCGGCTGTTCGAACAGCCGGAAACTGTCGGCCAGCCCGAGTTCCAGCAACCCCCGCAGGGCGCCGCGCTCCGCATCGCTGCAGAGGATCTGTCCCGCCCAGGCGACCGGATCGTGCACGTCGCGGTCGTCGGGGGCGATGTTGAAATCGCCCATCACGACCACCTGGTCGTGGGTGGCGAGTTCACGCTGCAGCGTGCGGTGGAGGGCGTCCAGCCAGCGCAGCTTGTACTCGTATTTTTCGGAACCGACGGCCTGGCCATTGGGCACGTAGAGGTTCAGGTAGCGCACCCCGCCCACGGTGCCGATGGCCACGCGGCGCTGGGGGTCGTAGAGGCCATCGAGTTCCGTGCGGACATCGCTGATCGGCTGCCTTGCGAGCAGCGCGACCCCGTTGTAGG
Source organism: Pseudomonadota bacterium (assembly GCA_041168985.1). Taxonomy (GTDB): domain Bacteria; phylum Pseudomonadota; class Gammaproteobacteria; order Steroidobacterales; family Steroidobacteraceae; genus ZC4RG30. The sequence goes on along the minus strand of JBEEKA010000274.1, from coordinate 40,009 downwards.
TCTTCTGGCCCGAGCGCAGGACGTGGTAACCCAGCGCCTCGATCTCCGCCTGCGGGAAGTTCTCGTCGACGAGCTTGGTTTCCTGCAGGCCGATCACGTCGACCGGGTTCGCGCCCAGCCAGTCGCCGAGGTGCGGCATGCGCACCTTCAGCGAGTTGACGTTCCAGGACGCGACGGTTGTCATGGCGGTGTCCGGCCGTCAGCCGTTGATGCCGTACATCTCGAGCAGGGGCTGGATATCCGGGGCCCGGCCGCGGAACTCGATGAAGGCTTCCAGCGCATCCCGGCTGCCGCCGCGCGACAGGATGCTGTCGACGTAACGCTTCGCGGTGTCGGCATTGAAGATGCCGGTTTCCTTGAAGGCGGCGAAGGCATCGGCCGCAAGCACCTCGGCCCACATGTAGCTGTAGTACCCCGCGGCATAGCCGCCGGCGAAGATGTGGCCGAAATTGTTCGGGAAGCGGTTGAACGCCGGCGGCGTCAGCACGGCGACTTCCCGGCGCACGTCAGCGAGGATCTCCGCGATCCGGCCGCCCTTCGCGGGGTCGTACTCGGCGTGCAGGCGGAAATCGAACAGGCTGAACTCCATCTGCCGCAGCAGCGCGAGCCCGGCCTGGAAGCGGTAGGTGCGCAGCAGCTGCGCGATCTTGTCTTCCGGCAGCGGGGCCCCCGTCTTGTGGTGGCCCGAGATGCCGCGCAGGACTTCCGGATCCCAGGCGTAGTTCTCGAGGAACTGGCTGGGCAGTTCGACGGCGTCCCAGGACACCCCGTTGATCCCCGATACCGACGGCCAGTCCACGCGCGTGAGCATGTGGTGCAGGCCGTGGCCGAATTCATGGAACAGCGTGACGACGTCATCGTGCGTCAGCAGGGCCGGCTTGCCATCGACGCCGGGCAGCGCGTTGCAGACGAGGTAGGCCACCGGCTTCGCCGCGCCGGTGCTGGTGCGCTTGCGACCGACGCAGTCGTCCATCCACGCGCCGCTTCGCTTGTGGGGGCGGGCGTACATGTCGAGGTAGAAGCCGCCGATCACGTCGCCCTGCGCGTCGACCAGGTCGTAGAAGCGGGCATCGGCGTGCCAGAGCGCGACGTCCTCGCGCTGGCGGATCGTCACGCGGAACAGCCGCTGGATCACGTTGAACAGGCCGTCGAGAACGCGCGGCAGCGGGAAGTATTCGCGCAGTTCCTCCTGCGAAATGCTGTAGCGCTCCTCCTGCAGGCGTTCGGCGTAGAAGGTGATGTCCCAGGCGTCGAGCTTGCGACCGGCAAAGGCCTCGAGTTCGGCCAGCTCGCGTTCCGCCGCCGGCCGTGCAGCCGCGGCGACCTTGCGCAGGAAGGCGAGCACCTCGTCGACGCTCCGCGCCATGCGGGTGGCGAGCGCGTAGGCCGCGTAGTTCGGGTATCCGAGGAGCAGCGCGGCTTCGTGGCGCAGGCGCAGGAGGTCTTCCATCACCTGGGCGTTGTCGAGCCCTGCCGGCGAAGGCGGCTGGTCCGAGGCACGCGTCGTCCACGCGCGGTAGAAGGCCTCGCGCAGGGCGGGGGACTTCGCGTCGGTGATGATCGCGACATAAGTCGGCTGGTCGAGCCCGAGCAGCCAGCCTTCCTTGCCCGCTTCGACGGCGCGGTGCCGGGCCTGCGCGATGACGGTGGCGTTCACGCCGTCCAGGTCGGCCACGTCGGTCACGTGGTGCTGGAACTGGTTCGTCGCGTCGAGGACGTTTTCCTCGAATTTTGCCGCGAGCGTGGACAGCTCGAGCATGACTGCCTTGAAACGCTCCTTGTCCGGTCCCTGCAGGGCGACGCCCGCGAGCTTGAAGTCACGCAATGCGTGCTCGACGACGGTGCGCTGGGCCTTGTCGAGCGTGGCGCCCTCCTGCTCCAGGACCGCCTTGTAACCGAGGTAGAGCTTCTCGCTCTGGCCGAGGTCGGTGCCGTAATCCGACAGCAGGGGCAGGCAGGCGTTGTACTGCTCGCGCAGGGCTTCGGAATTGACCACGCCGTTCAGGTGGCCGACCGGGGACCAGGTGCGCGACAGCCCGTGGGCGAGATCCTCGAGCGGCTCGACGAAATTGCGGAAGGTCGGCGAGGTGGTCTGTTCGAGTTCGGCGACGCGCGAGCGGTTACGGGCCAGCACGTCCTTGATGGCCGGGGCAACATGCTCCGGACGGATCTGGTCGAAAGCCGGCAGGGGGAGTTCGCGCAACAGGGGATTGGTCGTTTCCATGCGCCGAATCATAGTGGAAGGCGGGCCGGTGCGGCGGTGCATCCGTGTACCATCACGACAGAAATGCACGGTGCAAACCCCATGGAATTCGACTACGACCTGATCGTCATCGGCGGCGGCAGCGGCGGGCTGGCCGCGGCCCAGCGCGCGACGGAATACGGCGCCCGGGTGCTGCTCATCGAGGGGGCGCGCCTTGGCGGCACCTGCGTGAACGTGGGCTGCGTGCCGAAGAAGGTCATGTGGAACGCGGCCCAGATCGCCCATGCGCTCCACGACGCCCCGGAATACGGTTTCGACGCGAGTGTCCGCGGCCACGACTGGGCCGCGCTCAAGGCGAAGCGTGACGCCTACGTCGCGCGGCTCAACGGCATTTACGAGGGCAACCTCGGCAAGCGCAAGGTCGACCTGATCCGGGGCTGGGCGCGACTGGTCGGGCCGCGCACCGTGGAGATCGATGGTCGCCGGATCACCGGCGAGCGCGTGCTGGTCGCCAGTGGCGGCCGGCCCTGGCGGCCGGACATCCCGGGGGCCGACCTGGGCACGGATTCCGACGGCTTATTCGAGCTCGAAACCCTGCCGGCTACGACGACCGTGGTCGGCGGCGGCTACATCGGCGTGGAAATCGCCGGCGTGCTCGCGGCGCTGGGTTCGAAGGTGACGGTGCTGCTGCGACATGACGCAGTGCTGCGCCACTTCGACGTGATGCTGCAGGAAGGCGCGCTGGATGCCCTGAGGGAAAGCGGCGTGACCGTGCTGACGCAGGCCGTGCCGTCGGCCGTGACCGAAGGCGCAGATGCGCGGCTGACGGTGGCGCTGGCCGATGGCCGCGCCGTCGAGTCGCAGGACTGCCTGATCTGGGCCACGGGCCGCGAGCCGGTCGTGGACTTCATCGATCCGTCGGTCGGCGTGCCGATGGACGCGGCGGGGCACATTCTAGTCGATGAATGGGAAGAGACGTCGTTGCCGGGCCTCTTCGCTATCGGCGATGTCACGGGCCGCGTGACGCTGACGCCGGTGGCCATCGCCGCAGGGCGGCGCATGGCGGATCGCATCTGGGGCGGCATGGCCGGCCGCAAGATGGATTACGACCACATCGCGACGGTGGTGTTCAGCCATCCCGCGATCGGTACCGTGGGCCTGACCGAGGCCGAGGCGCGCGAACGCCATGGCGATGACGTGAAGGTATTCACGTCGAACTTCGTGCCGATGTACCACGCGATGACCGCCGCGAAGCCGAAGACCCGCATGAAGCTCGTCACCGTGGGCGACACGCGCAAGGTCGTCGGCGTGCACCTGCTGGGCCCGGGCTCGGACGAGATGCTGCAGGGCTTTGCCGTCGCCGTGCGCATGGGCGCGACGAAGCAGGACTTCGACGACACGGTGGCCATCCACCCGACCAGCGCGGAAGAGCTGGTCACGATGCGGTAAGGCGCGCGGATGTCGCGGCCGATCGTCATCGGGCATCGCGGCGCCTGCGGCTACCGGCCGGAGCACACGCTCGAGAGCTATCACCTGGCGATCGAGCTGGGCGCGGACTACATCGAGCCGGATCTCGTGATGACGCGCGATGGCGTGCTGGTCGCGCGGCACGAGAACGAGATCGGCGGCACGACGGATGTGGCCGCGCATGTCGAGTTTGCTTCGCGACGACGGACGCAGCTGATCGATTGCCGGCCCGTCACGGGCTGGTTTGTTGAGGATTTCACGCTGGCGGAACTGAAGACGCTGCGCGCGCGGGAGCGGCTGCCCGAATTGCGTGTTTCGAACACGGCCTATGACGGGCGGTTCGAGGTGCCGACCTTCGACGAGGTGCTGGCGCTGCTGGCGGCCGAGAATGCAGCGCGCGCCGCGCGGGGCCTGAACGCCATCGGTGTGTATCCCGAGACGAAGCACCCGACGCATTTCCGGTCGATCGGGTTACCGCTGGAGGATGTCTTGCTGGCAGCGCTGGATCGCGGTCTCGCCGGTGCGCCCGTGTTCATCCAGTCTTTCGAGTTGGGGAACCTGGTTGAGTTGCGGGCGCGCTGTGAGCATCCCCTGGTGTTCCTTGTCGAAAGTGAAGGCGCGCCCTACGACTTCGTGGTTCGTGGCGATGCGCGCGACTACCGCGCGCTGATGCAGCCCGAGGGTTTGGCGATGCTTGCGCAGCACGTGAATGCGGTCGGCGTGGCGAAGTCGCTGGTGCGGCCGGTCGGTGCCGATGGACGGCTCGCGGCGCCGACTTCACTGGTCGACGAGGCGCATCGCGCGGGGCTCGTCGTTCATGCCTGGACCTTCCGCGCGGAGAACCGCTTCCTGCCGCCTGCGTTGCGCGTGGGGGCCGATGAGGCAGTGGCGGGTGACCTGAAGGGCGAGATCCGGGCCTTTCTCGATGCGGGACTGGACGGGTTTTTTACAGATCACGCTGATGTCGGTCGGGCGACCCTCGATGTGGCATGACGAGTCGGAACTCCGACTTCAGGGTGCCGCGAGAGCTGCTGTCCAAGGGAGTGTGGCCGCGGGATGAATCGAGGCGGCCCTGCTGACTGGAAGTACGAGGAGGCTGGCGGTCTGGGAAACGGCGCAAATACTGGGTCTGGTCACGGACGACTCGCGCACCGTTGCCATGGCAATGTGGCCGGGCATATGCTCCAAGTACAACAAGAATCCATAACTGCCATCCACTTAGGAGCAGATGCCACCATGTTGAACAAGGTCTTGTCCGGCGTGCTGACCGTCGTGACGCTGTCTGCCTGCGCGGCTACGCCCCCACCGGCGACACGTTATGTCGCAAAGCCCGCGGCCTATGTCGGGACGGGCGTTCAAGGCCCGGTTGCCGGCACGGGCGTGGAGAGCCAGGACATCGATGCGATGGTGGATGTCATGTCGCGCGACTTGCTCGCGACGCAGGAGATCGCAGGCCGCACCGTGGCACCGCGCATCCTGTGCGACGACAGTGACTTCCAGAACGTGGGTTCCCAGGCCTTTGACAAGGGAATGATCACCGACTCGATCCGGGTGAAGCTCAATCGTGCCTCGAAAGGTCGCATGGTCTTTGTGGACCGCGACAGCATGGCCCGCACCCTTCAGGAGCGCGAACTCAAACGCTCGGGCGTCACGGACGTGGGCACCACTGGCCTGACGAAGGCGCTCGCGGGTGCGGACTTCCGGCTCAAGGGAAAGATCCGCCAGCTCGTGGCCCGCAACAACAACAACGGGATGATCCAGCGGCGCACCCAGGTGACCTTCGAGATGGTGGACAACGAGTCTGGTGTGCTGGTCTGGAGCAACGAATACATGTTCACGAAGGCGGGCGCCGACGACATCGTCTACCAGTAAAGCGCGGTCGCGGTCAGGTGTTCAGGGAAGGGAGAACGGATAATGACCAAGGACTATTCTTCTCGCGGATGGACTACGGTGGCAGGCATCGTTGCCTCGCTGCTGGCGATGTCGGCGGCCAAGGCGGCCGGAGCGGTGCTGCCGGCCGTTGACTTCATCAAGGCGCAGCCCGAAGCGCTGCAACCATACTTCCAGGTGGCCTTCGACGAGGGCGAACGAAGCGCCGTTCTGAACTTCGCAAAGCTGGGCGTGGCTGCCATGACGCTGGGGCAGCATGAGATCGCGACGAAAGCCCTGGATCAGGCGATTCAGCGCGTCGACATGACACGTACCGGCGGCGCCGATGTAAAGGCTGCAAAGAGCAACTTCAACGAGGAAGCCAGCAAGGACTTCAAGGGCGAGCCCTACGAGCGCGGCATGCTGTACTACTATCGCGGGCTTGAGTACCTGCGCGAGGGCAAGTACGACACTGCCGCTGCCTCGTTCGCTGCCGTGAACGTCGAGGACATGCGCGCCGAAGGCCAGAGCTACCAGTCGGACTTTGCATCGATGAAGCTGTTGCAGGCCTGGTCCCTCAGCTGTTTTGGCGAGACCAATACATCGACAGACGCTGCGGCCCAGGCAGTTCAGTTGCGGGCGCCGCTGAAGGCCGTCGATCACCACAAACCCGTCCTTGTCGTCGTCGAGAAAGGCGGCGCCCCGAAGAAAGTCGGTTCAGGAACATACAATGAGCGCCTGAGTTTCGCGGCGTCTCCGCCAGGCCCGCTGCAACTGGTCAAGGTGAGCAATCCCCTTTCGGCTGATGAAGCCGAGACGGCTGCGATGCCGGCCGAGGATCTGTTCTTCCAGGCCAGCACGCGCGGTGGCCGGCCGATCGAGTACCTGCTGGCCGGTAAAGCCACTTTCAAGTCCAACATGGCCACCACCTCGAAGGTATCCGGTGCCATCGGCGTGGGGTTCGCGCAGGCAGCCGGCATGCAGGCCGACCTGGCCAACCAGGCCATGGCCCGCGGCGATACCGCCTCGGCCAATGCAGGTGCAACAGCCGCCGGCGCCGGCCTGGCGATCGCGGCGGTAGGCGGACTCGTTTCGATGTTCAGCGGCATGGCGGAGAAGAACGCGAATCCGGCGGCGGATACCCGCACGTGGGACTCCCTGCCGGGCGTGATTGAACTGGCGACGGTCGGCGCTCCGGTCGACAGGGTCGACCAGCTGAAGATCCTGGCCGGCGACCAACAGGTCAAGCCGGCTCTCATGTCCGCCCAGGGCTCCTGTGCCGTGATCTGGGCGCACGCGCAGCCGCTGCCAGGAGCGACACGTAACGCCAGGCTGAAGATCGACGACACACGTGATGCGAAGGATCGGTTGAAGAAATTCCAGGAACGATTCCATACGTTCTTCTGAACCAGGACGCCGCCATGTTCAAGTCAGTCGTTCCCATGTTGTCCCTCCTGATGGTTGCCGGTCTCGCCGGCTGCGCGACGACCAGGAAGCCGGTCGTGCAATGCTCGTTTCCCTCGCAGAAGGCGCCGGCTCCCGGCTCGGCCTTGGTGGCGCAGGATTACGGTGCGATTACTGCGATACCGCTGGATGCCGTGCAGTACACCGATGCGCTGAAGCGGAAGGTCGTCGTACAGATGCTGTCCGCGGGTCGCACGCCGACGAACACCGTGCAGGTGACGGCTCGCCTCGTGAACTGCACGAATGATTCACTGACCGTAGGCGTGCGCACCAATTTCATGGATGCCCGCGAAGTGCCCACCGAAGCACAGAGCGTATGGCAGAACGTCATCCTGCAACCCAAGGCCATGGGTCTTTACCAGACCAGTTCGATGAGCAAGGGTGTCGAGCATTACGTGCTGGAGCTGCGCGACGCTGGCGGTCACTGACCCGGCGCATGGTGGCAGGACGCCGACCCACGAGGTTGAACGGCAATGAGCGAGGTTGGAACTGCCTTTGCCGAGAGCGTTGAGCCGCGCACGCGTGCGGCGTGGCAGTGGGTGGAGTCGCTGCTCCAGGACGATACGCTCTGGAGTGGCCAGTTCACGGCCGAGGCGGCGGAACTCGCCGCCCGACGGGAAGGTCGACTGCACGTCATCGATATCCGAGGCGCCGACGTCGCGACTTGTCGCGCGGCGATTCCCGGGCTGACGCCCTCGGGCATCCTCTACCTGGACGGGGGCTGCGAGGTCAGGTTGCGACCTTTCTGGTCAGACACGTCCGTTCAGGCGGATGCCGAACTCGAGTGGTCTGAAACGGCGGGAGTGACCGACCGATTGCTGGCGTTGCTGGCGGATCCTGCATATCGGTTACGTCACCTCCTGCAGACCCGCCGGCGTTACCTCGACGCGGCCTGGATAGTTCGACAACATGTGAGAATTCTGCGGTCCGCAGCCACGGTCCGTCGCGAACTGCTGACCCGGCAGTCCACGGCGACCGCTCGCGTCGCAGGGTCCGGCGAGCCGCAGGACGCTCTGCGCGCGAGCCTGGGGGATGCACTCGGTGACGTCGCACGTCGGTTGCAGGACGGCCTGCGCCGCAGCTTCTCGGCCGAAGGTCGATTCCACGTGAGAATCGGCGTGGAACTCGGGAAGCTCGTGGAACAGGATTTCGTCCGCGAGGAAACCCGCAGCGAAATCCGCGTGTCGCTGGGAAGGCAGGTGCAGGACGAGATAGCGCAGCTGCTTCGAGACCTTGTCGATCGCGAACTGGCCCATCATGTCGGAGAAGCGAACCGGGCACTGGCCGAGATCGACCGCAGAGCCCGGGCCGGACTTTTGACCGACGCTTCGGTGGGAGCTGCGTCGTTCGTCGGGGCGCTGAACCCCGCCGACGCGCGCAGCAGTCTTGAAGAAGTGCTGCAGGTGGGTGTGCGGTATCGCGGCAACCTGCCGCGCCGTGGATTCCTCGATCGTCTCGGCGAGGGTCGCAAGGCAATCTTCGGCATCCTGATGTTCGTTTCCCTCTTTGGTTCATTTGTCGGTTTCAACTGGCGTCGCGTGGCCTGGCTCGGATACCTGTTCATGGCGATCTTCGTGGGCGCCGTCTTCTACACGTACAGGTCGTGGCGCGAAGAAGATGCGCTGCGCATCTCGGACGAACTCGACAAGGCCCGCGAAGCACTGGGACAGGAGCTCAAGCGGCTCGCCGGCGAAACAGCGCGCGAGCTGACCTCCTGGGCGGTAGAGGCGGTAGATCAACAGAGGCGGCAACTGCAGGGCCGGATGGATGAAGTGTTGCGCGAGCGGCAGCAGGGACAGCAGCGCGAACAGCAACAAATGCGGGAGGCGCTGCAGGCGCAGTTGCGCCAGGTCGAGGTGCGTGACCGGCAGCTGCAGGAAATCATTTCGGGAATGCAGCGCGCAGAGATGGATCTTGCCGCGCAGCGGCTGGGGAGCGGCCGGTGATCCGCCTGCGGTTACTGTGTGGCGCCGCATCGGCCATGGTGCTCGCGGATGAGTCCGCAGGGGGGCAGTGGCGGGTCCTTACGGGCGATGTGTTCGGGGAAGAAGGTATCGCGCCCTACTTTCTGGCTACCGTAGGCCGGGACGTACTGGTGGGTGCATCCGCAGCGCTCGCGGCGTATGAGTTGCCTCGTGTGGCCTGCACGGACTTTCGCGACGATCCGGCGTCCGGTGACGGCCTTTCGATGGCCCTGTTTCTGGGGGGGCTGGTCAGGGCTGCGGCGCGGCGCTTCCCTGGAGAAATGTTGCAGTGGGAGACGGCAGTTCGCGGGCCGTTGCCTCGCGGATCCTTGACCGCGCTTCGGAGGGCTGGCTGGCTGGCGGGTATTCAGGATGCGGCGTGGCGCGAAGCAGCACCGGCTTGGTGGCCCGCTTCGCTGTGGCGGGGAGCAACGCCGACGATGCCCGTACTGGTGTTGCGTCCGCAGGGCGCACGACTTCACTGCGCCGTGGTGGCGGCCCAGGGCGAACAGCCCCTCGTGCTCGACGAGCAGACGGTGCCGCTCGCCCTGGCGGATCCACTCGTCCTGCCGGGCCTGCAGGGGTCGCAGGGGGCGATCCGCATTGCGCAGTGGCGGTATTTGGCGGATGAGTCGAGACTTTCGGCGCAGGGTGACGTGCCCAATGTCATGGCGGGCGAAGAGGGATGTCGACTGGTGGCTTCGGACGGCGAGGCGATCCGGGCCGCCGAGGCCGCTTGGTGGTTGCAACTGCTCGACCTTGGATTGGCGCAGGCGACCGGACTGGGACTGAGCCGCTTGTGCCGGATAGTGATCCTGCAAGACGACAGCCGGCGGTTGTCCGGCCGGTTCCAGGCCCAGCAGGCAAAGCTGGCGCTGCGGGCCCCGGGCACCGACGTGTCGTGTCTCGGGCCGGCCCAGTTTGCCGGGGACAGTGCGCCTCGTGACGAGCGGCTCGCCATCGACCACCTCCTGCGAGTGACAGCCGATGACGATGCAGCCGCGGAGTATGTCGTGGCGGCGCAGGGTTCGGCATTGCCCTGCATGACCCGGGCGACATTGTTCATTGAGCGCCAGACCGGGGCGGGTCCACGTCTCGTCGTGCAGCGACGCGATGCGTCGCGGAGCATTGCTGCTGGCATGTCGCTGCCACAGGACGTACCGCGCCAGTCCCGTCTCGAGGTTACGGCCACCTTCCTGTCTGGAGGCTGCGTCGTGCTGGATGCGTCGCTGCCGGCCCAAGGCTGGCGAAGACAAGAATTGTTCGGTCCGGATGCCGCTTCGCTGACCGACCAGCAGCTGTGGCAGGACTGGTCGACCGAAGACTTCAATTTCTGACCCGCCACGAGGCAAACGCGTGACACCCGAAGAAGCACTCCATCAACTGCGGCTCCAGGCTGCGACCTCGTCCGATGCTGTGCGGGCTGCGTTTGCGGAGATGGAACGCGGTATCCAGGAACGCCTGTCCATGGGGCTTCCAGACCCGCTGCAGCAGAAGCTGTCCGCACAGCTTGAGGCCGCGAAGGCCGCGCGCGACCTGCTGCTCGCCATGCCGATGGCTTCGGCACCGACCGGGGACCCCCCGCGCCGGGAGCCCCCGCCCGCAAGCGCCGCGATGGCCGCGGACAGCGGCGACATGATCGGACGGACGCTGGGCAAGCGCTATGACCTGCTCGAACTCATCGGCCAGGGCGGAATGGGCCGCGTGTACCAAGCCTTCGACCGACTCAAGCAGGCACACGTGGCCGTCAAGGTGATCGCGCCCGAGATCATCCGCGACCGTGGCGTACAGGAGCGCCTGGTTCTCGAGGCGAAGAACGCCTGTGCCTTGTCCCACCCGAACATCATCCGCGTGCACGACGTCGCGGTGGATGGCGACTGCTACTACATCACGATGGAACTGCTCCACGGTCGCACACTTCGTGCGGCGATGGATGAGCAGAAGCGAGCACGAGTGCCGTTTTCAGTCAACCAGGCGCAGGCCATCGCACGCGACCTTCTGGGCGCCCTGGCCTTCGCGCACCAGCATCTGGTCCACCGCGACCTCAAGCCCGAAAACATCTGGGTCTGTGACGACGGTGCAGTCAAGATCATGGACTTCGGGCTCGCACATCCCACGAGCGGCGCTACCGCTTCGCGGCAGTTGCAGAGCATCGGGTCGGCGTACTACCTCGCACCGGAGGTGATGCGGGGCGCGGCGGCAGACCATCGAGCGGACCAGTACAGCCTGGGCGTCGTGCTGTACGAGCTGGTGTCCGGTCGCCTGCCCACCGGCGCTTCGAAGCCACTTTCCGAACTGCGTCGTGATGCGCCGGTGGCCTTCTCGTCGGCCGTCATGAAATCGATGAGCCAGTCGCCGGAAGAGCGTTTTGCTTCGGCCGCCGCGTTCCTCGAGGCGCTGGATCGCGTCGCCGTGGCGGCACCGTCCTCGCGCAAGCTGCGTGTGGCGGGCATCGCCGCAGGAGTCGGCCTCCTTCTCGCAGGGCTCGGCTATGCCTTCCATGCGGGCTTCATCCCGCTGCCCGGCGGGTCGGCGGCAAGAGAGTCGGCACTGCGAGGACAGCAGGCTGCGCAACAGGCAATAGCGAGGCTCGAGTCCGCCGTGCAGGAACGCGAAGCGCGACGCAAGGACCTGATGGCGAAGCTCGACCAGCTGCGGGATGCGTCGAAGCCTGCCGCGGATTCCGCGGCGCAGGCGACTGCCCTGCAAGCTGAGCTGAAATCGCTTGAAAGTGAGCTGCTTCGCCTGAGAACGGAGGTTTACCCGGATGCGATCCGTGCGGAAGTGACCGCCAAACGCACCTTGGCCGATGCGGACCTCAAGGACGGCCAGAACGAAGCCGCCACGGGTCGCTTCGACGACATCGAGCGCGTGCTCGGGCCTCGCGTAAAGAGCCTCGATCTGTTGCCAACCCTGCCGGAACGTATCGAGCGTGCGATGGGCCTGCGTGCGCAGTGGCGCGAAGGCGGTGGCGAGTCGTTGCCCGAAGCCGAGCGGAAGATGCCTGGCCTGGAATCCGCGCTTGCCGCAGGGGACTATGCCTCGGCTGTGGAAGCACTGGAGGCCGTGTCGCAGGCTTATGGTCCCCGGCTGGCTTCCCGCCAGGACGGCGCCCGTCGCGTTGCGCAGGAGTCGGCCCGCTTGCGGGCTGCCGATGCACAGTCCGCAGCGCAGGCCAGACAGCAGGCGGCAGACGATGCGGTCGCCCGCGAGGCGGAGCGGGTCCGCCCGGGCCGGCAGTTCCGTGACCGGCTGCAGGGAGGTGGCGAGGGCCCGTTGATGGTCGTGCGGGATACGAGCGCTGCCGCACCGTCATTGAAGGACGGGGCCAATCTGGGCGCGGGTCGCGCGCGTGGTCCCGTGGCCATTAGCGCGTCGACGGTCAGCGCCGCCGAATTCGCGACCTTCGTCCGCGCCAGTGGCTACTTACCCCAGCGTGAACAGATCCTGCGCAGTTTCCGCGATGGCGGCACCCTGCGGGACGACGCGGTGGCGCCTGCGGATGCGACGGCCTATGCGACGTGGCTGTCGTCGCAGTCCGGCGCCGTCTACAGCGTCGTGCCGGGCCGCGCCGGAGGTGATCCGCTTCTGCCCTTCTCCGTGCAACGGAGGTTGTGAAATGTCTGTCCATTTTGGCTGTCCGAATGAAGTGATGGCGGCGGCCTGTGCCAGGGCCGCGGATCGCGAGGCGGCGCGTGCGGCCAACATCAGTAACGAAACGCAGGGCCATCGACAAAAGGCCAGCGACATCGCTCAGGCTGCTGTCTGGTCAAAGAGCGCTGCGGCGACGTCGGCTTCGAAGGCGGCCCAGCATGCGCGCGACGCGCTGGAGAAGTCGCGTTGGGCGGAGGGTTACGCCGGAGACGCAGAGGGGTATCAGCAGGCCGCGCGAGTCAGTGCCCAGGATGCCGATACGGCTGCGGCCCGAGCGGGCACGGCGCGGGACCGAGCTCGGGAGGCCGAAGGGCGGGCCGAGAATGCTGCGTCACGCGCACGCGTCTCAGAGGAACATGCTCGCTCCAGCGAAGCGCAGGCGGGCGCCTCTGCGCAGTCGGCGCAGGCCCATGCGGTCGATTCACAAAACGCGGACACCGCGACCCAGCTCCAGGCGAGGCTGGCATTCGAAGCCGAGCAACAGTCGCAGCTTCACGCCCAGCAGGCGATGCAGCACGAGCAACAGGCGCAGCTGCACGCGCAACATGCAGCCAGTTCGGAGCAGCTGGCGCATGTTCACCAGCAGCACGCTTCGCAGTTTGAAGCGCAGGCCGAGCAGTCCGCGTCGCGCGCGGGCCAGTACGAAAGCTCAGCCCAAGCCGCAGCACGCCACTTGCAGCAGATGGAAAATGAGGCGGAAACCGCCGTGCGGGAGGCCGCGCAGAAGCTGCAGTCCTTGCAGGCATCTCAACAGCAGGCCCAGGAGAGGGAGCAACTGGCCGTGCAGGCCACCGCCAGGGCTGAACGCTCGGCCCAGCAAGCGGCCGTCCATGCCACCGAGGCCGGGCGCCAGGCGGAAGCTTCGGCACAGAACGCCACCTCTGCAGAGGGACAGGCGCAGTTGACCGAGGCACACGTGCAGTCGGCGGCCGCGCAGGTCGACGCCGCGCACCAGCACGCACAGTCTGCCACCGAGCACACTCGCGATACGCAGTCGAGCGAGGCAACCGCTGGACAGCATGCCAGCACCTCGGCGCAACATGCCACGTCGGCCGAGCATCTTGCGCAATCGGCCGCCCAGCACGGGGCGACCGCCGCGCAGGCCGACGCCCAGTCGGCCCAGCATGGGCAGTCAGCGGCCACGCACGACAGCGCAGTTGCGCAACATGCTGCTGCAGCCGCTCAGGGTGACACCCAGTCGGCACAGCACTCGCAATCGGCCGCTGCGCACGCGCAGACGGTGCAACAGCATGCGCAGTCTGCAGCGTCGCAGGTGCAGGCAGCCCAGCAGCATGCGCAGTCTGCCGCAGCGCAGGACAATGAAGCGCGTCAGCAGGGCTCGTCCGCTGCGCAGCACGCCCAGGCGGCCCTCGTTTCCGCGCAGCAGGCCGCCGCGTATCTGGCGAACATCCAGTCCCTGCTTTCACAGGCTCGCGGACTGGTACATCTGAGCTGAGGGGGCGACAGACATGAGCTATTGTGGTTCCGGATCCGCCTGCGATTTCGAGCAGGATGCGCAACGGTCCGCCTCGGATGCCGATAGATACCGCGGCGAAGCCGCGACGGCCGAATCCGAAGCGGCCGGCTTCAGGGATACGGCTGATCAGGCGAAGCGGGATGCAGCGGGTTTTGCGAGCGATGCCGAAAATGCCGCAAACGAGGCGCGGACGCATTCCGGCGAGGCCAGCGATTCAGCTCGGCAGGCCAAGGATTATGCCGACGAGGCCAGGCGGTCGGCGGATGCGGCGCATTCGGCTCAGACGCAGGCCGAAACCAGTGCAGATCAGGCGCAGTCGTCGGAAACGGCGGCACAGGCCTCTGCGGATCAGGCGCGGACGGCGGAGTGGGGCGCGCTACAGGCTCAGACGCAGGCCCAGAACTACGAAGCACAGGCGCAGTCATCCGCACAGGCCGCGCAGCAGCACGCCCAGCAGGCCCAGGAACTCGCGCTGCTCGCGCAACAGCACGCGAACCTCGCGCTACAGGCCGAGCAGCAGGCGCAGTTGCATGCACAGCAAGCGCAGCAGTTCGAGCAGCAAGCCCAGCAGCATGCCCAGCAGGCGGCGGCCTACGAGCAGATGGCGCAGACCGCCCAGCAACATGCCGCGCAGCATGAGTCGGCGACGCAGGCCTCCCTGCAACACACGCAGCAAGCCGAGTCCGTTGCCCAGACTGCGAGCCAGCATGTCCATCAGCTGGAAGCCCAGCTTCAGTCCACTATCGACCATGCGCAGCAGCTGGAGCAGCAGGTCCAGACAGCGAGCCAGCATGTCGAGCAACTGGACCAGCAGGCAGGGACACATGCCCAGGCCGCGTCCCAGCACGATACCGAGGCACAGCAGTCGGCGCAGACGGCGGCTCTGCATGACAAGGAGGCGCAGCAGCACGCGCAGGCTGCGTCCCAGCATGTCAGCGAGGCGCAGCAGCACGCGCAGACGGCCGCGCAGCATGAGCAATTGGCCTCCCAACACGATGCCGAGGCGCAGCAGCATGCCCAGTCGGCAGCCCAGCACGATGCCGAGGCACAACAGCACGCGCAGTCTGCGGCCCAGCACGATGCCGAGGCACAGCAACACGCGCAGTCTGCGGCCCAGCATGACAGCGAGGCGCAGCAGCATGCACAGTCGGCGGCACAGCATGAGCAGTCCGCGGAACATGCCGCGAGCGAGGCGGCCGCCCTTCTGGAGCAGCTGCAGGCCTTGCTGGCACAGGTCCCCCACGCGCCCCGACCGACCAACTGACGGTGCTGTCCCTTCGATTTACAGGTAACGACATGAAGAAGATCAACCTTGCACTGGTCCTGTTCAGCCTCATCCCCATGGCGCAGGCGCAGTACCGGGAGGGACAGCCGCCTGTTCTGGCGCCGCAGGAAGCACCGGATCCCTCTGCGCACTATGGCGACGTGATTGCCAGCTTCCGGCAGCGGTATCAGGCTGCGAAGCAGCCGCGCGTGGTGCTGTACTGGAACGAGTCGCTGACTGACAAGATCGCCCAGACCGTCGTCCAGAAATCGACGAACACGAGCAGTTCTTCCGAGTCATCGTCGGGCGCCGGAGGCAACGACGATCGGCGCGGAGAGAAGATCCAGCAGTCGAGCCAGAGCTCGTCGAATACCACGGAAGTGCTTGGCGGTACGTCGCGTGGCGAGTCGCTCGATCCGCGCACCGATGCGCTACTGAGGACCACCTTCGTCGCCGCCCTTCGGGATGCCTCGACGCGATTCGTCGATCGAACGCTGGCGCTCCGTTCGACCGCGGCCGCGCAGGGCGGTCAGATGGACCTGCAGCAGGCAGAAATGCGTGCCCTGAAGGACAAGGCGGAATGGTTGCTCGAAGTGATGCCGGTCCGGGATGGCAAGGCCGCGCTTGGATATGCCTTTCGCGTAAGCCTGCGCGACATCCGGGACGAGAGCCTCGTCACGGAGCTCTATACGCCTGCCCTTCCGCCGGTGAAGCAATCGACGATCTGGGTCGGTACGACTGGTGGCTCCGGGTTCCAGAAGGCACCGCCGCCGCCGCCCACCACGCGGGAGGTGGGCTACACTTTGGCCATCGAGGTGATGGGACAAATCGCGGATTCCCTGTAGGAGCGCCGCCGTGAAACGAATCGCCGCCCCGGCCCTGAGTTCCCTGGTCATCCTGCTTGCCGCCGCGGGCGGCGTTGCGCAGGCCGAACGTCGCCTGAACGAAGTCCCGCCGCCCAATCCGGAGGCGCCGCTGCCTGCGCCTGCCTATGCCTTCGATTCGTCGACGGGTGTGGCAGCAGAACGTGTCGAACGGCGCAATGAAGGGCTTGCCACACCCGGAATGAATGTGTACGTCCCACGCGGGCGCTGGCGGGCCCCGGCGGCGATGTCGCCGCAGTACTACCTGGAACTTTCGCGCATTGGTCCCTATGACGACGACGCAAGGGACGCGTGGTTCCAGCCCCAGCCGGACACCGATCCGCTGGTTTCGGTCGCTCCGGAGCGACGTGCGTATGAAGAGCGCGTGCGACGGAATGCCTCGGAGGTCGTGCCTTCCCCGTCGACGCAGGCCGCGCCGGTTTACATCGAGCGTCCGGCGAGAACAAGGGAATACCGTCCCTGGGACTATTACTCCTGGTCCCTCGCCTACGGCTCCGGTGCCTTCGGATTCTCGCTGAACAGCCCCACATATCCGGCCTTCGGCGGATACGGTAATCGGGGCTACTACCGCCCGTGGTGCGCGACCAGTCTCGCTTTTTCCTATTCGGGCCGCCGCGGCTGGTCGCCGGGTTTCGGACTGAACTGCTGGTGAAGGCGAGACCCGCCGGGTCGCCCCGGGTGAAGGAAAGCGTCGACTCGTATATCCGCGGCTTTCCGCCCGAGATCCGGGAGATCCTGCAGAAGGTGCGGGCTACGGCGCTTCAAGTCGCGCCGGAGGCCCAGGAGCGCATCAGCTACCGCATGCCGGCGCTGTTCCAGGATGGCGTGGTCGTCTACTTCGCCGCGTTCAGGAATCACATCGGCCTGTTTCCGCCCGTGCAGGATCCGGAGCTTCGCGCCAGAGTGGCGGCGTATGCGGGTCCGAAAGGCAACCTGCAGTTTCCCTACGGCCAGCGCATTCCGTATCGGCTGATCGCCGCGGTGGTCAAAGCCCGGCTCAAGGCCAACCAGTCCGCTCGAGAAAAGCGGAAACCGGTGCGCGGTCGTCAGCCTTCCGCCGCGAGCTCCACCTTGAGTTCAGCCAGCACCGGCGCGGTGTCAGGCCGCACGCCGCGCCAGAGATAGAACGATTCGGCGGCCTGCTCGACGAGCATGCCCAGGCCCATGGCGGTGCGGGCGCAGCCGCGCTCGCGGGCCCAGCGCACGAAGAGGGTGTCTTCGCGGCCATAGCCCATGTCGTAACAGAAGCTGTGGGTATCGACGAGGCTGGGCGGCAGGGGCAGCGTCTCGCCCTTGACGCTGGTCGCGGTCGCGTTGATGACGATGTCGTAGGGGCCGTCATCCAGCTCCTCGAAGCCGCAGCCGCGCAGGGGCGTGCCGGTGTCGCGGAAGGCTTCGGCGATCTCGACGGCGCGCGCGGCGGTCCGGTTTGCGACCACGAGCTCGCGGGGCTGCAGTCCGAGCAGCGGCATCATCACGCCGCGGGCGGCGCCGCCGGCACCCAGCATCAGCACGCGCCGGCCGGCGATCGATACGCGGTGGTTGTAGACGAGGTCGCGTGCGAGGCCGAGGCCGTCGGTGTTGTCGCCGAGCAGCGTGCCATCGGCACGCAGCGCGAGCGTGTTGACTGCGCCGGCGCGGGCGGCGCGGGGTGACAGTTCAGCCACGAGCTCAATCACGGCCTGCTTGTGGGGCAGGGTCACATTGAGGCCCTTGCCACCACCGGCAAAGAAATCCTGCACGGTGGGGACGAGCGCCTCCGGTGGCGTGTCGATCCGCGTGTACTGGATGTGGTGCCCGACCTGCTGCGCGAAGCGTTCATGGATGAACGGCGAGCGGCTGTGCGAAACGGGATGGCCGATGACGGCGTAGCGGTCAGCTGCGTTCATGCACGATCCATTTCACGTCGCTGCCGCTGCCGTCTCCGCCGCCCAGCATCTGGCGCAGTTCCTCCTGCCAGACGGCAATGCGCTGGTCCATCTGCCAGGGCGCATTCACGATGAGCAGGCCGGAGCCGTTGAGTCCCACGGTGGTGTCGCGCGGATGCAGCCAGAGTTCGGCAGCCAGCGTGGGCTGCGTGATCGCGCGGGCGATGCGCGCATGCCAGTTGTCGGTGTCGCGCTGCCTCTTGATCGGATACCAGATGGCGACCACGCCGCTGTCGAAGCGGCGCAGGACCTCGGGCAGCATCGCCGCAAGACGGGGGAACTCGTCGGCGTCCTCGAAGGGCGGGTCGACCAGGATGAGTGCGCGCCGTTCCTTCGGCGGCAGCTGGGCGGCTAGCTGCGCGTAGCCGTCGCCGGCCATGACGCGTACGCCGCCTTTCCCTTCGCTGCCGAAGGCAGAGAGCACGCGCGAGAGGTGCCGCGATTCCTGCGGCACTGTCTCGATGCAGCAGGCACGGTCGACGCTGCGCAGGACGCTGGCGGCGATCAGTGGCGATCCGGGATAGGTCGATGCGCCGGCGAGCGCGCGCAAGCGGCGCACGGTCTCGAGGTATTCGATGACTTCAGGTGACTGCGGCGCGCGTTGTTCGGCGGCCTGCAGGACCTGTGCGATGCCGGCGGCGGACTCACCGCCGCGACGGGCATCCTCGCTGCGCAGGTCGTAGAGGCCGGACCCCGCATGCGTGTCGAGATAGAGGAAGCCTTTCTCTTTCTTCTGCAGCGCCCGCAGCAGCGCGAGCAGGCCGACGTGCTTGTGGACGTCCGCGAAATTGCCGGCGTGGAAACTGTGGCGGTATTGCATGGACGGACTGGGGGCGCCTCACCGCCCCCTGCCTTCAGGCCGCGGCGGCCTTTTTCGCCGGCGCCTTCTTCCTGGCTGCCGACTTCTTTTTCTTTTTCGGCGCAGCCTTCTTCTTGGCGACCTTGGCCTTCGGCGCGGGCGCTTCGGCCTTGGCAGCCTTCGCCTTCACGGCGGCCTTGCCCTTCGCTGCGCCACGGCCAAAGCGACCGCGTGCCGGCCGGACGGGCGCGGCCTCGAGCAGCGCGCGGCACTCTTCGAGCGTCAGCGTCTTCGGGTCGCGGTCCTTCGGGATGCGGGCGTTGCGCGCCTTGTCGGTGATGTACGGGCCATAGCGGCCGTTCAGCACCTGGATGTCGTCCACGCCGAAGTCGATGATCGTGCGGTTTGCGTCGGCGAGCTTCTTCGCCTCGATGACTTCGATCGCGCGATCGAGAGTGACCTTGTACGGGTCGTCCGGTTCTTTCAGCGAGACGTACTTGCTGCCGTACTTCACGTAAGGCCCGAAGCGGCCGATCGCCACGGTGACCGTGTCGCCTTCGGCCGTCTTGCCGAGCGTTCGCGGCAACTGGAACAGCTCAAGCGCCTCCGCCAGCGTGATGGTGTCCATCTTCTGGCCCGGGCGCAGGCCCGCCCACTTGGGCTTCTCTTCGTCGTCCTTGGTGCCGGCCTGCACGAAGGGCCCGAAACGGCCCATGCGCACGGAGACCGGGCGGCCGGACACCGGATCGGTGCCGAGCTCGCGCGCCATCGCGACTTCCTCGCGGCTGACGTTCTTTTCAATGTCGTCGACGCGGCTCGTGAAGGGCTTCCAGAACTCCTTCAGCGGCGTGGTCCAGGGCTCCTCGCCGCGGGAGATCGCGTCGAGCTCGTCTTCCATGCGGGCGGTGTAGCCGTAATCCACGTATTCCGTGAAGTACTTCGACAGGAAACGGCTCACGATCTTGCCGATGTCCGTTGCGATGAACCGGCGCTGGTCCATGTCGACGTACTCGCGGTCCTTCAGCGTCGAGATGATGGAGGCGTAGGTCGACGGACGGCCGATGCCGTGCTCTTCCAGGGCCTTCACCAGCGAGGCTTCGGAGAAGCGCGGCGGCGGTTCGGTGAAATGCTGCTCGCCCTTGAGCTGCACGAGCGCGACGGCGTCGCCCTCCTTCATGGGGGGCAGCGCGTGGTCCTTGTCATCGTCCGCGGAGTCGTCGCGGCCTTCCTGGTACACCGCGATGTAGCCCGGCTTGACGAGCGTCGAGCCGTTCGCGCGGAACAGGTGGCGCGTCTCCGGCGTGGCGGCGTCGCCGGCGCGCATGTCGATCGCGACGGTGTCGTAGACGGCCTGTGCCATCTGGCAGGCGACCGCGCGCTTCCAGATGAGGTCGTAGAGCTTCCACTGGTCGGCGTCGATCTTGCCTTCGATCTGCGCGGGCGTGATGGAGGCGGAAGTCGGGCGCACGGCTTCGTGCGCTTCCTGCGCGTTCTTCGACTTCGTCTTGAAGACGCGGACCTCGTCGGCGAGGCCTTCCTTGCCGTAGAGCTTCTGGATCGTCTCGCGGATCTCGGTCACGGCCTCGGCGGCCAGCGAGACGGAGTCGGTACGCATGTAGGTGATGAGTCCGACGGCACCTTCGCCGAAGTCCACGCCTTCGTACAGCTGCTGCGCGAGGCGCATCGTGCGTTGCGCGGAGAAGTTCAGCTTGCGGGCGGCTTCCTGCTGCAGCGTCGAGGTGGTGAACGGCGGCGACGGGTTGCGGCGGCGCTGCTTGCGGTCGATCGTGAGGATCGACAGCGAGCCGTTCGCGGCGGCGCTCAGCGTGGCTTCGACGTCGCGCGCGGCGCCCTCGTTGGTAAACGAGAACTGCTCGACCTTCTGGCCTTTGTATTCGACGAGCTTCAGCGGGAAGCGGACGGCGCTGTGTTCGCCTTCGGCATCCAGCGTCCAGTATTCCTGCGGCTTGAAGGCTTCGATGGCCTCGTCGCGTTCGCAGATCATGCGCAGCGCGGGGCTCTGCACGCGGCCGGCCGACAGGCCCTGGCGCACTTTCTTCCACAGGAGCGGCGAGAGGTTGAAGCCGACAAGGTAATCGAGCGCGCGGCGCGCCTGCTGCGCGTTGACGAGGTCCATCTCGAGGTCGCGCGGCTCGGCGATCGCGGCGCGGATCGCGTTCTTCGTGATCTCGTAGAAGCAGACGCGGTGCACGGCCTTGCCGTCGAGGTCGCCGCGATCCTTCAGCAGTTCGTGGAGGTGCCAGGAGATCGCCTCGCCCTCGCGGTCCGGGTCGGTCGCGAGGTAGAGGGCGCTGGCCTTGCGCAGCGCCCTCGAGATGGCCTCGACGTGCTTTTCGTTGCGTTCGATGACGCGGTACTGCATCGCGAAGTCATGGTCGGGATCGACCGCGCCTTCCTTCGGCACCAGATCGCGCACATGGCCGTAGGAGGCCAGCACTTCGAACTGCGGCCCGAGGTACTTCTTGATGGTCTTCGCCTTGGCGGGCGATTCGACGATGACGAGGTTTTCAGCCATGCGCGGGGATCAGGTGAGGGCGCGCCGCCGGGGCGAGGCGCCTTGAGTTCAGTGGGCCGGCGAATCGGGCGTATCGAAGACGAGGTCTTCCATCCGCGCGCAGGCCAGTTCCTGTCCGGGCTGGCTCGAGAGCACCATCAGCACGACCCACTTCACCTGTTCGATGTCGAGGTCGTCGGCGTCGAGAGCCAGCAGCCGGTCGATGACGATTTCGCGCTGCTCCGGCGAGAGGATGCCGACCTGTTCGAGGGAGAGCAGCAGGCCGCGGCAGTCCGCGTTGAGCCGCGACATTTCGTCGGCGGTGTACATGCGCAGGGGTGCGCCGTCGGAGGCTTCGCCCTCTGCATCGCGGCCTTGCGGTCGCATCAGGGCCGGACGGTCCCGCTCGCCGGCCAGATCGGCCAGCCAGTCGAGCGCCCGCTCGACGTTCGCTTCGCCGAAGCCGGCGCTTTCAAGGTCGCGCGCCAGAGCCTCGCGCTCTGGCACGTCGGGCGCTTCGTCCAGCATGTAGCGGTCGAACACGTAAATAAGGATGTCGAGGACGGTACCGTTCATGATCCCAGTTGCCTTCACCGGACGCGGCTATAGAGCCCACCCGGCAGCGGTGCGACCCGCAGGTCCAGTTCGAAAATCAGCAGCATGGAAGCGATGGACCCGGCCGGAAGGCCCGTCCGGTCGACCAGATCGTCGATGCTCGCCGGCTCGAAACCTAGGGCATCTAACAGCATTTTCTGGGGCTTGTCCAACCGCGGCGCATCAGGGACATCCTTAAACGACTGAAAAGCAAAGCAAAAATTTTCAATCGAGGGGCCGATTCCGTCGAGGATGTCTGCCGGGGCAGTTACAAGCTGGGCGCCATCGCGAATCAGGGCATGGCAGCCGGCCGATTTCGGGTTGCGGATGGAGCCCGGAATGGCGAAAACCTCGCGGCCCTGTTCGACGGCGAGGCGGGCGGTGATCAGCGAGCCGCTGCGCAGCGCCGCCTCCACGACCAGTGTGCCGCGGCTCAGGCCGCTGAGGATGCGGTTGCGCCGGGGGAAATGGGCCGGTAGGGGCGGGGTGCCGCGGGGGAACTCGGACAGGAGTGCGCCGCCGGCCTCGATGCGGGTGGCCAGATCCCGGTGCCGGGGCGGGTACACCCGGTCCAGACCGGTGCCGCAGACGGCAAGGGTGGCGCCGCAGGCGTCCAGGGCCCCCTCGTGGGCCGCGGCATCGATGCCCAGCGCCAGGCCGCTGGTCACGACGAGGCCCGCCTGCACCAGCGCAGCCGAGAATTCCTGGGCGATTTCCCGCCCGGCCGGAGTCGGCTGGCGGCTGCCCACGATGGCGAGCTGCGGCCGGTCGAGCTGCGCCGGATCGCCCAGCCCGTGCAGGACGGCCGGTGCGGCCGCCACCTCGGCAAGTTGCGCGGGATAGGAAGGGTCCGTGCAGGGCAGCAGCCATGCGCCCCGGGACGCCATGAAGGAGAGGTCGGAATCCAGCTCTGCCTCCGGCGGATCGGCGAGCGCCGCGCAGGCGGCGGCCGGCAGTCCCAGGGCCCGAAGGTTCCCGGTCCGCTCCCGCCACAGTGGCGTGACCGCGCCCGCGCGGTCGATCGCGGGCCGCAGCAGGTCGGCGTGAAGTCCGGGCGCGCGGGCGATGGCGAGCCAGACGCGCAGTTCAGGGTCGTCCAGGCGGGAGGTCATCGGGTTCATGCCGACCGATCATCCCCGCGTGATACCGTCCCCCGGAATCCGTGAATCCGGTGCAGATCCCATGAATGAAGCCGTCGACATCGAGCCGCTGTTCCGTCCCCTGGCATTGAAGGGCCTGACGCTGCGAAACCGCTTCGTGATGCCGGCCATGCAGCGCGGTTTCATGGACGATGGCGCCCCCACGGCGCAGATGGTCGACTACCTGCGTCGCTGCGCGGCGGGTGGCGTCGGCCTCGTGATCTGCGAGTCCACGTCGCCGGATCATCCTTCCGCCTACTGGCTGCCGATGATGGGGCGGCTGGAGCCGCGCACCCTCGAGGCCTGGCGCAAGGTCACCGAGGCGGTGAAAGCCGAGGGCGCCGCGATATTCCTGCAGCTTTGGCATCCCGGCGTGATGCGCAAGGTCGCCGCGGACCATCCGCTTGCCGCGCACCCGGCCTGGAGTCCCTCGGGACTCGTGCAGGCCGACCGGCCGAACGGCGTCGCGATGTCCCGGGATGACATGGATGTCCTGAAGGACGCCTATGCGCGGGCCGCGCGGGATGCACAGGCCGTTGGAGCGGATGGCGTGGAACTGCATGGCGCCCACGGGTACCTGATGGACCAGTTCCTGTGGGCGGAAACGAACCGCCGCACCGACGGGTACGGGGGCGTGACGCTCGCCGAGCGCGCGCGGTACCCGGCCGAGGTCGCCGCGGCGATGCGCGCGGCAACTGGCCCCGACTATCCGCTGTCCTTCCGCATCTCGCAGTTCAAGGAAGTGGATTACGGCGCGTCGGTTGCGCGTGATCCGGATGATCTGGCGGGGCTCCTGGCGCGGATGCGTGCCGCCGGCATCGACCTGTTCAATGTGTCGTCCCGCCGCTGGCACAAGCCCGAATGGCCGGACAGTGCGCACCCGGACTGGAGCATAGCCGAGTGGGCGCGTTCGCTGACCGACGCGCCGGTCATGACCTGCGGCAGCGTCGGCCTGAACGTGGAGATGTTCGCGAACCTGTTCGACGACGAGGAACCGTCGGAGCTGTCGATCGCGAAGGACCTGGCGGCGCTGGCGGATCGCGTGCGCGACGGGCGGGTCGATCTCGTCGGCGTGGGCCGGATGCACATCGCCAACAACGACTTCGTCTCGAAGGTCCACGCCGGTCGCTTCGGCGACCTCGCGCTCTTCAACAAGCGCCGTCATCTGGCGGAAGTGATGGCCGCCGTCGAGGAGAGCGGCCCGGGCTTCGTGGAAGAAGCCCGCAAGATCACCGCCGAGTGAGCTAAGGCGTCCTGACGCGGTCCCGGACGCGGACCGGGGCCGTCACGGCGGCAGTCAGCGCGTAGCTGACATTGGCGTAGGTCTTGAAGACCAGCAGCGTGCCGGTGCGCGAGCCCGGCAGGTTCACCTTCTTGCCACCGAAGCAGAAATTGCCGCCGCGGCGATCGCAGGACTTGTCCCGGACCGTTTCGCCGGCGCTATGGATCGCAAGCACATGGCCCGGCACCAGGCCCTGGCGGGAACCGCGGTTGATGGCCACCACCTGGTACTGGCCGATCATCGTGACGCCGTCCACGACCGCCATGATCTGGCCGTCGACGCCCGCCGGCGGCGCACGCGGCACAAGGTCGGCGAGGGATGCGGCTTCCTCGGGGAACACGAGGTCGCCGGCCATCGTCTCGCGGGCCGAATCGAGCAGCGTCGCGCGCGTCACCTTGTCCGTCGCATCGACGCGGATCGTGCCGGTGTAGACGCCCATGTAGCCCTGCAGCTTGCCGGTCGCCGGGTCGCGGAGCGGCGCGCCCAGCTGGACGACGGTGTAACGGCCCTTCGGGGCACCAGCCAGACCGGTGACGAAGACTTCATGCGGGGCGCCGACCGCGACGTGCCGTTCCTGCAGGGCCACGACATGCGGCGCGCGGCGCGACTGCTCGACGGACACCAGCAGCGGCTTGCCGACGAGGCCCGCCAGCTCGGCCGCAGGAATCGTCGGAATCGCGCTATCCAGCGGCGCGCTGCGGGCGAGCGGCTCGACACGCGTCGAACCTTGCAAAGCCGACGCGTCGCCCCGATCGAGACGCAGGGTCGGACGACCATCGGGCCCGATGGCCAGCGTCAGCACGTCGCCGGGGTAAATAAGGTGGGGGTTGGCGATCGCAGGGTTGACCTGCCAGATCTCGGGCCAGAGCCAGGGGTCGCGGAGGAACAGGGATGCGATGCCCCAGAGCGTGTCGCCGCGTTTCACGGTGTACTGGCGGGGCGCGTCCGGGTTCAGCACGGGACTGTCGCTGCCGGACGGCGCATCGGCCGCGCGCAGCGGCATGCTGGTGTTGGCAGCATCGCCACGGGCCAGCGCGGCTTCGATGGCGGTAGGCTGCGGCGTGTCGTCAGACCGCTTCGATTCGGTCTTCGGTGAAGACACGACGGCGGGCAGGGGCTGCGTGAGCTGCGAGTCGCTGGCGCAACCCGATGCCAGCAGGCACAGCAGGCTGCCGGCTGCACTGCCAAAAAGGGCCTTCCTGGCCGGGGCCCGGACCTTGATCGATCGCATCGTCCACTCCTGACGCCGGATCCGGTCGGGGAGCCGGCGAGGCGGGTGTTAAACTTTCGCAAACCTTAGCAGCATTTTCGCACCGAGACACGTCATGGCCCTGCTTCCGATCCTTGAATATCCCGACCCGCGCCTGCGCACCAAGGCCAAGCCGGTGTCTGCTTTCGACGACGCCCTCAGGAAACGCATCGACGACATGTTCGAAACGATGTACGCCGCGCCGGGCATCGGTCTCGCCGCGACGCAGGTGGACTGGCACTACCGGCTGGTCGTCATCGACGTCTCGAAGGACAACAACGCCCGCGAGGTCTTCATCAATCCGGAGATCCTCGAGGCGACGGGCAATGCGACCGGCGAGGAGGGCTGCCTGTCGGTGCCCAACATCTTCGACAACGTGCCGCGCGCCGAGCGCATCAAGGTCCGCTACCAGGATGCCTCGGGCGCCACGCACGAGCGTGAGCTGGAGGGCATGCTGTCCGTCTGCCTGCAGCACGAGATCGACCACCTCGAAGGCAAGCTCTTCGTGGATTACCTCTCCGAGATGAAACGACAGCGGATCCGCAAGAAGCTGGACAAGGATCGCAAGCAGCGCGGTGGCAGGCCGGCGGTTCCGGCCGCGGCGCACGGACCCACGATCTGATTCCGGCCGCATGAGCCTGCGCGTCGTCTTTGCCGGTACGCCGGCTTTTGCTGCCGTCGCGCTGGAGGCGCTGGCTCCCCGCCACGAGGTCGTCGGGGTACTCACGCAGCCGGACCGGCCCGCCGGAAGAGGCCGTGCGCTGCAGGCCAGTCCGGTGAAGTCGGTGGCCCTGGCGCACGGGTTTCACTTGCTCCAGCCCTCCACCCTGCGCGGGGAGTCGGCCGAGTCGCAGCAGGCGCTCGCGCAGCTCGCCGAATGGCATGCCGACATCATGGTCGTCGTCGCGTACGGGCTGATCCTGCCTCCGTCCGTGCTGGCGCTGCCGCGGCTGGGTTGCGTGAACATCCACGCCTCGCTGCTGCCTCGCTGGCGGGGTGCCGCGCCGATCCAGCGCGCGATACATGCCGGTGACGCCGAGACGGGCGTGACGATCATGCAGATGGACGCGGGACTGGACACCGGGCCGATGCTGCTGCGTCGGGCGCTGCCGATCCGACCTGATATCGTGTCCGGAGAACTGCACGATGCGCTGGCGGAACTCGGCGGTGAGCTGATCGTCGAGGCGCTGTCGGGGCTGGAGTCCGGCACGCTGCGCGCGATACCGCAGCCCGTGGATGGCGTGACCTATGCAACGAAACTCACCAAGGCGGAAGGCGTGATCGACTGGCAAACCTCGGTGGTGGATCTGGACCGGCAGATCCGGGCGTTCAATCCCTGGCCCGCGGCACAGGCCAGCTGGCGCGGCGAACCGGTGAAGCTGCTCCGCAGCCGGCTGCTGCCGTCCCGCGAGCGTCCGGCGGACGCGACGCCGGGAGCCGTGCTTGGCCTGCGCGACGGGCTCCTGGAGGTGGCGGGCCGCGATGGCGTGCTCGGCCTGGCCGAACTGCAGCGTGCCGGACGGCGCGCCGTGCGGGCGGCGGATTTCGCACACGCCGAGCTGCGCGCGGGCGAGCCCGCGGTGTTCGCATGAGTGGCCGCGACGCGAAATTCGCGCCGGGCACCGAGGCGATGGCCGCTGCGGCGACGGCCCTGTCCCGCGTCATCGACCACGGCAGTACGGCGGAGGACGCGCTCGCGCAGGTGTCACCGGCGCCGCCCCACCGCGCGGCTGCCCGCGCGATCCTCGGCGGTTCGCTCCGCTGGTACCTGCGGCTCGCTCCGGCCCTCGATGGGCTGATGGCGCAGGGCCGGCGACCCCAGCCGATCGTTCACGCGCTGCTGGTCGCCGCGGCCCACCAGATCCTGCACTCGCGCACGCCCTCGGAATCGGTGGTCAACATCGCGGTCGACGCGACGCGACTGGTGAACGCGAAGGCGGCGAGTGGCTTCGTGAACGCGGTCCTGCGTCGCTTCGTCCGTGAATCGGTCCAGTTGCTGGCAGAGGTGGACCGCAAGCCTGCCAGTGCGACGGCCCATCCGCGCTGGCTGGTGCAGGCCCTGGAGTCCGCCTATGGCGACGGCGCGGCCGCTCTGCTCGCCGCGAACAACGAACATCCTCCCATGACGCTGCGCCTGGACCTCACGCGCGGCACCCGCGAGGACTACCTGGTGGAGCTTGGGGCTGCCGGCATCGACGCTGCACCGGGACTGGTGCCGTCCGCGGTCGTGCTGGCCGGCCCGATGGGCGTCAGCGACCTGCCGGGTTTCCCCGAGGGGCGCGTCAGCGTCCAGGATGCCGGTGCGCAGGTGGCGGCATGGCTCGTCGATGCACGGCCGGGCGAGCGGGTGCTGGATGCCTGCGCGGCGCCCGGCGGCAAGACCGGCCACCTGCTGGAATCCACGCCGGGCCTTGCCGAGGTCGTGGCGCTGGACAGCGCGCCGGCGCGGCTGGCCCGCGTGGCCCGCAACCTCGAGCGGCTGCAGCGACCGGCGACGCTGGTCTGCGCCGATTTCGCCGCGGAACCCACCTGGTGGGACGGACGCCCGTTCGACCGGATCCTGCTTGACGCCCCCTGCTCGGCGACGGGCGTCATCCGCCGTCATCCGGACATCAAGCTGCTGCGCCGCCAGACGGACATCGCCGGGTTTGCCGAACAGCAGCGCGCGATGCTGAACCGGGCCGCGGCCCTGCTCGTGCCGGGCGGGCGCATCGTCTATTCGACCTGCTCGGTCCTGCCGCAGGAAAACGCGGAACTCGTGGATCGGGTGATCGCCGAAAGCGGCGTCGGCCTCCGTCGCGTGCCGTGCGCCCAGTGGCGCCTGCCGCCGGGGCTCGAGGCCACCGATGCCGGCCTGCAGCTGCTTCCAGCCCGGCGCGAAGCCGGTCCCGGCGCGGCGACCGATGGCTTCCATTATGCTGTCCTGACTACAGGGGGCGGCGCAGGTGATGCGACGTAACGACAGTGCCGGCGGGACGGGCGCCTGGCAGCGGTGGCTGCTGGCGGTCGCACTCGCGTGGCTCGCGCTCCTGCAGGCGCCCGCGAGGGCCGATGCACTCGACGGAACGCTGGAGGTCCGCTCTGCCTACGTGACCGTGGACAACGGGACGTACCAGCTCTCCGCGCGTGTCGCCTTCCCGCTCAATGACGAGATCCGCCGCAGCCTGCAGGACGGCGTGATGCTGAACTTCGACATCCAGATGCGGGTCGACAAGCAGCGTCGCTACTGGACCGACTCGACCGTCGTGGACTTCACCCTGCACCGCGAGCTGTCCTGGCATGCCGTGCGCCAGCACTACGTGGTGCGCGACGCGGAGCGGGGCGAACTGGGCAGCCATGCCTCGCTGGACCAGGCGCTCGCCGCCATCGGGGCCGTCGACAACTGGCCGGTGATCGTCGAATCGCAGCTGCAGCCGGACGCCGCTTACCAGATCGGCGTGCGGGCCATCCTTCGCCGCGGCACGCTTTCCAGCGCGATGCGTGCCCTGATGTGGTGGTCCGACAGCTGGGAACGCGCCAGCGACTGGTACTCATGGTCCCTGCCCCGCTGAGGCGGTACGGCACCTGGTTCCTCGTTACCCTCGGCGTCCTGCTGGGGCTGCTGTCGCTGCTGATGCTCGCGCGCAGCGTGGAGAACTCGGAGCAGTTCGGTCGCTGGCAGCCCTGGATCCTGGTCTTCAACTTCAGCGGGCTCGTGCTGCTCACCATCGTGCTCGCGCGCAAGGTCTGGCAGCTGGCGCACGATTACCGCAGCCAGGTGCCGGGTTCGAGGCTGACCGCACGCACCGTGTCCGTGTTCGGCGCGCTCGTCGTCGCGCCGCTGCTCATCGTCTATGTCTTCTCTCTCGACTTCCTCAACCGGGGCATCGACAGCTGGTTCCGCGTCGAGGTAAAGCAGGGACTGGGCGACGCGCTCGTGCTGTCGCGCTCCGCGCTCGACCTGCGCATGCGGGAACAGGGACGCCGCACCGAGGAATTCGGCCGCAAGCTCACCTTCGCTTCCGACAGCCAGTTGCTGGCGCTGCTGGATGTCGAGCGTCGCGCCAACGGCGCGATCGAGATGCTGATCTTCGGGTCGAACGGCGAAATGATCGCGTCGACCAGCGAAGGCGTGGAAGCCACGCTGCGCACGGCGCCGCCGACGGCACTGCTGCTGCAGATCCGCGAGAACCGGCCGTACGTCAGCCTCGAGCCGCGCGGCGACGGGTACGTGATCCAGACCGCCGCGCCGATCCCGAGCCTGGGCGGCCTGTCGCGCCGGCGCTTCGTGATGGCGCTGTATGACGTGCCGAAGCAGCTGTCGGCGATGTCCGAGGCCGTCCAGCACACCTACTACCAGTACGTGAACATCTCGGACCAGCGCGACCTCCTGAAGAACAGCTTCCGGCTGACCCTGACGCTGGTGCTGTTGCTCACCATGCTGCTGGCCATCTACCTCGCGATCTTCTCGGCGCAGAAACTGATGCGTCCCGTGCAGGACCTCATCGAAGGCACGCGCGCCGTGGGCAAGGGCGACTTCGCCATGCGCCTGCCACTGCCCTCGCGCGACGAGATGGGGGCGCTGGTGCAGTCCTTCAACGACATGACCAAGCGCCTGCGCCGCGCGAGCGAGGAGGCCACGCGCAGCCGCGAGATCGTCGAACAGCAGCGCGAGCGACTGGCGGTCATCCTGGCGCGGCTGTCGACGGGCGTCATGGTCGTTGACAACGACCTGCAGCTGCGCATCGTCAACAAGGCAGCCGGTGCCATCCTGGGCGAGGACCTGTCCGGCGAAGTCGGCCACAGCCTCGCGGCCATCGGGCTCGAGGGCAGCGAACGCATCGGCAGCTTCGTGCAGCAGATCAGCCTGCGTCTCGGCTCGGGCCGCCAGGACTGGCGCGACGAGCTGAACCTGCCACCGGACCGGGTGCTGCGTTGCGCCTGTTCGGCGCTCGATGCGGCGGCGGGCGAGCCGGGTTACGTCATCGTGTTCGACGACATCACGAACATGTTGCAGGCGCAGCGCGAGGCGGCCTGGGGCGAAGTCGCGCGCCGTCTCGCCCATGAGATCAAGAATCCGCTGACGCCGATCCAGTTGTCGGCGGAACGGCTGCGCCGCCGCCTGCTCGACAACCTGCCGCAGCCCGAAGACGCCGACCTGCTCGAACGGTCGACACGCACCATCGTGCAGCAGGTCGAGGCGATGAAGGCGATGGTCAACGCGTTCAGCGAATACGCGCGCGCACCCGAGCTCAAGCTCGTCGAATTCGACCTGAACAATCTCGTCACGGAAGTGGCGGAGTTGTATCGTGCCCAGGACGGGGTGGCCCAGATCCGCGTGGTCGTCGATCCGGCGCTCGGAAACGTGAGGGCGGATCGCGGGCGGCTGAGGCAGGTGCTGAACAACCTGCTTACCAATGGCATCGAGGCCGTCGGCGACGAACCGGGCGGATGGGTCGAGGTCGCCACGCGGCGCGAAGCCTCGGGCGTGGGCGAAACCGTGGTCATCACGGTTTCCGACAATGGTCACGGCTTTCAGAAGGAAATGCTCGCGCGGGTCTTCGACCCTTACGTGACGAGCAAGCAGAAGGGGACGGGGCTGGGGCTCGCCATCGTGAAGAAGATCATCGAGGAACACGGTGGCCGGATCGAGGCGGACAACAGAACCGATGGTGGCGCGATGGTTCGCGTCGTATTGCCAGTGGCTGAACCCGCGGTCCCGGGTCAGTCCCAGAGGTCGTCATGAGCGCAGGAAAGATTCTGGTTGTCGACGATGAGTCCGACATCCGGACGCTGCTGAAGGAAATCCTTTCGGAGGAAGGTTACGAGGTCGAGGTCGCCGCCGACGCGGCCCAGGCGAGGACGGCGCGCGCCCGCGCGGTGCCCGACCTCGTGCTGCTCGACATCTGGATGCCGGACACCGATGGCATCACGCTGCTGCGCGAGTGGTCCGGTGCGGCGACGGAGGAGTGCCCCGTCGTGATGATGTCCGGCCATGGCACGGTCGAAACGGCCGTCGAAGCCACGCGCCTCGGCGCATTCGATTTCGTCGAAAAGCCCCTGTCACTGGCGAAGCTGCTGCGCACCGTGCAGCGGGCGCTGGACGCGGGTCGCCGCCGTCGCCTCGCTTCGCG
Source organism: Pseudomonadota bacterium (assembly GCA_041168985.1). GTDB lineage: Bacteria > Pseudomonadota > Gammaproteobacteria > Steroidobacterales > Steroidobacteraceae > ZC4RG30. Next base: position 8,144 of record JBEEKA010000274.1, on the reverse strand, counting down.
CAGCGCGTCGGTCCCGCTGCTGGCGACGGTGGGAAAAAGTCGCGTGATGCAGGACCTGCGCGTCGAACTGACGCGACTCGCGCCGCATGCGGCGCCGCTGCTGCTGACCGGCGAGCCCGGCAGCGGCCGCGAATCCCTCGCGCGCTTCATGCACGAGAACGGGCCTCGTGCCGGCAAGCCCTTCGTGGCCTGCATGGCCGGTTCGATCCCCGACGCCGACGCCGAGGCGCAGCTGCTGGGCAGCGAGATCGATGGCGCCGTGCGTGCCGGGCTGCTGGAACAGGCCGAAGAGGGCACGCTGTTCGTCAGCGGCATCGAGGACCTCTCGCCGCTGGCGCAGAAGGCGCTCGTCGGTGCCATTGAGAGCGGCAGTTACCGGCGACTCGGCGGCAGCAAGCCCCTCACCCTGTCGGTCCGCATCGTTTCGACGGCGCGGCCCGGCGTCGAGTCGCGGGCCGGCGGGGAAGGCAGCGTGCGTCGTGACCTGCTGGCGCAGCTGAGTTCCCTTGTGGTGCGCGTTCCGCCGCTGCGTGATTTCGCGGAAGACGTGCCGGAACTGCTGCGCTATTGCGTGGATCGCCTCGTCGATGCCGAGGACCTGCCGTTCCGCCGCTTCAGCGTGGCCGCGCAGAACCGCCTGCGGAATTACCCCTGGCCGGACAACGTGCGCGAATTGCGGAGCCTCGTGCGACGCATGCTGATCCGCGGCGGCTCGGAGGAGATCAAGCTCGACGAAATCGAGCGCGAGTTGGCGACGCACGCGCCGCAGGAAGAGCCGCTGGTGAAGCAGGACCTGCTCGCCCTGCCGCTGCGCGAAGCGCGGGAGCAGTTCGAGCGGGCCTATCTGCAGCAGCAGCTGCAGCTCTGCAACGGCAAGGTGGGCCAGCTCGCCAAGCGCGTCGGGATGGAGCGAACGCACCTGTATCGCAAGCTGCGTTCGCTCGGCATCGATTTCCGCCAGTCGGCCGACGACTGAGCCGAGGCGTCCCTCAATCCGCCGCCCGTTCGAGCGCCGCGATCCGGTGCTCGAGGGGCGGATGGCTCATCAGCAGCCGCATGATTCCGCTGCGCCCGGCGGCGCTGATGCCGAAGGCGGCCAGCTGTTCGGGCAGCCCCTGCGGTTCACGCGCCTGCTGATGGCGCTGCAGGGCGCGCAGCGCGTCGATCATGCCGCGCCGGCTCGCCAGGAACGCGCCGCCCTTGTCGGCACGGTATTCTCGCTGCCGCGAGAACCAGGCGACGACCATGCTCGCCAGGACGCCGAGCACCAGTTCGGCGACGAACACGGCGATGAAGTAGCCGAAGCCCCGTTCCTCGTTGCGGAAGACCAGCTTGTCCACGGCGCCGCCAACGAGTCGCGCCACGACGATGACGAAGGTGTTCACGACACCCTGCAGCAGCGCCAGGGTGACCATGTCGCCATTGGCGACGTGCGCCACCTCGTGCCCGAGCACCGCCTCCACCTCGTCCCGCCGCATGGAGCGGAGCAGGCCGGTGCTGACCGCCACCAGCGCCGAGTCCTTGCGGGCGCCCGTCGCAAAGGCATTCGGCTCCTGGGATTCGAATACGCCGACTTCCGGCATGCCGATCCCCGCGCGCGCTGCCTGCTGCCGCACGGTTTCCAGCAGCCAGTGTTCCGTCGCATCGCGCGGGGTGGTGATGACCTGGACGCCCATGGCACGTCGCGCCATCCACTTGGATGTCAGCAGGGAGATCAGCGCTCCGCCGAAGCCGAAGAGGGCCGCGAAGGCCAGCAGGCCGCCGATGCCGCCTGTGGCGCCGAGGTGGCGGTCGAGGCCGAGCAACTGAACGACGCCGGTCAGCATGAGCAGGACGGCGAGGTTCGTGGCCAGGAACAGGATGACGCGTTTCATGAGCGGGCTCCATGTGGAATTCGGGTGCGATACAGGGAGTACAGGACGCCGGCGGCCAGCAATGCGGCCGTCATCGACAGCGAGAACCAGGCCGGGATCTTCCCGACCCACTCGGCGGCGATGATCTTCCCGCCGACGAACACGAGGACCGCCGCCAGCGAGACCTTGAGGTAGCGGAATCGGTGCACGAGCGCTGCCAGCGCGAAGTACAGCGCCCGCAGGCCGAGGATCGCGAAGATATTCGAGGTGTAGACGATGAAGGGGTCCTGCGTGATCGCGAAGATCGCAGGTACCGAGTCGACCGCGAACACGAGGTCCACGGTTTCGATGACGAACAGCGCGAGGAACAGCGGCGTCACCCACCAGACGACGGGTGCGCCGGCTGCCTCCGTCGCCGGCAGGCGCACGAGGAAGCGGTTGCCATGCAGCCCCGGCGTCACCCGCAGATGGCGTCGCAGGAAGCGCAGCAGGGGCGAATCCTCGATGCGGAACTCCTCGTCGAGTTTGTAGAGCATCCGGACGCCGGTCGCGATCAGGAAGGCGCCGAAGACGTACAGGATCCAGGAGAACTCGGCGATGAGTGCCGCACCGGTGGCGATCAGTGCTGCGCGCAGGAGGATGACGCCGACGATGCCCCAGAAGAGGACGCGGTGCTGAAGTTCCCGTGGGATGGCAAAGAAGCTGAAGACCATGGCGATGACGAAGACGTTGTCCATCGCCAGGGATTTCTCGATGACGAACCCGGTGAGGTATTCGACGCCGGCCTGCGGCCCGCGGATCAGCCAGAGTCCGGCGCCGAAGGCGAGGCCCACGGCGATGTAGGCCGCCGAGAGCAGAAGGCTCTCGCGGGCGCCGACTGCGTGGTCCTTCTGGTGGAGCACGCCAAGATCCAGAGCGAGCACCGTGATGACGATTGCGATGAACCCGAGCCAGTACGGCACCGGCGTACCGAGGAAGTCAGTCGCGAGCAGGTTCTGCAGGATCGCCATGGTTCAGTTTCCCGGTCATATGGCCGCGGCGAGAGGGCGCAGCGGGTCTGGCTGCGCGCGGCGCATCGTGTTGCGGCGGTCCGTGCGGGCGCGGGTCGCGCGGGCAAGGCGGACGAAGGCGGAGGACACGGCCCGGTACAGGTCGTCGTCCAGGTCGGATTCGACCACAACCGTTCCGGCACGCCCGGCGTGCGCATGCACCAGGCAGCCCTTGTCCAGTCCGCCGCGACGGCCGTTCACGTCGAACAGCCGCACCTTCAGCCGCAGGGGAAGGCCGGGGAACGTGGCGAGGTACGCCGCTGCTTCGTGGCGGACCGCCTGCTCTATGGCCGGTGTCATCGGGAATCCGCGCGTCTGGATGTCCAGGTACATGCTGCTCTCCTTGTGTGACGACTGGAGCCAGTTAAGCCTGTTCCTTGTTGCCGAAAAAGCAGAATATCGCTGCATCAAAAACAGGAAAAAACTGATGAACGTACGGGGAACGCTGAACTTCAAGCACCTGCGCTACTTCGCCGAGATCGCACGCAGGGGCTCCGTCGTGGCCGCGGCGCGCGCGATGTACGTCGCGCCGCAGACCGTCAGCAGCCAGCTGCGGATGCTGGAGGAGGAGGTCGGCCAGGCCCTGTTCGAACGCGTGGGCCGCCGACTGAAGCTGACATCGGCAGGCGAAACGGCGCTCGATTACGCCAATGCGATTTTCGCGCTCGGCGACGAGTTCGGCGCTGTCATGCGTGGCACGGGCAAGGCGCGCAACCAGATGTTGCGCGTCGGGATCACCGAAAGCGTGCCGAAGCTCCTGTCGGTGCGCCTGCTTCAGGTCCTCACGGAAAGGCACGGTGCCACGCTCGAACTGCATTGCCACGAGGGCAGCTTCGTGGAGCTGCTGGGGCAACTCGCGGCCGGCGGTCTGGACGTGGTGCTTGCGGATGCAGCGGTGCCCTCCAACCTCGCGCGCGTGCTGCAGGCCCGGGCACTCGCGGATTCGGGCATCAGCTTCGTGGCCGTCAGGCGCCGCGCCGCCACGCTGGCACGCCGCTTCCCGGCGAGCCTCGACGGCGAGGCCTACGTGTCCGGCTCGGCGCCTTCATCGCTGCAGACGCAGGCGATCGAAGCCTGGTTCGCGCGCCAGGGCGTGAATCCGCGCATTGCGGGCCGCATCGATGACAGTGCGCTGCTGCTGGGGTTCGCACAGGGCGGCCTGGGCGTGATAGCCGTGCCGACTTCGATCGAATCCGAAGTGCTCTCGAACCACGGTCTGGGCGTGGTGGGCCGGACGGGCGAGGTCCGGCAGCAGGTGTTCCTCGTCCGCGCCCGGGGTCGGCGACCGCATCCGCTGGTCGCCGACCTCGAGTCAGGTCAGGGGATGTAGCCGCGCTCGCCGTGTTCGGCGAGGTCCAGACCTTCCGATTCACCTTCCTCGCCGACGCGCAGGCCGAGCGTCGCATCAAGGACCTTCAGCAGGATCCAGGTGATGACGCCGCACCATGCGGCCGTGGCAAGGATGCCGAGCGCCTGGACGCCCAGCTGCGACACCACGTCCTGCTGCACGGTGAAACCGGTGCCGCCGAGCGCGGTGGAAGCAAACACCGCCGTCATAAGGGTGCCGATCACGCCGCCCACGCCGTGCACAGGCGAGACGTCCAGCGAGTCGTCGATGTGCAGGATGCGCTTCACGAGCTGCGTTGCGAAGTAGCAGACTGCGCCCGCGACCAGTCCGATCGCCACGGCGCCCAGCGGTCCCACGAAGCCAGATGCGGGCGTGATGGTGCCAAGGCCGGCGACGACGCCGGTGAGCAGGCCCAGCACGCTCGGTTTGCCATAGTGGCGCCACTCGATGAGCATCCAGGCGAGCGCACCCGAGCAGGCTCCGAGGTGTGTCGCGAGGATCGCCATGCCGGCCGTGCCGTTCGCGGCCAGCGCGCTGCCGCCGTTGAAGCCGAACCAGCCGACCCACAGCATGCCGGCGCCCATGGCTACCACGGGCAGGCTGTGCGGCGGCATGGGTACCTGCGGGAAGCCGCGGCGGTTGCCGATCACCTTCGCGCAGACCAGTGCCGCGACGCCGGCGTTCACATGGACCACGATGCCGCCGGCGAAATCCATCACGCCGAGCTTCGCGAGCCAGCCATTGCCCCAGACCCAGTGCGTCACCGGCACGTAGACCAGCAGCAGCCACAGGGCGCTGAACCAGAGCACCACGCTGAATCGCGTGCGCTCCGCGTAGCCGCCGATGACCAGCGCCGGCGTGATGATCGCGAAGGTCATCTGGAACATCGCGAAGACCGGCTCGGGCAGCGTACCGACGAGGCTCGATGCCGTGACTCCGGACAGGAAGGCGCGATCCAGGCTGCCGATCCACGCATTCGCGTCTCCGCCATCGCGGAAGGCGAGGCCGTAGCCGGCCGCCAGCCAGACCAGCGACGCGACGCAGGTGATCGCGAAGCACTGGATCAGGATGGACAGCACGTTCTTGCTGCGGACCAGGCCGCCGTAGAACAGCGCCAGGCCAGGCAGTGTCATGAACAGCACGAGCGCGGTCGCGCTGATGATCCAGGCCGTGTCAGCGGCATTGGCAGTCATGGAGTAACCCCTTGCATGATTCTGGTGCAGCATTCTGCACCAGCCAGCGCTGCAGGCAAGATGCTGCAAGCTGCTGATAACGCACGAAAACAGGGCGTTCCCGAATGTCGTCGCACCATCATCGGGCAATGACTTTCGTACTACACTGGGATCTCCATGCACCGACCACTCGTGCCGCCGCGCCCCCGCTTTGCGGAGCTGTTTACGCCGAAGCTCTTCACAGTGCTGAAGGAAGGCTATGGCGCGGGCGCGCTGCGTGCCGACGCGGTCAGCGGCCTCACGGTCGCCATCGTTGCCCTGCCGCTGTCCATGGCGATCGCCATCGCGTCCGGTGTCACGCCGGACCGCGGTCTCTATACGGCCGTGGTCGGAGGATTCCTGGTGTCCCTGCTGGGCGGAAGCCGTTTCCAGATCGGCGGCCCGGCAGGCGCATTCATCGTGCTCGTCGCGGGAACGGTCGCCACGCAGGGCGTCGAGGGGCTGCTGCTCGCGACCTTTATTTCAGGCCTGATCCTGCTGGCTGCGGGTTTCCTGCGGCTCGGCACCTACGTCAAATACATCCCCTATCCGGTGACAGTCGGATTCAGCGCGGGCATCGCCTCGATCATCTTCGCGAGCCAACTGAAAGATTTTTTCGGGCTGCACCTTGCTGGTGCGGAGCCCGTGGCCTTCCTGCCTAAAATCGAGGCCCTCGCGACGGCGATGCCCTCCGTGAGTGCGCCTGCCCTCGGCGTTGCCGCGTTGTCGGCGTCGCTGATCGTGGCGGTAAGACGCTACAGGCCGGGATGGCCGAACCTCCTGATCGCCGTGGTGCTGGCCTCGACCGTGACGGCGCTGCTTCATCTGCCGGTCGAGACGATCGGTTCCCGCTTCGGCGGCATACCGCGCAGCCTGCCCCTGCCACAGTGGCCGGACCTGTCGCTCGCGCGCGTGCTCGTGGCGCTGCCCACGGCACTGACCTTCGCCCTGCTGGGCAGCATCGAGAGCCTGCTGTCCGCCGTGGTGGCCGACAGCATGAGCGGTCGGCGCCATCGATCGAACTGCGAACTGGTCGCCCAGGGGGTCGCGAACATGGGGTCTGCCTTGTTCGGCGGATTCTGCGTGACTGGGACGATCGCGCGCACGGCGACCAATGTGCGGTCGGGCGCGCATGGCCCGGTGGCCGGCATGCTGCATGCGGTCTTCCTGCTGGGCTTCATGCTGCTCGCGGCGCCGCTTGCGGCCTACATCCCGCTGGCCGCACTGGCCGGCCTGCTGGTGACCGTGGCCTGGAACATGGTGGAGAAGCAGGCCTTCCTGAGCCTGCTGCGCGCTTCGCCTGGCGATGCGGTCGTGCTGCTGGTGACCTTCGGCCTGACGCTGCTGCGGGATCTCACGGAAGGCATCGTCGTGGGATTTGCGCTGGCTGCGCTGTTGTTCGTGCACCGCATGTCGCAGGCCATCCAGGTGCAGGCCGGCATGCCGGGCGGACTGGAAGACAGGGCGGACGCCCCGCGCGACGCGAAACAGGGCGGTTACGCAGGCAGCGGCGCGGAGCGGGATGTCGTCGTGCACCGCATCTCCGGTGCTTTCTTCTTCGGTGCCGCCGCCAACGTATCCGCGGCGCTGGACCGCATCGCGGCCCAGCCGCGCGTGCACGTGGTCGACTTCGCAGCGGTGCCGGTGATCGATTCCACCGCGGCCGTGACGATCGAGGGGTTCGTGAGGAAAGTCCGTCGCCACGGTGCGCAGGTCTTCATCACCGGCGCGGGAAGTGCCGTGCGCCGCGAACTGCTTGCACACGGCATCAGGGAACCGGAAGTCAGATACCGCGACGCGGTCGAATCGGCCCTGGCCGAAGCAAGGGCCGGATTGACCAGCCAGGGCGTTGCTCAGTCCTGAGGACGTTTCCTCAGGCGGTCCCAGATATGCCGGACCTCCTGGCCGTTGACGCTCTGGCTGCCGAGCGCGATCAGCGCTTCCTCTTCCGGGAACTGCCCCGCCGCGACCAGCATGGCCAGGGCGGCAGACATGCGGCCGAAGCGCAGCGACTGGCCGAGCGCCGAGATGTCGCTGCTGCCGCCATCGAGCAGTTGCTCGTTGAGCGCGTCGCCAATGCGATCCGACAGGCCCCAGCTGGCCGCGATGCGCTGTGCCGTCGGTCCGGACCAGCTGTCGAGTATGGCGACCGTCACGCCCGCGTCGGGTGGCGTGCCGGGACGGGCAGCGTATTCGTCGAGCACGACACTCAACGTGACGATGGTGCCAAGGCCCAGGACGAGCGCGAGGAGCTGTGCCGCGAAGGGGTCGGTCCTTCCGATCCGAGCCGCATGTGTTTCGGCGGCCGCCGCCGAGTACAGGGTGTGCTCCCAGATCAGCGCGGGCACGCGGGCGAATTCACCCTGCACCTCCAGCACCGGCTGGAACAGCGCGGCGGCGATGATCGCGCGCATGCCATCCACGCCGATCATGACCATCGCCCGGTCGATCGACTCGATGGGTCGGGCGTTCACCCGATACAGCGGTGAATTCGCGATGCGCAGCAGGTTGCCGGTCAGCGCCGGATCCCTGGCGATGATCGCGGCCATGTCCCGCAGCGTGGAGGCATCGCTGCTCAGAGCCTCGAGCAGCTGCGGCAGCAGCTCCGGTCGGCGCGGCGCGTAACGCGGCCGCGACTCGATCGTGCGAAGTGTCTCGGTGGCTGCCGTCACCACGGGGGCTT
>JBEEKA010000273.1:0-5507 GCA_041168985.1 Pseudomonadota bacterium | reverse complement strand
GCCGTCCCTCGTAGCGTTCCCACGGTTCAGGAGCTTCGAAGCCGGGTAGCACGGGCGCCGAGGGGGGCACCGGGACATCGACCGCGACCTGCTCACCGTCGGCGTCGGTCGCGTAGGTCGTCACGGTCAGGCTGGCGTCGTGGTCGCTTTCGTCGTAGCCGCACTCCAAGCAGCCGTGTTCTGTTGCCGACGGCTGGTAGGCGTGCTTCATCAGTTCGGGCGGGTTTTCCGCCGGGTTGTCGTCCTGTTCGGGGTCGGCTGTTGCCGTAGTGGTCACTCGTATCCTCCGGGGGTTGTTCTTTGGGGCGGCGGCTTTAGCTGATCTGGAGCGAGATCGTCAGATCGCGGATGCGCCGCTCGATGCCGTAGAGAGTGAAGAGATGGTCCCGCGTGTACGCCACCAGCGGGCTCTCGTTCACTGACGTCTCAGTGGCAGCCTGGGCTTCGGCGGTGGGAGACCACAAAACGGGACGCAAAGCGTCCGTGAGGTCTTTGAGCGCTTCTTGTATCCGTTCGGTCGCGACCGCACTGGAGTTCAGCAGCTCGCCAACGGACGCGCGAGGTGGTCGGTCGGTCAGCATCCCTTCTCCTGAGACGGTCGGTTTTGAGGTCGGGAGGTTCATGAGGGCACTCCTTAGTGAATGGGGCCGTACAGTCCGGACGGCGAGGGGGTCGGCGCAGCGGTACTCGGGGCCGGCGTCGTCAGCCACGGTTCGTTCCAGCGGCGCGCGCAGGTGAGCGCCAGGGCGAGATGCCCTTGGCCCACACCCGCATCCGACGCACCGTCTGGGTGGTCTTCAATCCAGCGGTCGAGGTCGGACGTCGTCTCTGCCGCCCGCGACAGGTAGTACATCGCCCTCACCATCACGCCCGGCCAATCCATCAGCTCGGCGTCTCGGTGTTTCGGGCATACCCACGGTTCGCGCGGGTAGCGCGGCTTCTCCACGCGAGCACCGCACTCCGCGCACCGCTTCGACGGGCGGCTCTTGCTCACGGCGCGACGGGCTCGAACATCGCGGCGAAGTAGCTCGGGGAGCAGGCCCAGAGCAACCCTTCGCCTCGAAGGATCCAATCCTCCGGAAACACCTGTTCGGACTCGCCATCAGCGACTTCGATCGGGCCGGCGTAATGCGGGTTGGAAATCTGGAGAATCGCGCCGTGGGAACAAACGCCCCCGGCGGTCCACGCGACGATGGCGGCGGCGCTCTCGGGAGAGCCGTCGTACTGCATGGCTTCGAGGACGACGGGGCGCTGTCGATAGAGGGAGGCGGAAAGGGAAGTGGTGGTAATGGTGGTGTCGCTCAATGGGTTCTCCTTCTGTTTTGGTGACGGGGAAGGGGCGGGGTGATCTCCCTCACCGCCGCCCCTTCACGCGTTCGGTTACTGATTGGGACAGGTAGCTCCGTTCCCTCCTTCCGCTGGTAGAGTCCGCACGACGGCGGGACCGGGCCGGGACGCCATTCGCCTTTCTGCGAAACGGCCCCGCCGTCGTTGCTTCCATGAACGCCGCGCGATGCGCGCGAAGTGGCCGACGCCGTACCGCTCCAGCGTCGTCAGGCCACCAAGCCGAAAGTCCTCGTAGGTGTTCACTCGCTCGTCTCGCTCGTTGCCGCCCGCTGCTGCGCCATCCACTTCTGAAGTGCCAGGCTCAGGCATCCGGGATCGCGGTGGGCCGACACCTTATCGGGCCGGTACTGCAATCTCATTGCCGGCTTGTCACCCTTGCGCCCGAGCGGTCTTTCGCAGCCTGCGCAGTTCACGCCGTGCGGACCTCGATACCGAATTCCTTGCGCCACTTCCGCAGCGTCGCCAGGCTCACGCCGAGCTCCGCGGCTGCGTCGGGGTAGGTCGCGTGACGGCCAAGGACGCCCGCAAGGAACTCGGCGGGCTCTGCGCCTTTCGCCAGCTTGGCCAGCTTCGGAAGACGGCGGGGGCGGACAACCGTGACTGCCATTTCGACTTTCACTCTCCCTTCCAGTAGGGGTTTCTGCGTAATAAGACTCCTCTCGTGCCTATCTGTCAACGTCTGCGCACCGGTACTCACCGGACTACTCAACTGAAAGTCCACCAGAAACCCGCTTGAATACTCAGACTGAAAGCTATAGCTTCGTTACGTCGAGAACAGAAGGCGGAGGAAACCTCATGCCACGCATCACTCGCCGGAGCGATCCGGCGCGGCGACAACTTCTGCGCCTCACGGGCGCCCGAATCCGCGAGGCCCGTGAGGCCCTTCGCCTCACTCAGGATGAGCTGGCTGTCGATGACAGGCAAAGAAAAAGCCCCTCGGCCACGACAGTCTTCGCTCGCGCGTTGACATCCGACAGGGGCTACCGCTACGTTATGGGTGTCCAGCCCACGAGCGTCGCCCTCGACGGAAGCCCGCACACGTTGCGGGCTTCGTGGCGTATGGAGGGATCGTTGATCGGTGCCCATGCCGTCAGACATCGAACGCGGCATAAACGGGATTGACGCCCAGGACCTGGCGCGCATCGCCGAAATCACCGATCGACCCCTGGAGTTCTTCACGAACCCGCGTTTTCGGGATACACCCGTGCACCGCCCGCGTTCGAAAGCGGAGTGGTTGGCGATGTACCCCGACAGCCCGGAAACCGCCGCGATGCACTTCGAGGTTGACCAGTTGACCAGGAAGGCACGTCGCTCAAACCCGCCCGCCTGACAGTTTTGAACTGAGATCACCCGGAAAGGATCGCCGCTCCGGCCATTCGCGAACCTGTCTCGGTTGAACCCTGACGACCTTGGAGGCCCCCAGTTCAAATCTGGGCACCCCGACCAGAAGTCGTCAGTTATCGTCGAGTACAGATTCGCGAATGGCCGGGACGCCGACGCGAAAAGGATGCTAAGAAGACAGGAAACGGTCGAATCAGTCGCTGCTTTCGAACTGAGGGACGTGGTTGCTCAATTCCTGAACGAGTACCGCCACGGCCCGAAGAAGACCCTCGAATACTACGAATACCACGTCGAACGGTGCCTCGTGCCCTACCTCGAAGAGCGTGACGTCAAGACCCTGCTGGACATCACTCCGGCGATCCTCCGCGACTTCCTCGTGCGCGAGAGCACCCGCGTCTCATCCACCACCGTCGGGCACCGCTACAACGCGGCCGCGCGCCTGCTGTCGTGGGCGGTCGACCAGGACTACATCGAGTTCTCGCCGATGCGGAAGGTGCGCCGGCCGAAGGTCGTCACCCCGACCCGCCTCGCCTACACCCGCGAGGAGGTCACGCGATTGCTCGCCGAGGCGGGCAAGGCGGGCGGATGGCTCGGCTACCGGGACCGCGCGCTGGTGCTGTTCCTCGTCTCGACCGGCGCCCGAGCGAATGAAGCCCTGAGCCTCACCAGCTCGTCGTTCGAGTGGGCGTCGCGGCGGAAACCCGGAGAACCAGGCTCGCGCGCGGTCCGCGTGCTGCTTCACGGCAAGGGCCAGAAAGACCGGTGGGTGCCGGTTGGGGCCAAGGCCGCGGAAGCGGTCAAGCGGTACATCGTCGCCCGCCCGCCATCCACCACGGACAACCTCTGGATGACGATGCAGCGGACGCCGATGGATCACGGGGCGCTCTGGGCCATGCTGCGAAACCTGGGCCGTTACGCCGGCGTCGAGCACGTCCACCCGCATCGCTTCCGGCACACCTACACCTGCGAGTGGTGGCCGGTGAACAAGGACATCGTTGCGCTGAAGAACCTGCTCGGGCACTCGAAACTCCAGACCACCGAACGCTACCTGCGATCGCTCGGGGTGGAGTACGGCACGGGCGACGAGTACCGCACACCCGACGACTGGCTGGCGTAGACACGGTGAAGGCCGGGCTTGTGACCCGGCCTTCCGAGTTCGCGCCCGTCAGCGCGAAACCACTACCGCCTCGAATAGTAGTCGCCCTGGGGGACAAGGGCCAGCCATCGACCCCGGCCCCCCAGGAGGGACTACGGCCCCCGGAGGGCCGCCTACGTCACGACGGCGTCGTCGGCCCGTTCCGCTGTCCGAACCAGAACGCGACCACGGCAACGGTGAGGTCTTTCAGGATCTCGGCTGCTGAGGCGTTGGCGAACGCGCCGACGACGAACCCGCCCACAAGGCAGAGTGTCACGGCCGGCCGGACAAGGCTGCGGATGCTGTTCACGTTCATCGTTTGACTGCCCCTCCTTCATGGGTGTGGTCCGGCACCGTGGCCGGATGGTCGTGCGGAGCGATCCCAACCTTTCGCTCCAGCTCGTCCTGGTCGGCCTGTTCGACGGCATATCCCACGAGCAGGCTGTTGCCATCCTTGTTCCACGCCCGGATGGCCTCGATGCCGCCGAGCGCGGCCACCACTTCGTCCAAGAGCGCCATGTCTACCTCCGCGTAGGCTTCCCAGAACAGGCGCCCGGGATCGCTCTTCCCGTAGCTCTTGCCCTGTGCCGTGTCCTCGTGGCCGACCTCGCCGGGCCACTCGTTGTTGTTCTCGCTCACGAACGGGATGCGTCCGAGCTTGAATCCGTACCGCGCCGAGAGGTCAGCCGCCAGCTCGTGGCAAAGTTCGATGTCGCGCGGCTCGTACGGGACGCTGTAGGACGCCTGGCCGACTTCGACGCTGATTGCCCGGAAGTCATGCACCCCCGCCGAGTACCGCGGCGCGTACTCCTCGGGGACGGCAAGACACACCTTTCCGCCGCCGATGACGTAGTTCGCCATGCCGCCGTACCACGGGCGGCCGGCGTCGTCGCGGACCATGTTGTTCGGGCTCCTGAACCAGTTGAGCGTGCTGATGTACTCCATCGCCGCGTCGTACGGCTGCCCGGAGCGCGTCGCGTGCCAGATGATGCCGACGACATCGCGCCGAGGCTGCCACTTCCACTCGTCCTCGCGGACCGCCGACCAGATGTCGTCGTCGATCTTCATCGCCCCACCCCGTAGCCGAACGCCCGCGACGTCGTCTCCCCCAACAGCCACAACGCCACCAGGGCGGCCACCACGATCACCAGCACCGCGCGCTTCATCCGAAGAACCTCAGCAGGTAGTTCGGGTTGATGATGCCGAGGCCGATGAGAAGGCAGACCCCGCCCGCAAACAGCAGCTTCACCCGCTGTTCGAGGGTCGTCACCCGGCCGTTTGTGGACTTCGCCTGGCGGTAGGTTTCCCCGATGAAGTGTCCGGCCACGCGCTGCCACTCCTTCTGGCTGGTCGGCGCGGTGAGCCGCTCAAGCAGCTCTTCGAGGTTCTGGCCCTCCATCAGTCGGGAAACCCTCCGAGGTAGTCCGCCCAGAAGGCGACGGCGGTACGCTGGTACTCCTTCCGCTGCTCCGACGCCTCGATGCACGCCTGTCGTTCCTGCTGGAGGGCGGCGTTGTCGGGGTACACCAGATCGGTTTCTCGCCACTTCACCAGTTCGGCCTGTGCGACCAGGAATTGTGTGCGGGCCTGGGCCAGCTGCTGCTTGGCGAAGGTCCGTCGCTGTTCGCTCTCCGGGTCATCTACCGTCACGGAGAACAGTTCGGCATCGGTTGGTTTCAACATG
>JBEEKA010000272.1:0-3621 GCA_041168985.1 Pseudomonadota bacterium | reverse complement strand
CACTCCGTGACTGATGCCCATGCGCTGATCTGTCTCCATCGCAGGCGAGTCACGCCGCGATCTTCCCCGCCCGCTTCGCTTCAGCGACAACCAGCGCGCGAATCCCATCGGGCAGGCTGTCCAGCCGGTGCAGCGCGTAGCGGGTGCCGTTCACGGTGACCGAGGGGAAATCGCGCTCGTTGTCCGCGAACTGCTTCGGCTCGCCGCGCATCGATGCCGGCGACGGCAGCGCCTTCGGTGCGTCATCGGCGTAGTCGCCGCCGACCTCGCGGCACATGCGCAGGAACTCGGGGAGCGTGGGCACGTGCGCCCTGCCGCTTCCGGCGAGGCGGCGAAGGCCGCGGGAGAGCTCATGCTCGGAGAGACGGCCCAGCAGCCGGGCCCAGTCTTCGGGCGGCGCTTCACCGAACTTCCTGGCGAGGCTGTCGCCGCCGAACATCTGCGCGAGGTGCCGCCAGACGATGTCAGCCCGCGATTGCGTGGTCATGGTCGATCACCCTCCCGTCAGCGCCTGACGTGGCGCGCATGATTCGGTCCATTGCGGTTTCAGGTTTCGCGGGCAGCGGGAACGGTCCGCGCCAATGGCCTTCGGGCCCGAAGAACTTCGCGGGGCTCAGGACGTACTGGCTGCCGACCTTGCCGAGTGCCTGCTGCTGGATTCCGTAGGCCGCCGCTGCGGCCACGAGGTCCGCTGCTGTCTCGCCTTCGCCGAGCAGCTGGCCGATGGATCGCTCGGCCTGCAGCCATGCGTTGTCGCGGTACGTGCCTGGGGGATAGCCGTCGCGGATCTTGTTCAGGAGCGGCATCGGCACCGACGTTCCCCGTGAAACCGTCGCGCGCGTGCCCGCGCCCTTCTGTGTGATTAGGTGGTCTGGTCTAGTCTGGTCTGGTCTGGTCTGGTCTGGTAACGCAGAAGCGTTACGCGGTGTAACGCTGTCGGGTTTCGAGGCAGCACGATGACGCGCGACGCGCTTCTGGGTCTGCGCCTTCTTCTTCGCCTCGACGCCGTTATGTGCCTGAAATCCCGGCAGTTCGACCGTGTGCTCGTCGATCTCGCGCAACCAGTCAGCTGGGACCAGTGAGCAGAAACCGGGGATGCCGAGCCACTCGTCGAGTTCGGCGGCACCCAGGTCGAGCGTGTCGTCTCCGCGGATGTGAGAATCGGCGTACATCCACAAGCGTGACAGTGCGCCACACACCAGCGTTACAGCCGGTAACGATGCTGCGTTACACGGATCGAGGTCAGCGCCAGCGGGGAAGAGCAGGAACATCCGGTCGATGCCCTTCGCCATGCGAAGCACGCGCGGATCGGTTTCGAGGGACTTCTCGATCTTGATCCAACCGCTCACGCCGGCCTCCATCGCACGACGCGCTTGCCGCTGACCGCGCAGGGCATCGTGTCGTCGGTGATCGCCACGCAGACAACCGCGCCCTGCTTCACTAACTCGCTGAGCCTGCGACCTACGGCATAGCGTTCGATATGGGCCGACTTCGCCAGTTCGGCGGACGTCGATCCGGGGTAGCGCCTGACCGCCGCCAGAACGCGCTCTGCCTGCGCCTTCGCGCGGCCGGTGCGTTCCATCTCGGCCGCGGCTTCGTGGCTTGACCGGGCGTCGCTGATGCGCGCGCGGGGGAAGGTCGGCGCGGGGCCGTCGAACATGACTAGCTGGCTCATGCCCGCCCCCGATCCAAATCGCTGGAATCTGCTCCGGTGACAATGGAACGCAGGGCGGCGCGGTCCAGCTTGATCCGCTTGGCGGCAAGCTCTTCCTCGACCATCGTGTGGGCATGTGCCATTCGATATGCCCACTCACCGATGATCTGCCGCGCCATCTCGGACTTGTCGAGGCCGTTCGCTCGCGCGTGATGATCCAGCAGAATGTGCGTGATCTCTGTCGCGCCGAAGCGCAGTTCTTTAAGAGGGAGGCTCATGCGATGACCTCGGAAAAAGATGGCGGGCAGCTGCCCGAGAGCGTGTTGAAGCTGCTCACGCCACGTCCGCGGCTGGTGTTCGACGAGGTCGGCCCGGACCTCGTCGTGGTATCGGTGCAGCCGCCGCCAGGTTCAGGGCCGGCGCAACCGGGCAGTCCGGCGGATAGATGTCTGGCCGAAGGTCGTGGCGGGAAACCCCGCTCAGGGCCTCCAGTGCCAGCACCCGATTCGCCGGGACGCCTGTCTCGCGCCAGCCGCAAACGGAGGGGGTTTTGATCCCGAAGGCGCGTGCGACGACGCTGATGCCCCCGGCGCGGGTGATGGCCTGATCGGCCGCCTTAAGGTGGTGTTTTTTAGCCATGTCCTAGAATGCTATCTAGGGGATGGCTTGAAGTCAAATGCTAGTTTTCAACTATGAAAACGATTGGTCAGCGGATACGGGAGTTGCGCAAGGCGCAGAAGCGGACGCTTCAGGACGTCGGCGACCTCTTTTCGATCAAGACTTCCTCAGTCTCCAACTGGGAGACAGGGAAGTCGACGCCGACTACTGAGAAACTATCCAAATTGGCTAGATACTTCGGCACGTCCGTGAATTACCTACTAACTGGGGTAGATTCCAAGGACTCGAACCCGGAGCCGGCCAGCCTAGAGCCGGCGGAGATAGGAAGTTTCCGCGTGCCAGTTATCAGCTATGTGCAGGCCGGGTCATGGACCACGGCCGAGGATCCGTATCCGGTCGGCGAAGGCTCCCAGTGGCTTTACACCGACCAGGAACTCTCGCCCTCCGCTTTTGCTCTGACGATCCGCGGCGATTCGATGGCCCCGGAGTACATCGACGGCGAGCGCATCATCGTCGAGCCGGCGCTCACGCCGATGCCTGGCGACATGGTCGTCGCCAAGAACGGCAGCGAAGAGGCGACGTTCAAGAAATACCGGCCCCGTGGCGTGAACGAGCACGGCGTCGAGGTCTTCGAACTGGTGCCGCTGAACACCGATTATCCGACGATGTACAGTGACCGCCAGCCGATCCAGATCATCGGCGTTGTGGTCGAGCATCGCCGAAAGCCCAGAAACCGCCGGTAATCCGCGCAGGGAGCCTGTTATGACGCCGACGAAGGGAATCGTGGCCGTGGTCTTCACCGCGGGCGTTGTGTGGTTCACGGTGTCGGCGATCAATTCCGCGCCGAACGCTACCGTCTCCCCTGCCGCCGAGGATCCTGTGAAGGTTCACGCGCGCAACATGACGAACGCGCAGTTCGCGTGCGAGGGCTTCGTCAAAGAGTCCCTGCACGACCCGGACAGCGCGAAATTCAGCGACTCGCGCACCTATGCGACGACGCCGATACCGAATGACGGCTTCGAAGTCATCGTCACGGGCCGCGCGAAAAACGGCTTCGGCGGCGTGCGCCAGCTGGCCGTCCAGTGCAAGACCAGGCGCGATGCCGGACAGTGGGTTCCGGTGTCCCTGAAGGAACTCCGCTAGGCGTTTTCTAGTTTCTAGTTATTTTCTAGTTTCCCCCTTGACACTGGCTCTAGCCGTGTCCTAATCTCTCCCCATCGCCGAACGGTTCGGCGGGGAGAGACGGATGGACTTCCAGAACAGCGCACACCCGAACCTGCCGATTCACTTCGGCATCGGGAACTGGGTCGAAGTGGACTTCGGCGACGAGGGCATCCGCCTCTGCGTCG
>JBEEKA010000271.1:0-2951 GCA_041168985.1 Pseudomonadota bacterium | reverse complement strand
TCGGCGTCATCACGATCAGCGGCAAACGCACACTGCGCTTCATCTGGCGACGTAGCATGTGGAACATCTGCGCCGGCGTCGACGGCACGCAGACCTGCATGTTGTTCTCTGCACAGAGCTGCAGGAACCGCTCCGGTCGCGCGGAGGAATGTTCCGGACCCTGCCCTTCATAGCCATGCGGCAGGAACAGCACCAGCCCGCTGAGGCGCCCCCACTTGGATTCGCCCGAGCTGATGAACTGGTCGATGATGACCTGCGCACCGTTCACGAAGTCGCCGAACTGGCCTTCCCAGATCACGAGTGCACTGGGATCCGTCGTCGAAAACCCGTACTCGAAACCGAGCACCGCTTCCTCGGACAGAACGGAGTCGGTCACCGTGAACTTCGGCTGGTCCTTGGTCAGGTTCGCAAGCGGGATGTAGCGGCTGCCATCGTCCTGGTGGTGGAGCACGGCGTGGCGATGGAAGAACGTGCCACGACCGCTGTCCTGGCCGGTGATGCGGATCGCATTGCCGTCCTCGAGGATGGCTGCATAGGCCAGCGTCTCGGCGCAGCCCCAGTCGAATGGCAGATCTCCTGCCAGCATCTTGCGGCGGTTCGCATAGACCTGCTCGACGCGCGGATGGAGCCTGAAGCCGGCCGGCACATCGACGATGCGCGAACCCAGCTTCTGCAGGCGGTCGGCATCGAGCGCCGTCTTCGGCGACTCGGACCAGTCACCGGCCTGGTACTTCGTCCAGTCGACGGTGTACTTGTTGCCGATCATGCCCAGCGAGGCGCGCACCGTCGGATGGCCTTCATCGAGCTGCTTGCGGTACTGCTCGACCATGTCGGAGGCCTCGGCCACCGTCAGGACGCCCTCGGCGACAAGACGGTCCGCGTAGATCTTGCGCGTCGTCGGGTGCTGGCGGATGACCTGGTACATCACCGGCTGCGTGGCAGCCGGCTCGTCGGCCTCGTTGTGACCGAGACGGCGGTAGCAGACCAGGTCGATCACCACGTCCTTGCGGAAGCGCATGCGATAGGCGAGCGCGAGGCGCGTGACGAACACGACCGCCTCCGGGTCGTCGCCGTTAACGTGGAAGATCGGCGCCTCGAGCATCTTCGCCACGTCGCTGCAGTACATCGTCGAGCGCGTGTCGTGCGGATCGTGCGTCGTGAAGCCAACCTGGTTGTTGATGATGATGTGCATCGTGCCGCCGGTGTAGAAGCCGCGGGCCTGCGACAACTGCATCGTCTCCATGACGACGCCCTGTCCGCCGAACGCGGAATCACCGTGGATCAGAACCGGCACCACGCGCAGGCCCTCGGCGTCGCCGCGGCGCTCCTGGCGGGCGCGGACGGACCCTTCGACCACCGGATTCACGACTTCCAGGTGCGACGGATTGAAGGCCAGCGCGACGTGGACATTGCCGCCCGGCGTCTTGAGGTCGGCGGAGAAGCCCTTGTGGTACTTCACGTCACCGGAGCCCTGCAGGTGGGCGATGTCGTACTTGCCCTCGAACTCCGAGAACAGCTGCGAAGGCGCCTTGCCGAGCAGGTTGATGAGGACGTTAAGGCGACCGCGATGCGCCATGCCGATGACGAATTCATCGACCTTGGCCTCGCCGCCCCGCTGCACGAGGTCGTCGAGCATCGGGATCATCGAATCGCCGCCCTCGAGAGAGAAGCGCTTCTGCCCCACGTACTTCGTGTGCAGGTAGCGTTCGAGACCTTCCGCGGCCGTCAGCTGCCAGAGGATGTTGCGACGGTCTTCCGTGCTGAACTTCTGCGTCACGCGGCCGCGCTGGAACTCGTCCTGCAGCCAGAGACGCTCTTCGGTGTCCGACACATGCGCGAACTCCGCGCCGATCGGGCCGGCATACATGAATTCCAGCGACTTGATGATCTCGCGAAGCGGAGCGCGGCGCGGGAAGGCATCCGTGCGGCTGCCGGTGAAGAATTCGGTGTCGAGGTCCGACTCCGACAGGCCCATGTAATCGAGGTCCATCACGCGCGGCTTCGGCCGCTTCATGAGGCCCAGCGGATCGAGTTTCGCGATCAGGTGGCCGCGATTGGCGTAGATCTGGATGAGTCGCGCCACGGACGCCTGCTTCTCGCTGGCTCCGTCGCCCTGCACCACCACGGCCCGCGGCGCCGAAGCGCGCGCCTCGAGGTCGCGGACGATTGGACCATGGACCTGCTCGGCCCGACCCGGTGGACGAACGCGATCGAAATAGACTTTCCAGTCCGCGGGGACTTCTTCCCCGGCGACATAACGTTCGTAAAGGTCTTCGACGTAGGTGGCGTTGCCACCGAACAACGCCGTCGTATCAAGGGAACCTTGGCTCATGGTTTGGAAAAAAAAACCCGTTGGTTCAGAGGACTGGATAAGGAATCTTGCCGCGAAGTGTAATAGAAGCGGCCTGTCGCGGGAATGAACGGGCTCTCGATTCGGGGCGATGAAGGCTGTTCATCCATACAGCCCCGGTAAATGCCTGGCGGGTATTAACAAGTGCCGTTCATGCTCACTTTTGGTCTGTAGAATCGCCGGCCGTCAAAAGACCAAGAACCGTGGAAACGACCGCGTGACCCAAGCCACCCTGACCCACCTGGAACGCCTCGAAGCCGAAAGCCTGCACATCATGCGGGAAGTCGTGGCCGAGTGCGAAAACCCGGTCATGCTCTATTCGATCGGCAAGGACAGCTCGGTGATGCTGCACCTCGCCATGAAGGCCTTCTTCCCGTCGAAGCCGCCCTTCAAGCTGCTCCACGTCGATACGACGTGGAAATTCCGCGAAATGATCGCGTTCCGCGACGAAATGGCGCGGAAACTGGGCCTCGACCTGCTGGTCCACATCAACCAGGAAGGCATCGCACAGGGCATCGGTCCCTTTACCCATGGCTCCGCGGTACACACCGACGTCATGAAGACCCAGGGCCTGAAGCAGGCGCTGGACCAGTACGGATTC
>JBEEKA010000270.1:0-6449 GCA_041168985.1 Pseudomonadota bacterium | reverse complement strand
GCCCGCTGAAGTCGCTGGCCGACATGATCAATGGAAAGCAGGGTCGCTTCCGCCAGAACCTGCTTGGCAAGCGCGTCGACTACTCGGGCCGTTCGGTCATCGTGGTCGGCCCGACGCTGCGCCTGCACCAGTGCGGCCTGCCGAAGAAGATGGCGCTCGAGCTGTTCAAGCCCTTCATCTTCCAGAAGCTGCAGATCCGCGGCGATGCCTCGACGATCAGGGCCGCCAAGCGACTGGTCGAACGAGAGGGACCGGAAGTCTGGGACATCCTCGAAGAGGTGATCCGCGAGCATCCGGTCCTGCTGAACCGCGCCCCGACGCTGCACCGCCTCGGCATCCAGGCCTTCGAGCCGGTTCTGGTGGAAGGCAAGGCGATCAACCTGCACCCTCTCGTCTGCACGGCCTTCAACGCCGACTTCGACGGTGACCAGATGGCCGTCCACGTGCCGCTGTCGCTCGAAGCGCAGCTCGAGGCGCGTGCGCTGATGATGTCGTCCAACAACATCCTGTCGCCCGCCAACGGCGATCCGATCATCGTGCCGTCGCAGGACGTCGTCCTTGGGTTGTACTACCTGACGCGCGAGAAGATCGGCGCGCGCGGCGAGGGCATGATCTTCGCCGACGTGCACGAGGCGCACCGCGCCTACGAGAGCCGTCAGGTCGACCTGCAGGCCAAGGTGCGCGTGCGCATCAAGGAATACCCGCTGGTCGACGGCAAGCCGGGTGACGGCGTCATCCGCCATGTCGAAACGACGGTCGGCCGTGCGCTGCTGTCCGAGATCCTCCCGAAGGGCCTCGGCTTCGACATCGTCAACCGCGACATGACGAAGAAGGCGATCTCGGCCACGATCAACATGTGCTACCGCGTGCTCGGTCTCAAGGAGACCGTGATCTTTGCGGACCAGCTCATGTACACGGGCTTCGCCTATGCGACCCGCTCGGGCATGTCCTTCGGCATCGACGACATCGTCATCCCGGAAGAGAAAACCAAGCTCGTGGCCGCTGCCGACCGCGAAGTGAAGGAGATCCAGGACCAGTACGCGTCCGGTCTCGTCACCAACGGCGAGCGCTACAACAAGGTCGTCGACATCTGGTCGCGTGCCAACGATCAGGTCGCGAAGGCGATGATGGACAAGCTGGGCACCGAAGAGGCCACGGACCTCAAGGGCCAGAAGCACCGCCAGAAGTCCTTCAACTCGATCTTCATGATGGCCGACTCCGGTGCCCGTGGTTCCGCCGCGCAGATCCGCCAGCTGGCCGGCATGCGTGGCCTGATGGCCAAGCCGGACGGCTCGATCATCGAGACCCCGATCACGGCGAACTTCCGTGAAGGCCTGAACGTCCTCCAGTACTTCATCTCGACCCACGGCGCCCGCAAGGGTCTCGCTGACACCGCGCTCAAGACTGCGAACTCCGGTTACCTGACCCGCCGTCTCGTCGACGTCGCCCAGGACCTGGTTGTCACGGAAGTCGACTGCGGAACGGAGAACGGCATCGAGATGGCACCGCTGGTCGAAGGCGGCGACGTGGTGGAAGGCCTCGGCGAGCGCGTGCTCGGCCGCGTGCTGGCCGCTGCCGTCGAGAAGCCAGGCACCGACCAGGTCCTGCTCCCGCGCGGCACGCTGATCGACGAAGACCTCGTCCGCCTGCTCGAGCAGGAGAGCGTCGACCAGGTCAGCGTCCGTTCGCCCATCACCTGCGGCACCCGCTATGGTGTCTGCGCGAGCTGCTACGGCCGTGACCTGGCCCGTGGCCGCCTGATCAACATCGGCGAGGCCGTCGGCGTCATCGCCGCACAGTCGATCGGCGAACCGGGTACGCAGCTGACGATGCGTACCTTCCACATCGGTGGTGCCGCATCGCGTGCCGCTGCCCAGAGCAGCGTCGAGATCCGCAATGCCGGCACGCTGCGCTTCCACAACGTCAAGACCGTGCAGCACGAAAAGGGCCATCTGGTGGCCGTGTCGCGCTCGGGCGAGATCGGCGTTGTCGACGCCTTCGGCCGCGAGCGCGAGCGCTACAAGATCCCCTACGGTGCAGTCATCACCGCCAAGGAGCACGACAAGGTCGAGTCCGGCCAGATCGTTGCCACCTGGGATCCGCACACCCACCCGGTTGTCACGGAAGTGGCCGGCTTCATCAAGTTCCAGGACTTCGTAGACGGCCTCACGGTCGCGTCGCAGACGGATGAGGTCACCGGCCTCACCAGCACGGTGGTCCAGGACTCGAAGCAGCGCGGTGGCAAGGAGCTCAAGCCGGTCATCAAGCTCGTGAACGCCAAGGGCAAGGAAGTGCCTTTCGCGAACACCGAGATCCCGGCCGTTTACTCGCTGCCGTCGGGCGCCCTCGTTAACCTCACCGACGGCGCCAAGGTGTCGGTCGGCGACGTCATCGCCCGCATCCCGCAGGAGTCCTCGAAGACCCGCGACATCACCGGCGGTCTGCCACGCGTTGCCGACCTCTTCGAGGCCCGCAAGCCGAAGGACCAGGCGATCCTGGCCGAACGCTCGGGTACGGTCAGCTTCGGCAAGGAGACCAAGGGCAAGCGCCGGTTGGTCATCACCTCCGAGGACGGCGACAAGTACGAAGAGCTGATCCCGAAGTGGCGCCAGCTGAACGTCTTCGAAGGTGAAGGCGTGACCCGCGGCGAAGTGATCGCGGACGGCGAGCCGAACCCGCACGACATCCTGCGCCTGCAAGGCGTCGAGGCGCTGGCGAACTACCTCGTGCGCGAGATTCAGGAGGTCTACCGCCTGCAGGGCGTGAAGATCAACGACAAGCACATCGAGGTGATCATCCGCCAGATGCTCCGCAAGACCGAGGTCCTTGCCTCGGGCGAAACGGCACTCCTGCGCGGCGAACAGCTCGACCGTGCGCGTGCGCTGGACATCAACGACCGCGCCGGGAAGGACAACAAGCAGGTTGCGACCCTGCAGCCGGTCCTCCTCGGCATCACCAAGGCCTCGCTGGCCACCGAGTCGTTCATCTCGGCGGCGTCGTTCCAGGAAACCACCCGCGTCCTCACCGAGGCTGCGGTCCGAGGACTCAAGGACGACCTGCGCGGCCTGAAGGAAAACGTCATCGTCGGCCGGCTCATCCCGGCTGGCACGGGCTTCGCGGCGCATGAAAACCGCCGTCGCAGCCGTGCCGCCAACGATGCGCCGCACCGCAGCTTCATGGATGTGGGCGGCGGTCTTCCGGACGCCGATGACAGCCCGGTTGGAGAAGAGGAAAGTGCCGCGGGTTGATCCCCGGGGCACGATGCATCGCAACATACATTGACAGCACCGGGGGCGGTTTCTAGAATCGCCGGCCTTTCATCGGCCCGCCCCTGAACTGTCGGGTCGAAAACTGTGATCAGCATCGGTCGGGCCGCACATCTCGTGCGGCCTTGCCGTCTGCGGATCGAGCATTTTTTTTTGGAGATTGCATGGCAACGACAAGTCAGCTGATCCGCGCTCCGCGCCGGACTCCGGGCGAAAAGACGAAAGTCCCGGCCCTCGGTGCGGCTCCGCAGAAGCGCGGCGTCTGCACGCGCGTCTACACCACCACGCCGAAGAAGCCGAACTCGGCCCTTCGCAAGGTGTGCCGCGTGCGCCTCGTGAACGGATTCGAGGTCACCAGCTACATCGGTGGCGAAGGCCACAATCTCCAGGAGCACTCGGTGGTCCTGATCCGCGGCGGTCGTGTGAAGGACCTGCCGGGCGTTCGTTACCACACTGTTCGCGGCTCGCTTGACTGCTCCGGCGTCAACGACCGTCGCCAGAGCCGTTCGAAGTACGGCGCCAAGCGCCCGAAGAAGTAATCAGGAGTCCCTGAGCCATGTCGCGCAGAACCGCAGCCCCGACCCGGACGATCCTTCCGGACCCGAAGTTCAACAGCGAAATGCTGGCGAAGTTCATGAACGTCGTGATGAAGAGCGGCAAGAAGTCCGCCGCCGAGCGCATCCTCTACGGAGCCCTCGACCGCATCACCGAAAAGACCGGCAAGCAGGGTGCAGATTCGCTGACCGTGCTGTCGCAGGCGCTGGACAACGTGAATCCGGCCGTCGAGGTGAAGTCCCGCCGTGTCGGTGGCGCCACCTACCAGGTGCCGGTCGAAGTCCGCGCTACGCGTCGCCAGACGCTCGCCATGCGCTGGGTCATCGAGGCTGCCCGTGCCCGCACGGAAAAGTCGATGGCGTTCCGCATCGCCCACGAGCTGATGGACGCGTCGGAAAACCGCGGCGGTGCCGTGCGCAAGCGTGAAGACACGCACCGCATGGCGGAGGCCAACAAGGCCTTCGCGCACTACCGCTGGTAAGGCAGAGAGCCTCACCGGACTGATACGACGTGTCTCGCGGAACGCCCCTCGAACGCTATCGGAACATCGGAATTTCCGCGCATATCGATGCCGGAAAGACGACGACGACCGAGCGCATTCTTTTTTACACGGGCGTTTCGCACAAGATCGGTGAAGTCCATGACGGCGCGGCCGTCATGGACTACATGGAGCAGGAGCAGGAGCGTGGCATCACGATCACCTCCGCGGCGACTACATGTTTCTGGAAGGGGATGGACAACAACTATCCCCAGCACCGCATCAACGTCATCGATACCCCGGGCCACGTCGACTTCACGATCGAGGTCGAGCGGAGCCTGAGGGTGCTGGACAGCGCCGTCGCGCTGTTCTGCGCCGTGGCGGGCGTGCAGCCGCAGTCGGAAACGGTCTGGCGCCAGATGAACCGCTATGGCGTCCCGCGCATCGCCTTCGTCAACAAGATGGATCGCGCCGGCGCCAACTTCCAGCGCTGCATCGACCAGATCCGCAGCCGCCTCCGCGCCAACCCCGTCGCCATCCAGCTGCCGATCGGGGCGGAAGACGATTTCGAGGGTGTCATCGACCTCGTCCGCATGAAGGCCATCTACTGGGACATGGAAACCCAGGGGATGAAGTTCGAGTACCGCGACATCCCCGCGGAACTCCAGGCCGATGCCGAGGCGGCGCGGTCCGCGATGATCGAGGCCGCGGCCGAGGCCAATGAGACGCTGCTTGATCGCTACCTCGGCGACGGCACGCTGTCCGAGGAAGACATCCACGCAGGCCTCAAGGCGCGTTCGCTGCGCAACGAAATCGTGCTCTGCATGTGCGGCACGGCGTTCAAGAACAAGGGCGTCCAGGCGCTGCTCGACGCCATCATCGAATACATGCCGTCGCCGCTGGAAATGCCCGACGTGCAGGGTCATGCCGACGATGGCGAGGCCGTCGTGACGCGCAAGGCCGGCGACGACCAGCCCTTCTCGGCGCTGGCGTTCAAGATCCTCAATGATCCCTTCGTCGGCAACCTGACGTTCTTCCGGGTCTATTCCGGCGTGCTCGCCACCGGCGATACCGTTTACGTTCCGACGAAGGACAAGAAGGAGCGCATTGGCCGGCTCCTGCAGATGCACGCCAGCGAGCGGACCGAACTCAAGGAAGTCCGCGCCGGCGACATCGCCGCGGCCGTGGGCCTCAAGGACGTCTATACGGGCGACACGCTGTGCGACCTCGAGAAGCACATCACGCTCGAAAAAATGGTCTTTCCGGAACCGGTGATCTCCGTCGCCGTCGAGCCGAAGACCAAGGTCGATTCCGAGAAAATGGGCGTTGCCCTCCAGCGTCTCGCCAAGGAGGATCCTTCCTTCCGCGTGACGACCGACCCGGAGTCGGGCCAGACCATCATCCAGGGCATGGGCGAACTCCACCTCGAAATCATCGTCGACCGCATGCGTCGCGAATTCAAGGTAGAGGCTAACGTCGGCAAGCCGCAGGTCGCCTATCGCGAGACGATCCGTAACAAGATCGAGTCCGAGGGCAAGTTCGTTCGCCAGTCCGGCGGGCGCGGCCAGTACGGCCATGTCTGGCTCCGCATCGAGCCGAACAAGGAAGGCGAAGGCTGCGAGTTCGTCAATGGAATCGTCGGGGGCGCCATCCCGAAGGAATTCATCCCGGCGATCGACAAGGGCGTGAAGGAAGCGATCGAAACCGGCGTTGTTGCCGGCTATCCGGTCGTTGACGTCAAGGTCACGCTGTTCGACGGGTCATTTCACGATGTCGACTCGAACGAAATGGCCTTCAAGATCGCGGCGAGCATGGGCTTCAAGGACGGTTTCCGCCACGCGCAGCCGATCCTGCTCGAGCCCATCATGAAGGTAGAAGTCGTGACGCCCGAGGAATATTCGGGTGACGTGATCGGCGACCTCAATCGCCGTCGCGGGCATATCACGGGCATGGAGGATTCGCCGGGCGGCAAGTCCGTCAACGCGGAAGTGCCCCTTTCGGAAATGTTCGGGTATGCGACGACCGTGCGCTCGATGAGCCAGGGTCGCGCCACATTTACGATGGAATTCGGGCGGTACCAAGAGGTTCCGTCGCACATCTCAGACAGCATCATCAGGCAATAAGCATTCATTCGAGGCCACAGCAATGTC
>JBEEKA010000269.1:0-3764 GCA_041168985.1 Pseudomonadota bacterium | reverse complement strand
ATGTGGAAGAGATCCAGTTCGCGGCCGATCTTTCGGTGGTCACGCTTCTCGGCCTCTTCCAGGCGCGTCAGGTAATCCTTGAGGTCCTGTTCCTTCGCCCAGGCCGTGCCATAGATGCGCTGGAGCATCTCGTTGCGCGAATCGCCACGCCAGTAGGCGCCGGCGACCTTCATCAGCTTGAAGACCTTCAGCTTGCCGGTGGACGGCACGTGCGGACCGCGGCACAGGTCTTCCCAGCCACCCTGCCCGTACAGGCCGATCGGCTGGTCGGCCGGGATGGAGGCGATGATCTCGGCCTTGTACTTCTCGCCCAGCGACAGGAAATGCGCAACCGCCTCGTCGCGCGGCAGTTCGCGGCGCTGCAAGGGGTGGTCGGCCTTCGCCAGTTCCGCCATGCGCTTTTCGATGGCTTCGAGGTCTTCCGGCGTGAAAGGCCGCGAGTACGAGAAGTCGTAATAGAACCCGTCGTCGATAACCGGCCCGATCGTGACCTGCGCTTCCGGGAAGAGCTGCTTCACGGCCATCGCCAGCAGGTGCGCGGTCGAGTGGCGGATGACCTCGAGGCCGTCGGCATCCTTGTCGGTCACGATGGCCAGGGTCACGTCCCTGTCGATCAGGTGGCTGGTGTCGACAAGCCGGCCGTCCACGCGGCCTGCGAGGGCGGCCTTGCGCAGGCCGGCACCGATGCTGGCGGCTACCGCGTCAACGGTGACCGGATGGTCGAAGGAGCGCTGGCTGCCATCTGGCAGCGTAATGACGGGCATGGGTGAACCGGAGTCGGGTAAAACAGCAATTTTGCGCTGCTACCAGCGTTTGCTCAACCCCAGCTGCACGCCATGTGGCATCACCGACAGCACGAAGGGCGATTCCCGCTCGTGCGCCCAGTAGCCGAGTGCGGCGCCCAACGCAGCGCCCGCAATGACGTCCGACTGCCAGTGGCCCCAGGTCTTGACCCGCGCGATCGCGTCGTAGGCCGGGATGAGCGCCAGCGCGTAGGCCGCTGGATGGTCGCGGCCATATTCGAGAATGAAGGGCGTCACGACCGTGGCGGAAAGGCTCGCCTCCCCGCTCGGGAAACTTGCATTGCTGCCGCCCGAGAACCATCGCCCCGGGTCCGGCGTCTTGTTCGGCCGCTCGCGGCTGAAGCCCTTTTTCAGCAGCTCCACGGCAACCGCATCGACCAGCGTGGCGTCGATCGACTGCCAGGCCGTGCGGCCCAGACGCGATTCACCGCCTTCCCACGCGGCGATGCCGGCTTCGGCCAGCAGGAGCCCGTATTCGAGCTTCAGCTGGACATTGCGCGCCCAGATGCCGCTGTCGTCATAGGTCACGCGGTGGTCGATGCCCAGCGGGCCGCCCCCTGCCACTGCCGCAGGTGCAGTGACCAGGCCGCAGCCCAGTATCGACAGCGCAAGGAGACGTGGAATAGCTTTCATGCATGATCCGGCGTGGAAATCCGGAGCACCCTACACCCGGCGGACTGCAAAAACATGAAGAACCAGCCCTTCCATCGCCGCCTGGGCCATGCCCTGGGCGGAATCGCCGCGGCCTGGGCCAACGAGCGCAGCTTCCGCGTGCAGGTGCTGGCCCTGGCCGCACTCGGCGTCGCGCTCTGCATCCTGCGCCCCGGCGCGGTGTGGACCGCGCTGCTGTTGCTTGCGGCCACCGCTGTCATCGCGGCGGAACTTGTGAATACCGCCATCGAGGCCCTCGCGGACCGGCTGCATCCAGAACAGCACCCGCAGATCCGGATCGTGAAGGACTGCGCCGCGGCGGCGGTGCTGGCGGCGGCTCTGGGGGCGGTGGGCGCGGCAACCGCGCTGGCCATTCACCTCTGGCGGTGACGGCGGGAAGGAGATGGTAGTCGCGAGTGGGATCGAACCACCGACCACTTCCATGTCAAGGAAGTGCTCTACCACTGAGCTACGCGACTACAGGGCTCTTCAAGAGGGCGCAGAGGATACGGTCGATGCGGCTATCCCGCAAGACCCAATTCGCGTTGCCGCAGTGTTTCGATCTGGTCCCGCAGCGCGGCAGCCTGTTCGAACTCCAGATTGCGGGCGTGGCGGAACATTTCCGCCTCCAGCCGCTTGACCTCGCGCGAGATCTGCTCCGGCGTGGCGTTGGCCGGAAGTTTCGTTGCGGCCTTGCCCGCACCCTTGCCCCCGCCCTTGCGCTTGTCGCCCTTCGCCGCGGGCTCTTCCCGCGCGCCTTCCATGATGTCCTTCACCGGCTTGCTGACGCCGCGCGGCACGATGCCGTGTTCCGCGTTGAAGGCCAGCTGCCTGGCCCGGCGGCGCGAGGTTTCGGCCAGGGCGCGTTCGATCGATCCGGTGCGGCGGTCCGCGTAAAGGATCGCGCGCCCGTTCAGGTTGCGTGCCGCGCGACCGATCGTCTGGATCAGGGCTCCTTCGGAACGCAGGAAGCCTTCCTTGTCGGCATCCAGAATCGCCACGAGCGACACCTCCGGCATGTCGAGTCCCTCGCGCAGCAGGTTGATGCCGACGATGGCGTCGAACACGCCGAGTCGCAGGTCGCGGATGATCTCCATGCGTTCGACGGTATCCACGTCCGAGTGCAGGTATCGCACCTTGACACCATGCTCGGTCAGGTACTCGGTGAGGTCCTCGGCCATGCGCTTGGTCAGCGTCGTCACCAGCGCCCGCTCCCCGCGCTCGACGCAGCCGTTGATTTCCGACAGCACGTCGTCGACTTGCGTCCCGACAGGCCGGATTTCCACCACGGGATCGACAAGGCCGGTGGGGCGAACGACCTGCTCGACCACCTGCCCCGCGTGGGCCGCCTCGTATTTCCCGGGCGTTGCCGACACGAAGATCATCTGCGGCGCCAGGGCTTCCCACTCTTCGAACTTAAGGGGGCGGTTGTCGAGCGCCGACGGCAGGCGGAACCCGTACTGGACCAGGGTTTCCTTGCGCGAACGGTCGCCCTTGTACATCGCGCCCAGCTGCGGAATGGTCTGGTGGCTTTCGTCGATGACCAGCAGCGCATCGGCCGGCAGGTAATCGTAGAGACAGGGTGGCGGTTCGCCCGGCTCGCGGCCGGAGAGGTAGCGCGAGTAGTTCTCGATGCCCTGGCAGTACCCGATCTCCTGGATCATCTCGAGATCGAAGGTCGTGCGCTGCTGCAGGCGCTGGGCTTCGACGAGCTTTTCCTCCGCATACAGCGCCTGCAGGCGCAGCCGCAGGTCTTCCTTGATCTGGTCCTGGGCCCCGACCAGCCGGTCCTTCGGCGTCACGAAATGCGTACCCGGATAGACCGTATAGCGAGGGATCTTCGCGCGGATCTCGCCGGTCAGCGGATCGAAGCGCACGAGGTTGTCGATGACATCGTCGAACAGCTCGACGCGTATCGCATCGCGATCCGACTCGGCCGGGAAAATGTCGATCACGTCGCCGCGGACCCGGTAGCAGCCCTGCGTGAAGTCCATGTCGTTGCGCGTGTACTGCATCTCGGCGAGGCGGCGCAGCAATGCACGCTGGTCCAGCTTGTCGCCCCGCTTCAGGTGCAGGATCATCGCCAGGTAGGCCTGCGGATCACCGAGGCCATAGATAGACGACACGGTCGCGACGATGATCACGTCCTTGCGTTCGAGCAGGGCCTTGGTCGCGGACAGCCGCATCTGCTCGATGTGCTCGTTGACCGCCGAATCCTTCTCGATGAACGTGTCGGAGGCCGGGACGTAGGCTTCCGGCTGGTAGTAGTCGTAATACGACACGAAGTACTCGACCGCATTGTGCGGGAAG
>JBEEKA010000268.1:0-3115 GCA_041168985.1 Pseudomonadota bacterium | reverse complement strand
GGTGCCGCAGCTCGTTCCGCACCGCCCGGTCCACGACGGCCCACGCCTCGGCGTCGGCCGTGGCGCCCGCCTCGACGATGTGCCCGCCCCCGATGTTGCTCGTCATGATGATGACGGTGTTGCGGAAATCGACCGTACGACCCTGCCCGTCCGTCAGCCGGCCATCGTCGAGAACCTGCAGCAGGACGTTGAAGACATCCTTGTGTGCCTTCTCGACTTCGTCCAGCAGCACGACGGAGTAGGGCTTCCGACGCACGGTTTCCGTCAGGTAACCGCCCTCCTCGTAGCCGACATAGCCCGGCGGGGCACCGATCAGGCGGGCCACGGAGTGCTGCTCCATGAATTCCGACATGTCGACGCGCACGATGGCGTCCTCGCTGTCGAACAGGAACTCAGCCAGCGCCTTGCACAGTTCGGTCTTGCCGACGCCCGTCGGGCCCAGGAACAGGAAGGACCCGTTCGGGCGGCGCGGATCGGAAAGGCCGGCACGCGAGCGACGGATCGCATTGGCGACGATCTTCAGCGCCTCCTGCTGTCCGACGACACGCTTGCCCAGCGCCTCTTCCATCCGCAGCAGTTTGTCCTTCTCGCCCTCGAGCATCTTCGACACCGGGATGCCGGTCCATTTCGAGACGACTTCGGCGATCTCTTCCTCCGTGACGCTGTTGCGCACGAGGGTGGTTTCCTTCTGCTCAGCGGCCTGCGCCTGCTGCAGATGTTTCTCGACCTCGGGAATCTTCCCGTACTGCAGTTCGGCCATTTTCGCGAGGTCGTTCGCGCGGCGTGCCGCCTCGAGTTCGACCTTCAGTTTCTCGAGCTCTTCCTTGAAGGTTGCCGCGCCCTGCAACTGCGCCTTCTCGGCCTTCCAGACCTCCTCGAGGTCCGCGTATTCCTTCTCGAGGCCACGCAGCGTCTCCTCAAGCGTCGCAAGTCGCTTCCTGGACGCGTCGTCGTCCTCTTTCTTCAGCGCGACCTGCTCGATGCGCAGCTGGATGATGCGGCGTTCGAGCTTGTCCATCGACTCGGGCTTCGAGTCGATCTCCATGCGGATGCGCGCACCGGCTTCGTCGATCAGGTCGATGGCCTTGTCCGGCAGCTGGCGGTCCGCGATATAGCGGTGCGACAGCTGCGCGGCGGCGACGATCGCCGGATCCGTGATCTCGATGCCATGGTGGACTTCGTAGCGCTCCTTGAGTCCGCGCAGGATGGCGATGGTGTCCTCGACCGAGGGCTCGTCGACCAGCACCTTCTGGAAGCGGCGCTCCAGCGCGGCATCCTTCTCGATGAACTTGCGGTATTCGTCGAGCGTGGTCGCGCCAACGCAGTGCAGCTCGCCGCGCGCGAGCGCGGGCTTCAGCATGTTGCCCGCATCCATCGCGCCCTCGGCCTTGCCGGCGCCGACCATCGTGTGCAATTCGTCGATGAACAGGATGACCTGGCCTTCCTGCTTGGACAGGTCCTTCAGCACGGCCTTCAGGCGTTCCTCGAATTCACCGCGGAACTTGGCACCCGCGATCAGCGCGCCCATGTCGAGCGCGAGGATCTTCTTGTTGCGCAGGCCTTCCGGCACCTCGCCATTGACGATGCGCTGCGCGAGGCCCTCGACGATCGCCGTCTTG
This sequence comes from Pseudomonadota bacterium, assembly GCA_041168985.1. Taxonomy (GTDB): domain Bacteria; phylum Pseudomonadota; class Gammaproteobacteria; order Steroidobacterales; family Steroidobacteraceae; genus ZC4RG30. Next base: position 1,496 of record JBEEKA010000268.1, on the reverse strand, counting down.
CCGACGCCGGGCTCGCCGATCAGCACTGGATTGTTCTTGGTGCGACGCTGCAGCACCTGCACCGTGCGGCGGATCTCGTCGTCGCGGCCAATGACCGGATCGAGCTTGCCGTTGGCGGCGCGCTCGGTGAGGTCGATGGTGTACTTCGACAGGGCTTCGCGGCTCTCTTCCGCGTTCGGGTCCTGTACGGCTTCGCCACCACGGACTTCGTCGACCGCGGTCTCGAGCTTCGCCTTCGTGAGGCCGGCGGCCTTGAGCAGCTTGCCCAGTTCGCCCTTGTCCTCGATGGCGGCCAGCGCGAAGAGTTCGCTGGAGATGTACTGGTCGCCGCGCTGCTGGGCGAGCTTGTCCGTCACGTTCAGCAGGCGCAGGAGGTCCTGCGACACATGCACCTCGCCCGGCGCACCTTCCACCTTGGGCAGTCGGTCGAGCAAGGCATTGAGGTCAGCCCGGAGTTTCGCCAGGTTGGCGCCGGACTTGGCGAGCAGGGGACGCAGCGTCCCACCCTGCTGGTCGAGCAGGGCCGCCATGAGGTGCGCCGGCTCGATCATCTGGTTGTCGCGACCCACGGCAAGCGACTGCGCGTCGGCCAGGGCGTTCTGGAATCGGCTGGTGAGTTTGTCGTTTCGCATGGAGCCATCTTGGGGACGGCCCGGACGGGTTCAATAGCGGTTATCCGACGGCGGGGCTGATTTTGCCTTGCGACGACTTCCATGCAACGCTGCTCCCGCAACAAGGCGAACGGCAGGACACGCGGAACCAGCCAATGCACGGTCGATGGCCCATGGCATGGCAGATCTTCGGGCTGGCCTTCGTCCTGAGGTTCGGCGCCGCCCTGCTGCTTCCGAACATCCACCACCCGGACGAGGTTTTCCAGTCGCTCGAACAGGCCCATCGGATCACCTTCGGCACGGGAATCGTGCCCTGGGAATTCCGGACGGGCGCCCGGTCCTGGATGACGCCGGGGCTCCTGCTGGCACCGATGTGGACAGGCAAGTTGCTGTCCCCCGGGACCGATCTGTACCGCCTCCTGTGCCAGGCATTACTTGCCGCCCTGTCGTCGATGACTGCCGTGGTCGCGTGGCGCTGGGGGCAACGGACCGGCCCCTTGCATGCAGTCCTGACTGCCATCGCCGTTGCCGTCTGGTTCGAGTTCGTCTACTTCGGGGCGAAGGCTTTCTCCGAAGTCGTCGCCAGCGTCTTCCTGTTCACCGCGGCATGGTTGTGTTCCGCCGATCCGGCGCGAGGCGAGGATTCAAGACCTGTGGCGGCGGGACTCTGTCTCGGCATGACGTTCGCGTTCCGCTTCCACCTGGCGCCCGCCGTCCTGTTCATCGCGTTTTGGGGCCTGCGCGGCCTGCAGCCCGGCGGACGGCTCCGACTGCTTTGGGCCACCAGCCTCCCGATATTCTTTCTCGGGGCGTTGGACTGGATAACCTGGGGCCAGCCCTTCGCATCGATCATCCGCAACTACACCGCGAACGTCACTCAGGGCA
>JBEEKA010000267.1:0-2815 GCA_041168985.1 Pseudomonadota bacterium | reverse complement strand
GCTTCGATACGCTGGCGCAGGGCATCGGCCGGAGCCGGCTCGCCATGCGTCAGCCAGACACTGCGCGGCGCCCTGGGCGCGGCGCGGATCCAGTCCACGAGCTGCCTGGCGTCCGCGTGCGCGGAAAGCCCATGCAGCCCCACCACCTCCGCGTTCACGGGCACGTCCTCGCCCAGGATGCGGATATGGCGCTCGCCCGCGAGGAAACGCGCGCCGCGCGTCCCCCCGGCCTGATAGCCCGCAAAGACGATCGCATTGCGTGGATCCGGCGCCAGCGCCTTCAGGTGGTGCAGCACACGACCGCCGGTAGCCATGCCACTGGCGGACACGATGATGCAGGGTTCACGCCGCATCGACAGTTGCTTGGACTCTTCCACGCTGCGGATGTTCCGCGCCACGTCCGCCATGGCCGACCATTCGGCCGGCATCAGGCGCTGGGACTCCCTGTGCCGCAGGTAAAGGTCCGTCATGTCGATCGCCATCGGACTGTTCAGGAAAACCGGGACGTCCGGTATGGCGTGGCGCGTCTTCAACCGAGCCAGCATCAGGAGGAGCACCTGCGCCCGACCCACTGCAAAAGCAGGAATCACGACGCTGCCGCCCCGCCCCACGGCCCGTGAGATCACCGCCCCCAGATGGACCGTCGCATCACCCGCCTCGTGTTCGCGATCGCCATAGGTGGACTCCAGCACGAGGTGGTCGAAGGCGGGGGGCGCAAGCGGCGGCAACTGGATGGGATCATCGGGCCGGCCGACATCGCCTGAAAACAGCACCGAAGTCCGACCGTCCTCGACCAGCACCGAGGCCGCACCGAGGATATGGCCCGCGGGACGCAGCGTGACGGAAAGTCCGGGTGCGATCTCGCGCTGGTGCCCGAATCGCAAGGGTTCAAAGCGTTCCAGAGCGTGGTGGGCGTCGACTTCGCTGTACAGCGGCAGGGCCGGTCTGTGCTTCGAGCTGCCGTGACGGTTGTGGAAGCCAGCCTCTTCCTCCTGCAGCCGGGCACTGTCCGGCAGCATGATTTCGCACAGTTCCCGTGTCGCCGGTGTCGCCAGGATCCGACCGCGATAGCCCTGGTGCACGAGGCGCGGCAGGGCGCCGGAATGATCGACATGCGCGTGCGTGAGCACGACCGCATCGATCGACCGCGGGTCGAAAGGCCAGGCTTCCCAGTTCATCTGGCGCAGGTTCTTGAAACCCTGGAACAGGCCGCAGTCGATGAGCAGTCGATGGCCCTGGTGTTCGATCAGGTACCGCGATCCGGTTACCGTTCCCGCCGCGCCGAGAAATGTCAGTTTCATGCCGCCACTTCAGCGCAACACGGGTGAAAGCGCCAGTTCGACCGCGATCGCACTGAGTGCTGTCGAGCGCAGTGCGCCGAACTCGCGGCGTTCCCTGCGTCCATCGAGCGCGGCCAGCGCGGACAGCAGGCGCCGATCCAGCGCGTCGATCTTCGGCCGGATGTCGTTCGGGAGGTCCGGCGTGGAGGCAAAGCTGCCCAGCCCGTTCGCCTTCCAGCCGAAATGCAGCTCCCGCTGCAAGGCTTTCGATGCCTCGATCTGGGCGGCGAAGAACGCGACCGCCCGCCCCGGATCGAGACCATGCCGCGACGCCTGCGCCGCCGTGGCCTGGAGCAGAGCCTGTTCCCGCGAAACGTCTTCGATGGGAAGACCCCGGTTCCACTTGTAGCGTGCGACATCCGGCATCAGGGCCAGCCTCTCGTCCACCAGCTTCGCCAGTCGAACCGCCGCCGACGGTGCGAGGGGCCAGGGGTACCGCAGCCAGGCGTCGAGCGTCCGACCCGCCCTGCCAGAGGCCAGTTCGGCGCGAAGCCAGCGATCGACCTCCATGCTGAATGCCGGATCCCGCCGCAGCAGGTAAGCCTTCTGCGACCGCTCAAGCGGACGCTTCGGGTTCACGGCGCACAGGCCCGGTCGCAGGTGCTGCTGCATCCGGGCCTCGATGGCATCCGTGACCATGACATCGGCCCGGCCTTCGAGCAGTTCATCGAAAATGGTCAGGTTGTCGTCGTGAACTCGCAGTTCTGCCTTGCTGAAATGTGCCCGCGCGAAACGTTCGTTCGTTCCACCCGGATTCACCACGGCCCGCACGCCGGCACGATCGATGGAGGACGGCGCAGCAAAGCGGAACGCATCGGCGCAACGCACGACCGGCGCCTTCCCGTCCGCCAGGTAGGGGCGCGAAAATACCCCACGTCTGGCGCGTTCAGGGGTCACCGAGACCCCGCCCATGGCGATATCGAAGTGCCCCGCCTCCAGGTCAGCGGCCAGGTCTTTCCATGTCGTCGGCACAAACTCGACGGGTCGGCCAAGCCATTTGCCCAGCGAGTGCGCCAGATCGATATCGTAACCGACCCAGCGACCCGTCGCGGGTTCCCGGTACGTGAACGGCGGGTAATCGCCGGTTGTCCCGACCCGAAGTAGCGCGCCCCCGTCATCGGCCCTCCCCGCTGATTGTGCGGGTTCCGCACCAATCATGAGCAGGAGCATGGCAAGACATCGGAGCACGAGAACCTCTCTCTTGAAGCACGCCAGCCAACAGGCGATGTCGACAGGCTTGCTTTGTGTTCCCCGTCACAGGAACCCGGACACTCAATAGCTATACTCTAGAATAGAGTTGGATTCTGAATCTGAGCGGACATACGGACTTAACCATGCACAGCCTGATGACACGGCACCTTCGGCAGCGGACATCCGAGCAGGGATTCTCGCTGATCGAACTCATGGTAACGGTCGCCATCATCGGCATCCTGACGGCCATTGCCACGCCGACATACCGGAATTATGTCCGTCGG
>JBEEKA010000266.1:0-5649 GCA_041168985.1 Pseudomonadota bacterium | reverse complement strand
AAACAATCGCAGTTCTCGTTCAATAAGCGCGACACCGGCTACTTTTTCAACGTGTCCGATGTCGGCGGCGCGGACGCGCAGGTGAACCAGAAGCTCCAGACCTATCTGCAGCATCTGGTCTCCACCTATACCGCTGCGTCGCTTGATGCGGTCCTGGGAACCGGCTTCGATCTGGGCCCGAACCCGGGGGTCGATGCCGAGATCGCAAAATTCCAGGCGGAGGTCGAGCCACGCCTTACCGCGTTGACTGCGGCGGCGAACGACGCGGCCGGCGCGCTCGCTGACCAGACCGCCGCGACGCAGGCGCTCTCCGCGCTCTCTTCGGCACGGGACCAAGTGTGGAGCGCCTACGACACCGAGGCGCAGAAGCTGCAGACGCTCGCCGATGCGATGACCGGCTTCGGCAAGAGCCTGCGCGCGCTGCACGACAGCGCGTTGCTCGGCGCCGAATCGCCGCTCAATCCAATGGAAAGGCTCGCCGAGGCGCAACGTCAGTTCCAACTGCTCGCGCCGCGCGCGGCGCTTGGCGACCAGGACGCGCTCTCCCGGTTCGCCGACGCGCGCCAGGCGTACCTGGAGGCGGCGCGGGTCTACGCCTCCGGCGATCAGTACAACGCGATATTTGCCGAGGTCCAGTCCGCCACGGCCGCAGCAGCGAGTACCGCCGAGCGCACCGCCTCCAACACCGGCGCGCAGATCTCGCTCATGCAAAGCCAAGTCGAGCAACTCATCGGGATCCGCGCCGGCGTCCAATCGCTGGCGATGGCGATGGACGCCTACCGCGCCGCAGGGGCCGGGTCCGGATTGACCGGCCGCCAGGCCGACATCAACAACGCGTATCTCGCCACCCTGGGGCGTGTGGCCGATCCGGCGGGGATGGCCTATTGGAATGCGAGCGGTCAATCGCAGGACGCGATTCTGGCCGCGCTGATGGCCTCGCCGGAACATATGTCGAAGTTTCCAAAGTTCGCGGACGGTGGCGTCGCGAGCGGCTGGGCTTTGGTCGGGGAGCGTGGACCGGAGATGGCGCACTTCGGTTCGCCGACGCGCATCTATCCGGCCAATCAGACCGGCAGCATGCTCTCGTCAGCCGCCAACGATGCCAAGATTGAAGCGCTCATAGCTGAGGTGAAAGCCCTGCGCGCCGACGCCCAACGCCAGCACGGCGAGTCGGTGCAGGCGAACATGGCCGTGACGCGCGAAGCGGCTGCTACCGTAGCCCAGAGCGGCGCTGAGGCTGTCTGGGCAATCAAGCAGCGGCCGGCATTCGGATGAGCTTTTCTTCCGACTTCCTGACCTGGCTTGCGGCGCCGGCGCGGCGCTGCCTGCTCGCGGATGTGGGCTGCAAGAGCGGCGGCAGCGAGATCACGCGCCGGCTGTCTACGGTCGGGTTCGTGACCGAGCCTGCCGACACCCCGGCCAGCACCACCTACAACGGGCGTATTTCCGGTGGGCTGCAGTTCACGCGCAGCCTCGACTTGAGCGGCCAGGGCGGCTCGATCAACTACGGCGATCTGGAGATCGACAACGAGGACGGCGCGCTCGACTCGTGGCTGGGCGACATCTGGACGAACCGGCCGATCACGCTCTGGATGGGTGCGCCGACCTGGCCGAAGTCGCAGTTCGAGGTCGTGTTCGTGGGCACGATCGGCGACATCGCGAGGAAGAGTCGCAGCCGGCTGGCCCTCTCGCTGCGCGATATTCTGGCGCCGCTGAACAGCACGCTGAGCACAGCGACGGTAGGCGGGACTGGGGATAATGCCACGGCGCTCAAGCCTGTTTGTCTGGGTGAGGCGTTCAACGTCGCCCCTATTCTCTTGGATGCCGCGGGGCAGCGATATGCCTATCACTACACGGGGGCCATCGGCTGTCTGGAGGTGCGCGACAACGGGGTGCCGGCGGCGTTCACCGATTACCCCGGTCAGGGTTATTTTGACCTGACCAACGCGCGCTTCGGCGAGATCACCTGTGACGCCCAGGGCGTGTTCATAGATTGGGGCGGCGGGGTCTTCAGTTGTGACGCCGCGGTGCTCATAGCGCTGCTGGCGACCGTGGTCGGCGACGGCTATTTTGTTGACTTCAACACTCAGTTCGATCTGACGAATTGGTGGGCGATGCACGCCGCCTATCCGCAGAACCTGGGTGCATGGATTACGCAGCGCGCCAACAGGCTGCAGGAGATGCAGCGCTGCGCCGCGACGATCGGTGCGACCGTTACGGTGAGCGCGGCCGGGCTGGTGCGAATCATCCCGCTGGCGTTCGGCACGCCGTCGCGCACAATCAACACGCGCCAGATCGTGGATGGCAGCTTTACCCCGGTGTGGACCATCAGGGCCGTCGGCTCGCAGCGCCTCGCCGGGTGCCGCAATTGGACGCCGCAGGTCAACAACCTGGCCGGATCGCTCCAGACGGCGGCACAGGTCATCCTGACCTCGGAGTGGTCCTACGCGACGGCGAGCGACAGCACGGTACTCACTGACCGCAACCAGACCTCAGATCCGCAGGCTGGCGAAACGTTGTTTGTCGATGAGACCGACCTCGCCGACGAGACCACACGGCGCCTGGACTTGTGGAAAGTGGACCGCATGGTATGGGGGTTCGAGTGCCTCGCCGAGATGCTGGATGTGGAGCTTGGCGACACGATCACGGTCGAGCATCCGCGCATTGCGGTATCGGGTAGCGCCACTGCGCTGGTGGTGAGCGTGGCGCAGAACTATGCGACGGCGCGCGTAACGCTGCAGGTGCTGGTATGACGTTCGCCGTTCAGGGGACGCGCGTCAGCCGCTTGTACGCGGTGAGCCCCCGTACCAGGGCCATAGATCTGCAGCTCAACCTCAATGTGGGCAACTCGGCGCTGATTGCGGGGGTGGCCGCGCTCACGGTGAAGAACAACGCGGCACTGGGCGCTGCGGAGAGCGGCGCGCTGGCCTCGGCTGCGGCCAAGTTGAGCAAGGCCGGCGGCGACACGCTGACGGGGATCGTCGATCTCAAGGTAACCGACAACTACAACGCCGGCATCAGGGTAGGCAGCGTGACGTGGAACACCACGACCGGGGCGCTTGACGTCGCCGCGGGCAAGAACGGCGTGGTGATGACGAGAAAAGGCCTGCTGGGTGTGAAGGACGGCGTGGCGACATTCTGGCTGAATGCCGCCACCGGCGACGCCACGTTCTCGGGCACGGTCGCCGGCGCGGTATTGAACATCGGCTCAGGCAACACGCCCGGGGGGTTTGCATTTGAGGTAAACAGCGCGGGGGCGTTCTGGACGGACAGCATTCTCGGCGGCATCGGCTATTTCTCCAATGCTGCCGCCCTCTCGAACGACGCGCTGACAGGTGTCGCCGCTGCGGGGTCGACCAAGGCGGGTGTGGCGGGCTTGTCAGCCAACGCGGCCGGGTACGGCGTGCACGCAAAGAACACCGCCGGCGGAATCTCGCTCTATTCGGAAGGCTGGGCGGAAGTCGGCGGCACCCTGCGCGCCACCGGACAAACCACCGGCATGTGGGGCGTCGGGGTTGAGATGGTCTACGTGGCGGGTGTTGGATATGTCCAGGCGTACGACTGGGATAACACGCTGTACAAGCCCCTAAGACTGGACGGTTCCACGCTCACGCTTGCTCTGTCGGGTGCGCCTGCTGTGAGCATCACGGCCATCAGCGCGTCCGGAATCAAGTTTGACGGTTACACCGGCGGGGCTACCTGGGCAACAGGTGATCGGTATCTGGTTGTCAGCACCACTGGCGTTGTTCATGTCTCTTCAATTGGGCCCGGGTCATGAGCGCCAATCTCCGCCTGATCTGGGACAACGCCGTGGACCGAGGCACGGTCACGGCGTCGCACACCAGCGGCAGTCTTGTCGCCTCGAACCTGAAGAAGGATGAGCGCGCCGCGATGTGGCGCGGAACCGGGACCACCGAAACGCTCCTGGTGGAGTGGACCGCCGCGGAAATCGTCGATAGCGTGTGCCTCGCCTGGACCAACCTGACGGCGCTGGCGACGGTGCAGCTCAAGGGCTACACGCTGCCCGCGGATTACCCGGCCTCGCCGGCGTTCGATGTCACCTTCAATCCGGACGACGCGCTGCCGCTGGGCGAGTTCGTCTGGGGCATCGATCCGCTGGCGCAATCGGGCGCTTCACGCGCGCGCACGGCGGCGCAGGCGCAGGGGTGGCTCGCAGCGCCGCATGCGCTGCGTAAGCTGGAGGTCATTATTGCCGACACGACCAACAGCCTGGGCTATGTAGAGGCCAGCCGGCTGGTGGCAGGGGTGCGTTCGGAAATGTCGCATAACCCCAGCTATAACGCGGTGCGTCTGGCATGGATCGACCGGTCCAAGCCCGTGCGCGCGGAGTCAGGCGACCTGCGCCTGGAAGTGTTCACCAAGTACCGCCAGTTGCAGATCCAACTGGACTGGATGGACGTGGCCGACCGCAACGCGATTCTGCGGATGGTGGCCAATGGCCTGGGGCGCGGTGTATGGGTGTCGCTGATGCCTGAAGATGCCGACGCGTCCAATAAGCAAGCATACGCATTCTGGGGCGCACTCATGAAAGATACCGAGTTCAACCTGCCTTTCTTTGCCACCTACAGCGCGCCGCTGGTTTTTGAGGAAATGGGCTGATGGCTACCTTCTTTCCAAACCAGGCGCCAGGAGATTATCTGGCCGCGCTCAATGCGCTCGCCTCGGCCCAGGGCATAGTCTGGAAGGGCGCGTGGAACTCGGGCACTGCTTACGTCATCGGTGACGGGGTCTTCGTCGGCAGCACCGCGTACATTTGCACTGCGGCCAATACGAACCACACGCCGCCCAACGCGTCGTATTGGAACTATCTGAACTCCAGCGTCTATTACGCCGGAGCGTGGGTGACTTCCACCACGTATCCGGTTGGCGCGATCGTAAAGGACGCGGCCGGGACGCAGAACATCTATTATGTTGTCACTGAGCACACAAGCGGCGTTCTCGCAACCGACATCGCTGCGGGAAGACTGGTGCTTTGGGTGGACAATTCGACCGCAACCACGCAAGCGGCGTCGGCGACGGCAAGCGCCACGCTCGCCTCTCAATGGGCGACGACCACCGGCGCGCTGGTGGCGGCCACCGACTACTCCAGCAAGGAATGGGCGGTAGGTACGTTCACGCGCGGCTCATCCGGCAAGGGAAGTGCGAAGGACTGGGCCACCTACACCGCTGCTACTGTTGACAATGCCGGGTACTCGGCGAAGGAATGGGCGACCGGCACGCAGACCCGCGGCGCGTCGAGTGGCGGCTCCTCGAAAGATTGGGCGACGTACACCGGCGGTACTGTGGACAACGCCGGCTACTCTGCCAAGCACTGGAGCGATCAGGCGCAGACGTGGGCGCAGAGCTTGAACCCGAGCAACGTGCTGACGGTAGCCGGTGGCACCGATGGCTCCGTGGTGTTCATCAATGGGGCGGGGGCAGCAGCGCAGGACAACGCGAATTTCTTTTGGGACCGGACGAATCACCGGCTCGGGATAGGCAACGCTGCGCCGACCGTGCCGCTGGATGTGACGGGTGCCATCAAAGGCTCGACGACCGTCACCGCCGCATCCTTCATCCCCTCCGGCTCCACTGTCCCCACCAACGGGATGTACCTGAGCGCGGCGAACACGCTGGCGCTTGCAACGA
>JBEEKA010000265.1:0-10416 GCA_041168985.1 Pseudomonadota bacterium | reverse complement strand
GAGCGCCGCCGCGACGATGAGCTTGTCGGCCACCGGATCGAGAAAGGCCCCGAGTTTCGACACGAGACCCATGCGCCGCGCGAGGTAGCCATCCAGCGAGTCCGTGATCGCGGCTGCTGCGAACAGCAGACCGGCCGCAGGTTCGGCCCAGGTGTACGGCAGGTAGAACAGCACGATCACGAGCGGGATCGCGACGATGCGCAGCCAGGTCAGGATGTTCGGCAGGTTCCAGCGCATACGTGTCAGGCCCCGGGATGGAGGTGATCATAGATGACCGCGGCCAGCGCCGCCCCGATTCCCTTGACCTGCTCGAGATCCGCGACACCGGCACGCAGGACGCCCTGCAGGCCACCGAAAGCCTTCAGAAGCGCGCGGCGCTTCGCCGGCCCCAGGCCGGGCACGGTCTCCAGCACCGATTCCTGGTAGCGCCGCGCACGGCGCTTGCGGTGGCCGGTGATCGCGAACCGGTGCGCCTCGTCCCGCACGCGCTGGATGACGCGCAGGGCCGGAGAGTCCGGCGGCAGCAGGAAGGGCACGTCCGAGTCCCGACGGTGCAGGCGCTCCTGGCCCGCGCGCCGGTCCGCGCCTTTGCTGACGCCGATCACGCAGAGGTCCTGGAATCCCAGTTCATCCAGCACCGGTACGACGGCCGCGAGCTGACCGGCCCCGCCATCGATGAACAGCACGTCCGGCAGGGGTGTTTCGCCTGCCCTGATGCGGGTGAACCGACGGCGTACCGCCTGCGCCAGCGCAGCGTAATCGTCGCCCGCCGTCACATCCTCGATGTTGAAGCGGCGGTATTCCTTCCGCAGCGCGCCTTCCGCCCCATACACGACGCAGGAAGCCACGGTGCCCTCGCCCGACGTATGGCTGATGTCGAAGCACTCCAGGCGCGCCGGCGTACCCTGCAAACCCAGCGCCTCGCCCAAGGCCTGGAGCAGGTCCCCCGCATCCTGCTTGCGGGCAGCGCGCATGCGCAGGGCCTGCACCGCGTTCTCCGCCGCCATTGACGTCCAGCGCAGCAACAGGCCGCGCTCCGCCTTCTGCAGGCGGACATCGTGTCCGGCTTCCTGCGCGAGGGCTTCCCGCAGGGCCTCGGCGTCGGGCAACGCGAGGTTCACCAGCACCGTCTTCGGCAATTCCTCGCGCGCATAGTGCTGCACGAGAAACGACGCCAGCACTTCCTCGGGCGTACCGACCGCGCGCGGGAAATAGGTCGTCGTGCCGAGCTGACGCCCCGCACGGACCAGCAGCAGGCACACCGCGTAGTCACCGGCCTCCCCCGCCACGCCGAACACATCGAGGTCGCGCTCGGCGCCGGCCGTCACCACCTGCTCGGCCTGCACCTGCTTCAGGCTGGCGAGCTGGTCACGACAGGCCGCGGCCGTCTCGAAGTCCAGCCGCTCGGCGGCAGCCAGCATGCGGCTCTCGAGCAGCTCGTTGACGTCGCGGCTGCGCCCTTCCAGCACCATCACGGCAGCTTCGAGGTCGCGCGCGTAGTCGTCCTTCGCGATGAGACCCACGCAGGGTGCGGAACATCGCCCGATCTGGTGCTGCAGGCAGGGACGCGAGCGGTTCGCGAAGAAGGTATCGCGGCAGGTGCGCAGCAGGAACAGCTTCTGCAACTGGTGCAGCGTCTCGCGAACGGCGCCCGAGCTCGGGAACGGGCCGAAATAGCGGCCTTTCGCGCTGCGCGGACCGCGGTACATCGCAAGCCGCGGAAATTCGTGCGACAGCAGCTGGATGTAGGGAAAGGACTTGTCGTCGCGCAGGATGATGTTGAAGCGCGGACGGTGTTCCTTGATCAGGTTGTATTCGAGGAGCAGCGCTTCCGTTTCGGAATGCGTGACCGTGACCTCGATGTGGCGGATCAGGCGGACCAGCGCCTCGACCTTGGGTGCCTGCTTCGACTGCTGGAAGTAGCTGCCGACGCGATCCCTGAGGCTGGACGCCTTGCCCACGTAAAGCAGGACATGGGATTCTCCGGGCGGCCCGTCATACATGCGGTACACGCCCGGCCTGCGCGGCAACGCGGCCGCGAATTCCCTGCCATCGAAACTCAGCTGACGCGCGCCTTCTTGCTGCGGTCCGCGATCATCATGCCGAGCTCGAGGGCCTGCTCGTAGTTCAGGCGCGGATCGACCTGGGACCGGTACGCGCGCGCCAGGTCCGCATCGGACAGGCCGCGGGCACCGCCCGTGCACTCCGTCACGTCCTCGCCAGTGAGTTCGAGGTGGACGCCACCCAGCTGCGACCCTTCGGCGGCATGCACCTCGAAGGCCAGCGCGAGTTCCTGCTGGATGTTCTCGAGACGCCGTGTCTTCACGCCGCTGGCCGTCGACTCCGTGTTGCCGTGCATGGCATCGCAGACCCAGAGCACGGATCGCCCGGTTGCCCTCACGGCCCGGATGAGCCGCGGCAGCGACTTTTCGATGTCCTTGGCGCCGAAGCGGTGGATCAGCGTCAGACGGCCCGCGCGATCGTCCGGGTTCAGCGTCTCGACGAGCCGCTGGATCCAGTCATCGTCCATCGCCGCGCCGACTTTCACGCCGATCGGGTTGGCGATGCCGCGGAAGTATTCAACGTGCGCGCCGTCCAGCTGCGCCGTGCGCAGTCCGATCCACGGCATGTGGGTCGAGAGGTTGTACCAGGCCTGCGCACGGGGAATGTAGCGGGTCTGCGCCTGTTCGTTGTGAAGGTGCAGCCCTTCGTGGCTGACGTAGAAATCCACGAGGCGCGCCTCGTTCACCGGACGCCCGCTCATGGCTTCGAAGAACTCGAGCGATTCGCGGATGGAATGCACGATCTGCATGTACGCCTCGCGCAGCGGCGAGTCGTGCAGGAAACGCATGTCCCAGTATTCCGGGTGGTGCAGGTCGGCGAAGCCGCCGTCGATCAGTGCGCGCACGAAGTTCAGCGTCAGTGCGGACCGGGCGTAACCCTGCAGCAGCAGCTTCGGGTCCGGCGTGCGGGCGTCGACCGTGAACTCGGGCCGGTTGACCGTGTCACCCCGGTAGCAGGGCAAGGTCACGCCGTCACGCGTCTCGGTGTCGGCGGAGCGCGGCTTGGCGTACTGGCCGGCCATGCGGGCGACGCGGATCACGGGCTTCTTCAGGCCGTGCAGCAGTACGAGCGAAAGCTGCAGCATGACTTTCAGCTGCTTCGCAATGCGGTCGGATTCGCACTCCGCGAAGCTCTCCGCGCAGTCGCCGCCCTGCAGGAGGAAATGTTCGCCGCGCTGCGCAGCCGCGAGGCGTTCGCGCAGCGCATCCACTTCCCAGGACACGACGAGCGGCGGAAGCTTCGACAGCTCGGCCACCGCCGAATCAAGGGCCTGGAGATCGGGATAAGTCGGTTGTTGCAGGGCCTTGAATCCATGCCAGCTGGCCGGGTGCCAAGCCTTCGTTGCGTTGTGAGTCATCGGCGGATGATACCGGTCGGCCCGCCAGCCCGGTGGACCAGTCGGTACACATCGCCACGCGCGTCAGCGTCCCGGCAGCAGCAGCGAGAGCCTCGCTCCGCCGATGCTCGAATCACCCAGCATGATCTCGCCGCCATACAGCTGGGCGAAATCCCGCACCATCGCAAGCCCGAGGCCATGGCCCGGCACGACTTCGTCGGCACGCGCGCCGCGCTGGATGACGCGCTCGCGCTCCGTTGCGGGTATGCCCGGACCGTCGTCCTCGACGTGTATCTCGAGCCGGCGCGACCCATCCACCAGTTCGCGGACACTGCCGGACACGCGCACCCGGCTGGCGCACCACTTGGCCGCGTTCTGCATCAGGTTGCCCAGCGCCTCGTACAGGTCGTCCTTGTCGCCGGCGAACTGGGCCGAGGCATCCACCGCAACCTCGAGGCTGAAGTCCTTGCCCGCATGCGCCTTGAGCAGGGCAACGCGAAGATCCTGCGCAATGGGCGCGACCGGCACCGCGCGACCCACCGATGGGCCACCGCCCACCGCTCGCTTGAGCTGGTGCTCGACGATGGTCGTCATGCGAACCACCTGCTCATCGACGGCCGCCGCGATGGCCGCGGGATCTTTCCCCGAGAGACTGGAACGAATCACCGCCAGGGGCGTCTTCAGGCTGTGCGCCAGATTGCCCAGCGTGTCGCGATAGCGCGCGATCCGGTTGCGCTCCCCATCGAGCAGCACATTGAGGTTGGCGACGACGCCGCGCAGTTCCCTCGGCCACGGACTGTCCAGCCGCTCGCGCTCGCCCGCCTCCACCTCGCCGATCTGGCGGCTCAGTTCCCGCAGGGGACGCAGGGCCCAGCGCAGGAGGATGCCGAGCGCGACGAGCATGCCGAAACCGACCAGCAGGAACAGCCCCGTCAGCTCGCGCCTGAATTTGAAGAGCTGCGCATCATGTTCCGCGAGGCTCATGGCCACGGTAAACGTGAGGTCCAGCCTGCGGCCCCGCTCGTCTTCCCAGCGAAGTCCCCGGCTCAGCACGGCGAGCTTCGGCGTACCCGGCGCCCCCGACACCTCGCGGAATTCGGTCTTGCCGGGCAGCAGCGGCGGCCCGTAATCGACCTTCACGCCCGCGTTCGAGGGCGACCTCCAGACCTGCAGGCCGCGCCGGTTCACGACACGGGCATACATGCCTGAACCCGGCGTCATGAACCGCGATTCCGCGCTCTTGAGCAGTGGCGCGATGGCGCCAGCCTCGTCGGGATCCGACGACGTGATCAGTGCGATGAGTTCGGATTCGAGCTGCGCATGCAACGCGTCGTCCGCGAGCGTCTGGAACCGGTGGTCCAGGACGGCGACGGTAATGCCCAGGAACAGCAGCAGCGGCACCGCGATCGACAGCAGCAATCGACGGGTGACGGAACTGCGTGACGGCACGGGATCAGGTCGCGGAGCGAGCCAGCGCGAAGCGGTAACCCCGTCCCCGCAGCGTCTCGATCGGGTGGATGCGGTCCTCCGGATCGAGTTTGCGACGCAGCCGGCCGACGAACACCTCGATCACGTTGCTGTCGCGGTCGAAATCCTGTTCGTACAGGTGGTCCGTCAGCTCCGCCTTCGAGATGACCTCACCCGCTCTGAGCATCAAGTGCTCCAGGATGCGGTATTCGAAAGTCGTGAGATCCACGGGCCGGCCTTCCACCGTCACGGTCTGGCCGCGAGTATCGAGTGACATCGGTCCGCAGGCCAGCGTGGCGCTGGCCCAGCCACCGCTGCGGCGTAGCAGGGCCTGCAGCCGGGCCAGCACTTCCTCGAAGTGGAAAGGCTTGGCGACGTAGTCGTCGGCCCCGGCATCCAGCCCCTGCACCTTGTCCTGCCAGCGGTCACGCGCCGTCAGCACGAGCACCGGAAAGGTCTTGCCCGCCGCGCGCAGCCTGCGGATGACGTCCAGGCCCGGCAGCTTCGGCAGGCCAAGATCGATGATCGCGAGATCGATCGGGTACTCCGTGGCCGCGTAAAGGCCCTCTTCCCCATCGGCCGCCACATCCACGGTGAACCCGGCTTCCACCAGGTTGCTGCGCAGGCTTTCGCGCAGCGCCGCCTCGTCCTCGACCAGCAAGACACGCATCAGTTCATCACTCCCGACTGGGCATCGATCCGCACCGTCCAGACACGGCCCTCGTCGGACAGCAGGCGCAGCACGTACACCATGCGGCCCTCGACGAGTTCTTCCGTGGCGCGGACGACGCGGGCCTTTTGCTGCTGTTCCACCAGCGCAATCGCCCGGTCAAGAGACATCGGCGGCGACACGGGCGCACCCGGCGGATGGGAATCCGCCGGGACCGGGGGAACGGGGGCCATCGACAGGGCGGTACCCGACACCAGGCATCCGAGACCCACCAGGCTCGCAGACAGGGAAACCAACATCCGACGTTGCATCGCCCTATCCTACGCGCCGACGGTCTTTACGGGCCAATCGGACGACCATATCCGTCCACCCGCAGGCTGCGGCCCGGGTCATACGGCAGGCGTGCCCGGAACTGCTGTCCTTCGAACAGATACGTCACGCCAAAGCCCAACTGTCGCGGCTGGATGTACTCGACCGGGCGCTCGTAGCAGCGTTCCGTTTCGTAGGTCCGCGCGGGAATGTATTCCTCGCGATAACCGCGTGCGCCCACTTCGTTGCCGATCGCGCTGCCAACCAAGGCACCGGCAACGGTGCCGATGCCGCGGTCATAGCGGCTGGCGACATTGCTGCCGACCACGGCGCCGAGCACACCCCCGACGATCGTCGCGGCCGGATCGATATCCCGGTGCAGGACGACGCCGCCCCGCTCCCGCTGCAGGCTGCGACGGCATTCCGGTACGGTCTCCACGACACGAACGCGGTCATAGATCGGGTCCACGTCGATGACGCGGGCAAAGCGGTCGTAGCCGCGGTCATACCCGCGTTCGTAGCCGCGGTCGTAGTCCTTGTGCCGGCCCCAGCCATGGTCATGCGCCGCCGCGACCTGCGAGCCGAGCAAGAGGGCCGCCACCGACATCGAAACCAGTCCGAGTTTCATGACACCGTCTCCGTTGGAAGGACGGTTTCACGCTAGGCCCGGCGGGATGAATCAGGACTGAACGCGGGATTTGGCCTCGTTCCACAGTGCATCCCACTGCGCCGCGTCGAGCGCATCGGGGTCCAGACCCCGTTCCGCGGCGATCGCCTCCATGGCCGAAAAGCGCGATTCGAACTTGCGGTTCGCGCCACGCAGGCTGGTTTCCGGATCGAGCCCCAGGTGCCGAGACCAGCTGGTCACCGCGAGCAGCAGGTCGCCGAGTTCCTCCGCCATATGGTCCCGTTCGCCTGCCGCCACTGCAGCATCGAGCTCCGCCAGTTCCTCCAGCACCTTGTCGCGGGCACCTCCCGCGTCATGCCAGTCGAATCCAACGCGTGCGGCGCGTCGTCCCAGCTTCGCGGCCCGCGCCAGTGCGGGCAGGCTGCGCGGCACGTCGGCCAGCACGCCGTGCAGGCCCTTGACGCGACGTTCCCCCTCCTTGATGGCATCCCAGCTGCGCGTGGGATCATCGGCCGCAGCGGCATCCTCGAAGACGTGCGGGTGCCGCCGCAGCAGCTTGTCGGCAATCCCCGCCGCCACGTCGTCGAAATCGAAACGGCCATCTTCCGCGCCAAGCTGCGCAAGGAAGACCACCTGGAACAGGAGATCGCCCAACTCGTCGCGCAGCGCCTGCAGGTCGCCCCGCTCCAGGGCGTCGACGACCTCGCTCGCCTCCTCCAGCGTGAAGGGTGCCAGCGAAACGTAATCCTGCGCGCGATCCCAGGGGCATCCGCCAGACGGGTCGCGCAGGCGACGCATGATGGCTTTCAGACGCTCGATGGGGGGCTCAGTCTGCAAGGGCGTACTCCCTGAAGGTCAACAGTATTCCGGCCGTGGCGCCCCAGATCCGGTGCGAGCCGAAGCGGATGTCGCGCATTTCGACTTCGGTACCACCGACATCGCGACGGTAGGTCTGGAGGTTGCGGGGATCCAGCAGATGCGACAGGGGCAACACGAAGATTTCACTGACTTCGCCTGGGTCGGGACGCGCATCGAAGCGACCGACGATCCGGCCGACGATGGGCGTGATCCGGAACCCGGTCAGCACGATCTGGTCCGGCAACCTCCCGATGACGTCGACGGTCGCCGGATCGAGCCCGATTTCTTCATGGGCCTCGCGCAACGCCGCCACTTCGGCATCGGCGTCGTGGTCCTCGATGCGACCGCCGGGAAACGAGATCTGTCCGGCATGTTTGCGCAGGTGGGGGGCGCGGACGGTCAGCAGGATGCCCGGGTCATCGCCGCCCAGGATCGCCATCAGCACGGCGGCGGGCACTGCATCCCGGGGGAGCAAGGGCAACAGATGGGCCGGAATCGGACCCGCGTGGGCACCGAGCCGGGGACCCGCGCCACCCTGAGGTGCAAGATCCGGGTTGGACACCCGATGCAGTGCCCGGTCCAACAGACCTGCGTCCACCCCGGTCACCGTGTTTCAAAAGCCCCTGTCAGCCATGCGTTATCATTCGACTTTACCATCCCCCTACTTCTCCTGATCCCGGACACTGCATGGACTCCAGCGCGCTCAATGCCCTTTCCCCCGTCGATGGCCGTTACCGTGCCGCCACGGCGCCCCTTGCCGCGGTCCTGTCCGAAGCCGCCCTGATCCGCGAACGCGTGCGCGTCGAAGCCCTCTGGATCGGACACCTGGCCGCGAAGGTCCCCGCGCTGCTGAAAACGCCCTTGCCGGCGGTGGCCCTCGCCTGCATCGATTCGATGGCCAGGGATCCGGGCGATGACGCCGCGGCCACGGTCAAGGCGATCGAGCAGAAGATCAACCACGACGTGAAGGCCGTGGAGTATTTCGTCCGCGACCGGCTGGAGGCAGCCGGCGCGACGCCCGCGCATCTCGAACTGGTCCACTTCGGCTGCACGTCGGAGGACATCAACAACACGAGCTACGCGCGCATGCTCAAGACAGCGCGTGAAACGGTGATCCTGCCTGCCGTCGATGCGCTGATCGCGTCCCTGCGGACCGCCGCGGAACGATACGCCGCACTGCCGATGCTCTCGCGGACGCACGGGCAGACGGCCACCCCGACCACGCTGGGGAAGGAATTCACCAATATCGTCGCCCGCCTTGAGCGCGCGCGCGCGCGCCTTGCCGCCGTGGCGATCCTCGGCAAGTTCAACGGCGCGACAGGCAACCTAAATGCGCACTTTGCCGCCGTTCCGGGGACGGACTGGGTCGGCGTCTCGGAGTCCTTCGTCGGCGTACTGGGGCTCGAATGGAACCCCTACACCACGCAGATCGAACCGCATGACTGGATCGGCGAATACTGCGACGCCGTCGCCGCCATCAACGTGATCGGCATCGACATGTGCCGCGACATCTGGGGCTACGTTTCGCTGGGTTACCTCAAGCAGAAGCCGGTCGCAGGCGAAGTGGGCTCCTCCACGATGCCGCACAAGATCAACCCGATCGATTTCGAGAACGCCGAAGGCAACCTCGGCATCGCCAATGCACTGCTGCGCCACTTCTCGGAAAAACTGCCGGTTTCACGCTGGCAGCGCGACCTCACCGATTCGACCGTCCTGCGCAACCTCGGTGTCGCGTTCGGCCATGCGCTGCTGGCCTGGAAGGCCGCCCTGCGCGGACTGGGCAAGATCGCCGCCAACGAAGCCCGCATCGCGCAGGACCTCAACGACGCCTGGGAAGTGCTGGGCGAGGCCGTGCAGACCGTCCTGCGCGCTGCCGGCGTACCGAATGGCTACGAACTGCTGAAGGATTTCACGCGCGGCCGCCCCATCGATCGCGAACTGCTGACGGGCTTCATCGCGACCCTCCCGCTGCCCGAGGCGGAGCGCGCGCGCCTCTCGGCGCTGACGCCGGCCAGTTACCTCGGGGCTGCCGAAGCGCTGGCCCGTCGCAGCGCGGGTTGAACATAAGCACTGGAACCAGTCCTCAGATCCGGTGAATCGCGCCCTGGCCAGAGGGAAACTGTGACGCGGCCCACATTGCGCGTCACGCCCGGCTTCCTAGAGTCGGGTCCATGTCTTCGAGATTCTCACTGGATTTCCTGCAGGGACCGGTTGCCCAGCTTCCGGCCGCCCTCCTCGACACCGCGCCGCGCGTCGAACCGCTGAACATCCTGGCGTCGCTGGACGACGTGCGGGTCGCGGCGCTGCGCACGGCCTCGGCCGCCACGCGGCTGCTGTCGATCTATTCCGCGGATCTCGAACCCGACGTTTACGACCAGCCGGCCTTCCTGGAGGTCGTCAAGCGCTTCGTCCTGTCCCGCAGTTTCGCGAAGGTGCGCCTGCTGGTACATGAGCCGCTGGGCGTCGGCGGCAACAGCAATCGGTTCGTCGCCATGGCCCGGAGGCTGACCACCTGCATTGAAATCCGCGTCGCGGCTCAGGAGTTCCGGGACCGGCGCAGCGCGATGCTCATCGCCGACGACCGCTCCGTGCTGTACCGCACGCGTGCCGCGAGCTGGGAAGGCATTTCGGGATTCAACCAGCCGCTGATCGCCCGCCTCCACCTCAAGGAGTTCGACGAGATCTGGCTCGGCAGCGCCGAAGGCCAGGCCCCTCGCGTGCTGCACGGCTGATGATCGCGCCGGTCGCCTATACTCAAGCCATGACCTGGCGACCCGAACTGACCGTAGCCACCGTCGTCGAACGCGACGGGCGATTCCTCATGGTGGAGGAGCAGATCAAGCAGAAGGCCGTCTTCAACCAGCCCGCCGGCCATGTCGAAGACAGCGAATCGATCATCGATGCGGCCATCCGGGAGACCCTCGAGGAAACGGCGTGGGCTTTCGAGCCCCGGCACCTCATCGGCACCTACCTCTGGCGCAATCCGGACAGCGGGCGGACCACGCTGCGCTTCGCCCTGTGCGGCGACGTCACGCGTCATGAACCGAACCGCCGACTGGACCACGGCATCCTGCGCACCCACTG
>JBEEKA010000264.1:0-4631 GCA_041168985.1 Pseudomonadota bacterium | reverse complement strand
GATCCGGCAAGTCGACCATCGCGAACCTGGTGGAAAAGAAGCTCCACGCGATGGGCCGGCACACCTACCTGCTGGACGGCGACAACATCCGCCACGGTCTCAACAAGGACCTGGGTTTCACCGATGCCGATCGCGTCGAGAACATCCGCCGCGTGGCCGAAGTCACGAAGCTGATGGTCGACGCCGGCATGATCACCCTGGTTTCGTTCATTTCCCCCTTCCGTGCCGAACGCCAGCTGGCGCGGGACCTGCTCGGCGAGGGTGAATTCCTCGAGGTCTTCATCGATACGCCGATCGACGTCGCGGAGCAGCGCGACCCGAAGGGCCTCTACAGGAAGGCCCGCCGCGGGGAAATCAAGCATTTCACGGGCATCGACTCCCCTTACGAGCGCCCGGAAAAGCCGGAAATCCAGATCGACACCACCGGACTTACGGCGGATGCCGCCGCGGACCGGATCATCGCCACCCTGATCGAGGGCGGCTATTTCGAGAGTGCTTATGCCAGTGCCCTTGCCGCTCTCTGAGCTCCGTGACGCAATCATCGGCATCTGCCGCGAGGCCGGCCGTGAAATCCTCGAAGTCTACGGTACTGACTTCGAGGCGCGCGCCAAGTCCGACGACTCGCCGCTGACGGAAGCCGACCTTCGGGCACACCGACTTATCGTCGCCCGTCTGGAAGCCCTCACGCCGCAGCTGCCGATC
This sequence comes from Pseudomonadota bacterium, assembly GCA_041168985.1. Taxonomy (GTDB): domain Bacteria; phylum Pseudomonadota; class Gammaproteobacteria; order Steroidobacterales; family Steroidobacteraceae; genus ZC4RG30. The sequence goes on along the minus strand of JBEEKA010000264.1, from coordinate 3,929 downwards.
CTGTCGGAGGAATCGGCGGACATCCCCTGGTCCGTCAGGTCGACCTGGGAACGGTACTGGCTCGTCGATCCGCTCGACGGCACGAAGGAGTTCGTCTCCCGCAACGGCGAGTTCACGGTGAACATCGCGCTGATCGACGGACACAGGCCCGTGCTGGGTGCCGTCCATATTCCGGTCAGTGACACCACGTACAGCGGCATTCCGGGGGAAGGCGCCTGGCGTGAAGCCCATGAACGGGGCCGCACGCGTATCGGCGTCAAGCCGGTCGCGGCCACGCCCCTGCGCGTTCTGGGAAGCCGCTCGCACGGGAACCCCGAACTTGCTGCCCGGCTCGACCGGATCGGCCCCCATGTACTCAGTGCCGTGGGCAGCTCGATAAAGCTCTGCGTGGTGGCGGAAGGCACCGCGGACCTCTACCCGCGGCTGGGCCCGACTTCCGAATGGGACATCGGCGCCGGCCAGGCGGTCCTCGAAGCCGCAGGGGGACAGGTGGTGGAAGCCAGCACGGGACTCGTGCTCCGCTACAACACCAAAGAAGGCTATTTGAATCCGAATTTCCTCGCCTATGGCGACCCGCGCTGTTTCACCCGCTGGCGCGATGCCGGGGAGAAGGGCGCCACCTAAGGCGCCGTCGATCCGCCTTCCAGGCGTGCCGCTTCCGCTGCGGCGGCCTTGCCGATTTCGCCGCCCGTCTTTGCCGCGGCACCGTAAAGCGCCAGCGCCGCCTGCCGGTCGCCCTTGTCGCGCGCGACATGGCCCAGGTAAAGCGCCGCCGGCCCGGTGGGCAACAGCGCCGCGCTACGCCGCAAGAAGCTTTCTGACTTCACCCGATCGCCGTTTCGATAAGCGGAGATCCCGGCACCCAGGTAGCCGCCGTAATATGACGGATCGAGCGCGATCGCCCGCTCGTACAGCGGCTGCGCGGCCCGCGGATTGCGTTCCGCGGTTTCCACGTCACCCTGTAGTTCGGCAAAGCGCCCTTCCTTCGGGGCCAGGCGCGCCGCTTCAGCCGAGAGCCACCGCGCGGTAGCGAAATCCTTCTTGCCGAGCGCCGCCAGCGCCTGGTCGTATTTGTCGTAAGCCGGCTTCAGTTGCATGAGCGGCCCGAGGCGCGCCGCGAAACGCTCTGCGCCACGGTCCCCGCCCTTGCCCAGCTTCGACGCCAGTTCACGGTTGCGGTCCACCCGCTCCTGACTGGGCGGATGGGACGCGAACAGGCCTTCCAGCCAGTTGCCCTGCTTTCCGGCCGACAGTTTCACGAAGGTCTGCTGCAGATCGACGGCCGCCAGCGCGTCATAACCGGCCCGCTGCATGTAACGCATGCCATAGGCATCGGCCTCGAGCTCCTGGTCGCGGCCAAAGCGCTGCTGGACGAGCTTCGTGCCGACCCCGGCGCCGGCCATGGCCACACCGACCACCTTCGGGTCAGCATCGGAGACCGCCGCCGCGACGCCACCGGCCAGCACGACAGCCTGCAGCAGGACACTCCGCTCCTGGGACTTGGCCCCGTGCCGAGCCGCCGCGTGGACGATCTCGTGACCCAGGACTGCCGCGAGCTCGGCCTCGTCATGCAACTGAGTCAGCAGCCCGCGGTTCACGGCGATCTTGCCCCCCGGCAGGGCCCAGGCGTTCGGCACCGAACTGTTCAGCACCGTGAACTCATAGGGCAGCTTCCGGTCAGCAACGGCGGCGAGACGCTGCCCCACCTCGTTGACGTAGACACTCAGTTCCGGCAGCGCCGTGAGGTCCCCGCCTTCACTCTGTCGCGCGGCGACGTACTGCTTCGCCCCGATCTGGATCTCGTCGGCCTCCGACACGAACTGCAGTTCGTTCCGGCCGGTCACCGGGTTTACGCCGCATCCCACGAGCAGGCCAGACAGCCCCAGCAGGGTGAGCAAAGGAATTCTTGCGTAACGCGACATGGCGTAGCTCCCGGCAGTTGGGTCGATTCTAGAGGAACGGACCGCGCGCGCAGCACAGTCTTTCAAATATCGAAGTAACATTACCTTTCCACACCAACATGTTGTTCCGTGGCATATTCCAATGCACATATTTATGTAACGGTTATGTATTTTGTTACTCGCCTCAACTGCGCGCCAGCGCCGCACCGAACTGTCACGTAACACGTTTCCATATTGAAACGACGTCAAGCTTTCTTGTTACAGTCGACAGCAGACCCCAACGCCGCCGGCAGGACCCGATGACCACGCTGAAACTGCTCAACACCGCCCAGCAGCCTGCCGGGGAGCAGGACCTGGTGGAGGCGACCCTCGCCTTCGCGAACGGCTCGGACGTGGAACTCAACGGCGTCCTGATTCCTCCAGCCCCCGCCGGTTTCAACCAGGCCGGGCAGGACCTGTGGGGATTCCAGACCGAGGGCGATCCTGCAGCGGCGACCTGGGAGACGGTCTGGCGGGAAACCCAGGAGCGCCTGCGAGGCGACCTGCAGAACCGGCTCGCCCAGGTCCTCACCCAGCCCGACGCCGCGGCTGCCCAGGCTCTCAGGGCCTGGCGCTGGCCGCGCGCCCAGCCTGTCATCCGAATGGTGCCGGGAGGCCTGCGGCTCGCCGTCCACTACCCGCTGGCCGGCGTCGAGGACCTCTGCGACCTGGGACTGGCGCTGATCCTGGACGTCGAGCGAGGTCGGCGCGCGGACCTGTGTCGCTGCCAGCTTGAAAGCTGCGGGCGGTACTTCTTCGTGGATCGGGGCGCCAGCAACCGGCCCCGGACGCGGTACTGCAGCCCTGCGCACATGCTGGCGTTCCATGGCGGGGAACGCGGGGCCGCCCGCGTGCGAAAGCACCGCGCAAAGCGCCCCCGCCCCGGCAGCGCCTGACGCAGGACTCTCCTCGGTAAGGGGCGCCGCCCGCCGCAAGTCGCTGCACGGCGATATTGCGCCCCATCCGATAGCGCGCTGCGAATTGGGCGCCCTCAAGGTCCTGTCCGCGATTCGAGCGCGGATAGTCTAGGCTCGCGAGGTACCCTGAGAGGAGTCCCGACCATGCCGAATATTCCAGCCTTCCGTCGGATGTGGGTCGCCGCCCTGCTCGCCTGTGCCTCGGCGGGCACCCTGGCTCAGAACGCGGACGGCCCTCCACCGCCGGTACTGGACGTGCACGTCCACGCCATGGACGGCGACCTGCCGGGTCTGTCGGCCATGTGCCCGAATGCCGCCCGCTTCACCGCCTCGGACCCTTCCGTCAAGGAAGCCACCAATGGATGGCTAAAGGAAAAGTGCACGCCGGCGCTTACGCCAGCGGCCAAGGGCGAGTACATGAAAGACGTGATCGCCGAAATGCAGCGGCTGAACGTCACCGCCGTGGTATTCGGCGAGCCGCGCGAGGTGAAGAAATGGATGGACGCGGCGCCGGACCGGGTGATTCCCGGGACCGGTTTCGGAGGCGGCATGGGCGGCGTGAGCCGGATTCCCGTGCCTGAGCTGCGCAAGACCTTCAAGGACGGCGGCTTCAAGGTCATGGGTGAGATCGGGCTGCAGTACGAGGGCCTGTCGCCAAGCGACCTCTCCGTCGACGCCTACTTCGCACTCGCCGAGGAACTGGACATCCCGGTGGCCATCCACATGGGCACGGGCGGCTCCGGCCGCGCGAACATCACCTTGCCCAGGTTCAGGGGCTCGATGGGCGACCCGCTGCTGCTCGAGGAACTGCTGGCCCGCCATCCCAAGCTGCGCGTCCAGGTGATGCACGCAGGCTACCCGATGATCGACAACATGCTGACGCTGCTGCAAGCGAACTCGCACGTTTACGTCGATGTCGCCGGACTCATCTGGAGCTATCCGCTGAAGGAAGTGAACCGCTACCTCCAGCGGCTGGTGGAAGCCGGCTTCGAGGACCGCGTCATGTTCGGCACGGACATGATGGTGTGGCCGAAACTGATGGCCTACTCCATCAGCATCATCCAGAACGCCG